>NZ_CP016634.1:3130000-3444375 GCF_002741075.1 Pseudomonas putida | reverse complement strand
CCGCGCCATTTGGTGGCAATCCCGCAGCGGTGGTCCCGTTGGACAATTGGCTGCCCGACGAGACGCTGCAGCGTATCGCCGAGGAAAACAACCTGTCCGAGACCGCGTACTTCGTGCGCAACGGCGAGACGTTCGATCTTCGCTGGTTCACGCCGACCGTTGAAGTAGACCTGTGTGGGCATGCGACCCTGGCGGCGGCCTGGGTACTGTTCGAGCAGTTGGGGGAGCAGGCCGAAGTGCTGCGGTTCAATACCCGCAGTGGAGAACTTCGTGTCAGCCGTGGTGCCGATGGATTGCTGGCGATGGACTTTCCGGCCAAGCAGCCGGTGGCGGTCGATATTCCTCAGGCGTTGCTCCAGGCGCTGGGGCTGGCCAGTGCCCGTGCACTGTATCGCACGGACGACTTTGTGCTGGTGATCGACGATGCCGCGCTGCTCAAGACGCTGACGCCGGATTTTGTGGCGCTGTCCGCGTTTGACGTACGAGGAATTGCGGTAACAGCGCCCGGAGGTGGGTTTGATTTCGTTACCCGCTGGTTCGGTCCGAAGGTTGGTGTCAATGAAGACCCGGTGACAGGGTCGGCGCATACATCGCTGGCGCCTTACTGGTCCGAGCGGCTGGGCAAGCGGCGGTTGGTGTGTGAGCAGGGTGGAGCGCGCAAGGGGCAGCTGGAATGTGAAGTGCCGGGGAATGGGCGGGTGATCATCAGTGGGCGGGGGGCTTTGTATCTGCGTGGGGTGATTTTTGTCTGAGTGGGTTGTGGATTGGGGAGTTGTGGGCATATCCGTTTGATTTGTCGACGCTTAGTCACCTTTGCGCCCTTACGGCGGGTCACTTTTGGTCTTGGCCAAAGTAACCAAAGCCGCTGCGCCCCGGCATACGCCCCGGCGCTTCGCACCGGGTTCCCTCGCTGCGGTGTCTTGCGGGGCCTCGCGGCCTCCGGCTGGCTGCGCCAGTTCGGCTACCGCCGAAGGGCGCTACGCGCCTTCCCTTCCAGACACCTCCGCTCGGCCTGCTGATGGGGCGCAAGTTACAGGCGGCGCCTGGGCTGGCGTTGTTTCATTCAGTGGTTTTTGTGGTGAGCTTTTTGGCCCATTCGCGGGTGAACCCGCTCCCACAGGCTCACCGCAGCTCTTGAGAACGGCGCAGTGCCTGTAGGAGCGGGTTTACCCGCGAATAGGCCTGAACGAACAATAAAATAGTTAGTTTGTAACCGTTGCCGTTGCTTTTTATGCGCGATAGTCCAGACACCCCCAACCGCGACCTCAGAAGCCCCGCAAGACACCGCAGCGAGGGAACCCGGTGCGAAGCGCCGGGCCGCATGTGGGAGCCAGCGGCTTTTGCCTACTTTTGCCCAAGACGGAGCAAAAGTAGGTCGCCAAAGGCGAAAAGCGCCAGTGGCGCCACCACCAACACCGGATATTCACACAATCTGAAAGCCCAAGCCCAAAAGAAACCACCACCTATACTTCCCAGTCCCAAACGCAAGGAGCCCCACCATGTCCCTGGAAAAACAAGGCACCTGCCTCTGCGGCGCAACCCGTCTGAAGGTCACCGTCGACAACACTCATATCAGCGCCTGCCACTGCAGCATGTGTCGCAAGTGGACCGGCGGCCCTCTGCTGGTCGTCCATTGCAGCCAACCCCCAACGATCGAAGGCCGCGCGCCAAGCGTCTACGACTCCTCTGATTGGGCCCAGCGCGGGTTCTGCGGCCAGTGCGGCACGCACCTGTACTATCGCCTCAAAGCCAACGATTTCTACGCCATCCCGGTAGGCCTGCTGGATGGCGACGAAGCCTGGGCCTTCGACCTGCAGATCTTCGTCGAGCAAAAGCCAGCCTGGTACTGCTTCGCCAACCAGACCAAGGAACTGACCGGCCAGGAAGCGTTCGAGCAACTCGGCTAACCCGCGACCACCAGCAACCATTCGGCGAACACCTGCGTAATGAGCTTTGCCCAAAGCGGGGCCTCGCGATAGCCTGCCAGTCTGATCAAGAGGAGCAGACAGGTGAAACGCGGTGTGATGTATGCCGGCATGGCCGGTGGGTTGTGGGGCGGGGTGATCATGGTTCCGGAGTTGTTGCCGGAGTTCAGCCCGATGCTGCTCAGCACAGTGCGCTACCTGATGGTCGGCGTGCTTTCGCTTTTGATGCTGTTGCCCATGGCTCGGCATCTGCGTCGGCTGACCCTGCAGGATGTGTGGATGCTCTTGCGTCTGGCGGTGGTCGGCAACCTCGTGTATTTCATCTGCCTGGCTGCGGCCATTCAACACCTGGGCGTTGCGCCGGCTTCGTTGATCGTCGGCATTCTCCCGCTCACCATCACCTTGTACGGGCGCAACGACAGCGGTGCAGTCCCCTTGGCACGTCTGGCCGGGCCTTTGGCGCTCATCCTGGCCGGCATGCTGTGCATCAATCTGGAAACCTTCGCTTTCGCCCCCGGCGATGTCACCGACAAACTGCTGGGGCTATTCTACGCCCTGGGGGCGCTGGCGTGCTGGACGTGGTACGCCGGTCAAAACAGCCGTTGCCTAAAGCGTTGCGGGCATTTCGATGGGCATCAGTGGTCGGTACTGATTGGCGTCATGACTGGCCTGGCGAGCCTGGTCATGGTCGCGCTATTGGCTGGGTGGCAGCCGCAGCAGTTGCAGGTGCAAGCACCTGCCTCGCGTTGGTGGTGGTTCTGGGTGGCATGCCTTGGCTGCGCGGTATTCGGGTCCTGGTTGGCCACCGCCTTCTGGAACGCCGCCTCAAGGCGCCTGCCGCTGACCTTGAGTGGGCAACTGATCGTCTTCGAGACGCTGTTCGCTTTGCTCTATGCCTTCCTTTGGCGGCATTCCGGGCCGACCCTGCTTGAAGCCGCAGCGATCATCCTGGTGATTGGCGGCGTGCTGTGGTCGATGCGCCAGCACGAGGCGCCACGACGTCTTGCCAAAGCGGCGCATTCCTGAGAAAAGGGCGGCCACGAAATCCGCTTCGAGGAAACCGCCATGAGCAGCGAACTGCAAATCATCGATATCCAGGAAGGCGACGGCAAGGCCGTGGTCAAGGGCGCGCTGATCACCACCCAGTACACCGGCTGGCTGGCCGATGGCAGCGAGTTCGATTCGTCCTGGTCGCGAGGCAAGCCGTTTCAGTGTGTGATCGGGACCGGTCGAGTCATCAAAGGCTGGGACCAGGGCCTGATGGGCATGCGCGTTGGCGGCAAGCGCAAGCTGATGGTGCCGGCGCATTTGGGATATGGCGAGCGCAACGTAGGGTCGATCCCGCCCCATTCCGACCTGACGTTCGAAATCGAGTTGCTGGAAGTGCTGACGCGCGATGACTGAGGCATCTGTGTCTTAGGGAAATTAGCCTCATTGCCGGCTTGGAAAAATCATGCGGTAAACAACGAAACGGCGGGTATTGCTCGCGCCTCTGGCAAGGCACCTTCTGCGTTCCAGCGATGACTTTGAACGCAAGGGTAGGTGCATGCAAAACAACAACAGCTATCGAGTGATCGGCTATCGGGATGTGGTCTTTGACATTCTGGACTGCGAGGTCAGGCGACGTTCTCAGTTAAAGACGCTTTCCTTCGACGTGGCACGGCAGATAAACAATCGCATCATCGAAAGAGCAATGAAGCTCTATGACCGGATGCAGGCAAGGGAACTACCCTGCCTCATGAAAGTGGTGATTTCACAGCCGCTGAACCGTGGACAATACGGCGCGCTCAATGATCAGCGGTGCACGTTAACTGACGCGATCTCTGGCGCCGTCTTGCGTGCGCGGATCGCTGTAGCAACCAAAGTCGATACCCTCGCGTTCGTCGCTGAACGTTTGCTGCGTTATTACGCAGGCGACCGGTTGATCGGTATCGATGCCAGCGTTCGCAGTGGCATCGGGCCTCGGCATTCATCCATTTCAATGATCTTCAAGTACTGAGCCCTATGTTTGAAGATCCATTGCAAATCGTATTGATGTTCATCGTGGCATTGTTCATCGACCGACGGATGAAAGCGCCCGGACTGCGCAAATGGCTGGGCATCGCCTTGTTCATGGGAGGGCTGGGCAGCATTTTCTACGTACATCTCGAGACGTTTCATGGCATTGACGTCATGCCTTGGAAGACGTTTGCGATGGTCATGGGGGTGTGCCTGTTCTTGCGCCGTGATCGACCTGTGCACGGAAGGTGAGGATGTTGGCGCCGTCGTCGCTTCCACTGCTGCTGTGGAAGCGAGGACGGCGCACAGCGAGGCCTTAACGTCCGAACATCATCGGCCAACCCACCACTTTCTTCGCACGCGGTGTCGCATAGGTACGCACTTTCGAGGTGCTCAAGCCCAGCCTCACCAGCGATTCGGCGATGCTCACCGCTGCACTGACCCCATCCACCACCGGCACCCCGGTACGTTGACGGATCTGTTCATCGAGCCCGGCCATGCCGCCACATCCCAGACAGATCACTTCCGCCTTGTCTTCACGCACCGCACGTTCGGCCTGCTCGACGATCGCTTGCACGGCACGCTGCGGATCAGCCTCCAGGTCGAGCACTGCAAGGCCGCTGGCACGGACCGAGGCGCAGCGATCGTACAGGCCCGAGAGCTTTAGGCGGTCCTCGATCAGCGGCACGGTGCGGTCCAGCGTGGTTACCACCGAGTACTTGTGGCCCAGATACATGGCGGTACTGGCAGCGGCGTCGGTGATGTCCACCACCGGTACATCGAGCAACTCCTGCAGGCCTTCGCGGCCATGCTCGCCATAGCCAGCCTGGATCACCGCATCGTAGGGCTGATCGAAATTGAGCACCCGGTCCATCACGGCGATGGCGGCAAGATAGCTCTCGAAGTTGCCTTCAACGGACTCCGCGCCAAACCACGGCGTGAGGCCGACGATCTCGGTACCGGGGGATGCCACGCTGCGTGCCTGTTCGGCGATGGCGTCGGTGATGGCGGTGGTGGTGTTGACGTTGGCAATCAGGATACGCATGAGGATGTCCCTATCAATGGCTGCTGTGGTCAACGGCGATGGCTTCACCGCTGACGTCGAGGTACTGGCGGTTGCGCGGGGCAACCAGCAGGTAGAGGGTGGCTGCGGTGCCCGCCCCGATCAGCCAGGAGAACGGTGCGACGCTGTGGAAGTTGGGCACCAGGGCCAGCACGATGGCCAGCAGGGCGGCCGGCAGGAAAGCGGCGACGGCGCGCAGGTTGATGCCGCGGGTATAGAAGTAGGCCCCGGCGGGGTTTTCGCTATAGAGCTCCGGCACGTTGACCTGGCCTTTTCGCAGCAGCCAGTAGTCCGCCATGATCACGCCATACAGTGGACCGAGCAGGGCGCCCAGGCCCGACAGGAAGTACACGATCACCAGTGGGCTGTTGTAGAGGTTCCAGGGCAGGATCAGCACTGCCAGGGTGGCGCTGATCAAGCCGGCGCGGCGGAAGTTCAAATGGCGCGGCGCCAGGTTGCTGAGCACGAACGCCGGAGCGACGAAGTTGGCCATGATGTTCACCGCCACGGTGACGATCAAAAACGCCAGGCAGCCCAGCACCAGGAAGAGGGTGCTGGGGATGGAGGCGACGATCTGGGTGGGGCTGTCGATCACCTGGCCGTTGATCTGGAACTGCGCGCCGCACAGCACTGCGGTGATGGTGGCGAACACCAGGATGTTGACCGGCAGGCCCCAGAAGTTGCCCACACGGATGGTCTTGCGGCATGGTGAGGAGCGAGCGAAATCACAGAAATTCAAGACCAGGGTGCCATAGATGGCCAACCACAGCGCGCCGCCGGCAAAGATGTTGCGCCACATCTCGTAGCCGGTCAGCGGTTCGGCCACCGACCAGGCAATGCGGGCGTCGGCCTGGAAGTACATCCATCCGGCCAGGCTCGCCACGGTCAGCAGAATCACCGGGCCCGCGAAGGCCTCGTAGCGGCGCACCATCTCCATGCCGTAGGCAAGGATCACCAACTGCACCAGCCAGATCGCCACGAAGCACAACCAGCCCAGGCTTGACAGGCCGAGCAGGCTGTTGTGGTCGTAGGCGGCCAGCTGCGGCCAGACGGCGGTGAGCAGTACCCGCAGCACCACCGACGCCAGGTAGGTCTGGATACCGAACCAGGCGATGGCGATCACCGCTCGGATCAGCGCCGGTATCTGCGCGCCATGGATGCCGAAGGCGATGCGACTGATGACCGGGAACGGCACGCCGGTTTTCTGTCCCATGTAGCCGGACAGGTTCATGAAGAAGTACACCAACGCCGCACCGATCGCGAGGGACAGCAGAATCTGCCAGCCGCCCAGGCCCAGGGCGAACAGCCCCATGGCGAAGGAATAGTTGGCGATGTTGTGCACGTCATTGGTCCACAGCGCGAAGATGCTGTAGCGGCCCCATCGACGACCCTCGATACGGGTAGGGGCGAGGTCGCGGTTATGCAGGCGAGGGCTGAGCTCAAGGTCCGGCGAAGGACCGTTTAATGGACGGGAGGGGAAAGCGGTGCTGGCAACGGATAGTTCAGGGGCTAGGTTGAGGCTGGTACTCATTCGACACGCTCCTGATGCGCGTGGACTGCGATGAGCGGGCAGCGCACGGGCTCGCCATCTCGTCGGTGCAGCGTTGGCATCACTGGGTTCTGGGCGCAACGGCCTGATAGGGAGGGCAGGCGCTGCGAGTTCTTGTATGTATGTTTTGTTTGGTTTGTATACAAAACATGAGCACATGAAAGCGACTTCCATGCCAGGCATGACGCAACTTTGAGAACATGGCTTTTTGCAACTTAACCTATTGAAAGTTAAGTCAATGAAATAAGCGAAATATATGTTGACCAAATGAACAGGTTTTATTTTTTGCGATCGTTGTTAGTTGATCGATTGGTCAGACTTGAAAGTGAGAAGTGTGTAGGAGAGTGGGTCGATGATGGACAGGAGTGCACACAAAAATGACACCTTAGGTGACATTCTTGTGTACAAGTTTGCGGTTGCAGGCCCCTGGGCATACTGTGGCCATGTTCGACAGGAGGTGTGAGATGGACAATTCGTTGCGCCGTGGCTCGCTGGAAATGGTCGCCGCCATGCTGATTTCCGGGACCATCGGTTGGTTCGTGCTGGTGTCCGGACAACCGGTGCTGGACGTGGTGTTCTGGCGCTGCGTATTCGGCGCCGTCACGTTGTTGCTGATCTGCGCTGCCATGGGCTTTCTCAAACCCGGGGTACTGACGCGCACCACCTTTCTGCTGGCGGTGGCCAGTGGCATGGCCATCGTCGGCAACTGGGTGTTGCTGTTCGCCTCGTACTCCAAGGCCTCGATTGCCATTGGCACGGCGGTCTACAACGTGCAGCCGTTCATGCTCGTGGGGCTGGCGGCGTTGTTCTTGGGGGAAAAGATCACCTTGCCCAAGATGGCCTGGCTGAGCCTGGCCTTTCTCGGCATGCTGGCCATCGTCAGTGCCCATGGCAATGGCCAGGGCGGGGCAGGCGAGTACCTGTTGGGCATCGTTCTGGCCTTGGGTGCGGCCTTTCTCTATGCCGTGGCCGCGCTGATCATCAAGCGCCTGAGCGGAACGCCGCCGCACATGATCGCGCTGGTGCAGGTGACTACCGGCATCCTGCTGCTGGCACCGTGGGTGGGCGGTGAGGGGCTGCCGGGCGAGACGTCGGCGCTGGCCAGCCTGTTGACCTTGGGGGTTGTGCACACTGGCGTGATGTACGTGCTGCTGTACAGCGCTATCCAGCGTCTGCCCACCGCTCTGACGGGGGCGCTGTCGTTCATCTACCCCATTGCGGCGATCCTGGTCGATTGGGTGGCCTTCGACCATCGACTGGCGCCGTTGCAGTGGCTGGGCGTAGCGGCGATCCTGCTGGCTGCAGCGGGGATGCAGCAGGGGTGGTGGTTCCGTTCGGCCAGGATCGCGGTGAAGGGACAGTGATTGGCGGCTCCAACGCTCAAGTAAGCACTATTAGGTAGAATGCCTTCTTTTTTGCTTGCGACCCGATCATGACCTCGCCGATCCCTACCCTCGAGCAGCATCTGCTCGCAGCCCTCGACCCCGCCCCGCAAGAGACCCGCCGCCTGTTCCACGGCCGTGGCCGCTGCTGGCCGGGGCTTGAGCAGATCACGGTCGATTGGCTGGATGGCGTGCTGCTGGTGGCGCTGTTCCGCGAGCCGCCCGAGGGTCAGTTGGCCGAACTGGAAGCGATGCTGCGCAACCTCGCTGAGCGCCCGCAATGGGCCGGCCAGGCCATCCTCATCCAGCACCGTTACCTGCCCGACAGCCCCGGTCAGTGGCTGCTCGGCGAGCCTTGCCAGCAACGCGCGGTGGTGGAGGATGGCCTCAAGTACCTGCTTGACCTGGGGGTGCGCCAGAACAACGGGCTATTCCTCGACATGCGCTACGGACGTCGTTGGGTGCGCGAGCAGGCCACCGGCAAGCGGGTGCTCAACCTGTTCGCCTACACCTGTGGGTTCTCGGTGGCGGCGATCGCTGGCGGCGCGCAGCAGGTGGTCAACCTGGACATGGCCAAGGCTGCGTTGTCCCGGGGACGGGAGAACCACCGGCTCAATGACCATGACCCATCCCGCGTCGCGTACCTGGGCCATGAGTTGTTCAAGTCCTGGGGCAAGGTGCGCAAGTACGGGCCTTATGACCTGATCATCATCGACCCGCCCACCTTCCAGAGGGGCAGTTTCGTCCTGACCCAGGACTACGCCAAGATCCTGCGACGCTTGCCAGAATTGTTGATGGAAGGGGGAACGGTACTGGCCTGCGTCAACGACCCAGGCATCGGGCCGGACTTTCTGATCGAGGGCATGGCCGAGCATGCGCCGGGGCTGGCCTTCGTCGAGCGGTTGGACAACCCGCCAGAGTTTCCAGATGCGGACCCGGAAGGTGGGCTGAAGGCGCTGGTGTTCCGTCAGCAGGCCTGACGCACGCCGTGCCGGTCCTTTTGCGGGTACAGCGGGGGAACCTGTGCACAGCATGAAATAGGGGGCTCGAAGCCCCCTTTTCAGTTAATTGCTGGTGTAGATCTGGTCGAACACGCCGCCGTCGTTGAAGTGGGTCTTCTGCACGGTGCGCCAGTCACCGAAGGTCTTCTCCACCGACAGGAAGTCGACTTTCGGGAAACGGTCGGTGTACTTGGCCAGTACGGTGGCATCACGCGGGCGCAGGTAGTTCTGCGCAGCGATCTCTTGGGCCGCCGGCGACCACAGGTATTTGAGGTACTCCTCGGCCATGGGGCGGGACTTCTTGCGCTCGACCACCTTGTCGACCACGCTCACCGGTGGTTCGGCCTCGGCCGACACGCTCGGGTAGACCACTTCGAACTGGTCGCGACCGAACTCGCGGGCGATCATCTCGGCCTCGTTCTCGAAGGTCACCAGCACATCGCCGATCTGGTTGGTCATGAAGGTCGTGGTGGCGGCGCGACCGCCGGTATCGAGTACCGGCGCCTGCTTGAACAGCTTGCCGACGAAGTCGCGGGCCTTGGCTTCGTCGCCGCCCTGCTTGAGCACATAGCCCCAGGCGGAGAGGTAGGTGTAGCGGCCGTTACCCGAGGTCTTGGGGTTGGGCACGATCACCTGCACGCCGTCCTTGAGCAGGTCTGGCCAGTCCTTCAGGGCCTTGGGGTTGCCCTTGCGCACGATGAACACGGTGGCCGAAGTGAAGGGCGCGCTGTTGTTCGGCAGGCGCGAAACCCAGTTGTCCGGGACCAGCTTGCCGTTGTCGGCCAGGGCATTGATGTCGGTGGCCATGTTCATGGTGATGACGTCGGCCGGCAGGCCATCGATCACCGCCCGGGCCTGCTTGCTCGAACCGCCGAAGGACATCTGCACATTGACCTTTTCATTGTGCTCGGCTTCCCAATGCTTTTGGAACGCCTGGTTGTAGTCCTTGTAGAAGTCGCGCATCACGTCATAAGACACGTTCAGCAGGGTCGGAGCGGCCTGGGCCAGGTTGCCCAGGGCGAGTCCTGCGGCGAGCAGCGAGGCGGTGAAGAGCTTTTTCACGAAGCAATCCTTGTTCTGGTTCAAATGTTTGGCAATTTGCCAGCGACTATAACCTTTGGTTCTTGGACGTCTAAAGACCAAATGGCTCTTTGCTTATTCGTTTTTCGGGAACAATGCATTGCCGCAGCGTGAGCAGAATGCGGCGCCATGGTCGTGGGTGTTCTTGCGACAGGTAGGGCAGTCGTGTTGCAGCTGTTCGCCGCGCAAGGCATTGGCCAGTTCGGCGGTGAAGATGCCGGTAGGCACCGCGATGATCGAGTAACCGGTAATCATCACCAGCGACGACAGTACCTGGCCCAGCGGGGTCTTGGGCACGATGTCGCCGAAGCCCACGGTGGTGAGGGTAACGATGGCCCAGTAGATGCCTTTGGGAATGCTGGTGAAGCCATGTTCAGGGCCTTCGACCACATACATCAGAGTGCCGAACACCGTCACCAGTGTGGAGACGCTCACCAGAAAGACGATGATCTTCTGCTTGCTGCCCTGCAGCGCTGCCAGCAGGTAATGGGCCTGCTTGAGGTAGGGGCTGAGCTTGAGCACGCGGAAGATCCGCAGCATCCGGATGACCCGCACGATCAGCAGGTACTGGGCGTCGCTGTAGTACAGCGCGATGATTCCCGGCACGATCGCCAGCAAATCGACCAGCCCGTAGAAACTGAAGGCATAGCGCAGGGGCTTGGGCGAGCAGTACAGCCGGGCCAGGTACTCCACCAGGAAGATCGCCGTGAAGCCCCACTCGATCATGGCCAGCAGGCCGGCGTAGCCCTGGTGGACTTCGTCGATGCTATCGAGGATCACCGTCACCAGGCTGGCGAGGATGATCAAGAGCAGGATTTTGTCGAAGCGTCGGCCGGCGACGGTGTCGGTCTGGAAGACGACGACGTAGAGCCGCTCGCGCAGGCTCGCAGGGTTTTCCATGGGCTCGTTCCATTGTGCGATGGGCAGAGCCTAGGGGCTGTGTTTTAGCTGTGCAAGCGATCGGCGTTGCGGCGTTGGCTCAGTTGCTGCAGATGGCTGCCCACATGCATCAGCCAGCAAGCGGTGACGAAGGGGGCGGTTAGGCTGGCGATCGGCATCAGGTTGAAGACAGGTTGCAGCAGCAAGGCCACGGCAATGGCCAGCAGGGTCACCCAAGGGCGCTCGCCCTGGCGGCTGAAGGCTAGGGCGGCGAGCGCAGCATTGAAACCGAACAATCCCATCCAGGCCGCTTGGGCTTCACCTGCCAGCAGCGCCACGCCGCCGCCGATGGCCGAGCCCAGCAAGGCCCAGAGCGTGGCGTAGGGGTTGGCCACGAGCATGCCGATGACGATCAGCAGGCCGGCCAACGGATTGTCCAGCAGGAAGATCTGGCCTACGCCACGCAGCAGGGCGTAAAGCGGGTTGGCCTCGGTGTACAAGGCGGGCATCGGTTCTGTCAGCAACAGGGTGCCCCAGCCCAGCAGCACGAAGGGTGCGGTATAGGCGATGAGCAGTTTGCCGCCGCGCTTGCGCCATTGGTGCGTGAGGATGCTGGAGAGACCACCGGCGGCGATGATCAGCGGCGGTACGATGGCCGACCAGGGCAGCAGGGCGGCGATCAGGATACCGATCAGCACACCGTTGTAGCTGTACAGTCCGGCCTGGCGGTCGGCGCGTTCATAACCGCGACGTTGGGCGGTGAGCAGGCCGGCCAGGGCACCGAGCAAGGCTCCGCCGACCAGGTTCGGGGCGGTCAGCAGAAGGGCCAGCAGGCAGCACAGGCCGCAAAAAGGATTGCGCAGCAGCAGGACCTGGCTGAAGCCGTTGAGCAAGGCCGTGGCCCAGTCGGGGCACGGGTTGACGAAATTCTTGGTGTACATGGGGCAGTCAGTGAGGTGGATGGGTAGCGGTGGGCCTCGTTTGGGCCTCGGGTTTTCCGCCAGTTGGTTGGTCATGGGGAGGGTGGTGCCCTCCATCGCAAGCCTCGCCAGCCCCCACAAGGTCGCACACCTTTAGGTACCTGTGGGAGCAGGCGAAGCCTGCGAAAGGGGCGCTTAGCGCCCCCAGGGTGTATCAGGCCAGCGTCTCGATCCGCAGGGTATTAGTCGTCCCTGGCTTGCCGAAAGGCACACCGGCGGTGATCAGCAGCGTGTCGCCACGGCTGGCCATGCCTTGAGCCTGGGCGATCTCCAGGGCCGTGGAGCAGATCTCGTCGACCTGACGCAGACGATCATTGACCACCGAATGCACGCCCCAGGTCACGCTCAGGCGACGGGCGGTGGCCAGGTTCGGTGTCAGGTTGAGGATCGGTGCACGTGGACGCTCGCGCGCAGCGCGCAGGGTCGAGGAGCCCGACTCGCTGTAGTTGACCAGCACGGCCACTGGCAGGATGCCGCTGATGCGACGAATCGCGCAGCTGATGGCATCCGACACCGTGGCTTCGGCCTTGGGACGACCGACATCGAGCTGGGCCTGGTAGTCCGGGCCGTTCTCCACCTGACGGATGATCTTGCTCATCATCTGCACCGCTTCCAGCGGGTATTCACCCGAAGCGGTCTCGGCCGACAGCATGACCGCGTCGGTGCCTTCGGCCACGGCGTTGGCCACGTCGGTGACCTCGGCGCGGGTCGGGGCAGGGGAGAAGCGCATGGACTCGAGCATCTGCGTGGCCACCACCACCGGACGGCCGAGCTGGCGGCAAGTGTCGATGATGCGTTTCTGGATCTGCGGCACGCTCTCGGCCGGCACTTCCACGCCCAGGTCGCCACGGGCAACCATGATCGCGTCGGACAGCTCGGCGATCGCTTGCAGTTGCTCGACGGCCGAAGGCTTCTCGATCTTGGCCATCAGGTAGGCGCGGTCGCCGATCAGTTGGCGGGCCTCGACGATGTCCTCAGGACGCTGGACGAACGACAGGGCGACCCAGTCCACGCCCAGGTCCAGGCCGAAGGCCAGGTCGCGGCGGTCTTTTTCGGTCAGCGGGCTGAGGTCGAGCACGGCCTGGGGCACGTTCACGCCTTTGCGGTCGGACAGCTCACCGCCGGCGAGCACTTCGGTGTCGATGGCATCGCTGTGCTTGGCAGTCACTCGCAGGCGCAGCTTGCCGTCGTCGAGCAGCAGGTCCATGCCCGGCTCCAGCGCAGCGATGATTTCCGGGTGCGGCAGGTTGACCCGGCGATCGTCGCCCGGGGTCTTGTCCAGGTCCAGGCGCAGGGCCTGGCCGCGTTGCAGCTGGATCTTGCCATCGGCGAAGCGGCCAACGCGCAGTTTTGGCCCCTGCAGGTCCATGAGGATGCCCAGGGGGTAGTTCAGTTGCTGCTCGACTTCGCGGATCCACTGGTAGCGCAAGGCGTGGTCGGCGTGCTCGCCGTGGCTGAAGTTCAGGCGGAAGATGTTCACCCCGGCCTCGACCAGCTGGCGAATGTCATCGATGCCTTTGATCGCAGGGCCGAGGGTCGCGAGGATTTTGACTTTCTTATCAGGCGTCATGATGGCTGGGTCTCGAGGATCAGGATGGCACGGAAGTCGTTGACGTTGGTGCGGGTCGGCTCGGTGACGATCAGCGCATCCAGTGCGGCGAAGTAGCCATAGCCGTTGTTGTTGTCCAGCTCGTCGGATGCCGACAGGCCCAGGGCCTCGGCGTTGGCGTAGCTGTCCGGGGTCATGATGGCGCCGGCGTTTTCTTCGGAGCCGTCGATGCCGTCGGTGTCACCGGCCAGGGCATACACGCCCGCCAGGCCTTTGAGGTTCTCGGTGAGGCTCAGCAGGAACTCGGCATTGCGCCCGCCGCGACCGTTGCCGCGCACGGTGACGGTGGTCTCGCCGCCGGAAAGGATGATGCAGGGCGCCTTGAGTGGCTGGCCGTGCAGCACGATTTGACGGGCAATGCCGGCATGGACCTTGGCCACTTCGCGCGATTCGCCTTCAAGATCGCCCAGGATCAGCGGGCTGAAGCCTGCCTGACGTGCCTTGACCGCTGCGGCCTCCAGGGACTGCTGAGGTTTGGCGATCAGCTTGAAGTGGCTGCGCGCCAGTGCCGGGTCGTCGGCCTTGACGGTTTCCGACGCCGGGTTGTTGAGCCAGTCGATGACCGCCTGGGACGCTTCGATGTTGTAGCGCTTGAGGATGGCCAGGGCATCGGCCGAGGTGCTCGGGTCGGCCACGGTGGGGCCGGAGGCGATGACCGTGGCCAGGTCGCCCGGTACGTCGGAGATTGCGTAGGTGTAGACCGTGGCAGGCCAGCAGGCCTTGGCCAGGCGGCCACCCTTGATCGCCGAGAGGTGCTTGCGCACGCAGTTCATCTCGCCGATGGTGGCGCCGGACTTGAGCAGGGCTTTGTTGATCTGCTGCTTATCGGCCAGGGTCAGGCCTTCGGCGGGCAGGGCCAGCAGGGCCGAGCCACCGCCGGAGAGCAGGAAGATCACCCGGTCGTCTTCTGTGAGGTTGCTGACCAGTTCGAGCACGCGCTTGGCCACGGCCAGGCCGGCGGCATCGGGAACTGGGTGGGCGGCTTCGACCACCTCGATCTTCTGGCAATTGGCGCCATGACCGTAGCGGGTCACGACCAGGCCGGACACCTCGCCCTTCCAGCTCTTCTCGACCACTTCGGCCATGGCCGCGGCAGCCTTGCCGGCACCGATGACGATGACGCGGCCGGTGCGGTCGGCGGGCAGGTGGGGTTCCAGGACCTGGCGGGGGTGAGCGGCGGCGATGGCTGTGTCGAACAGCTCGCGGAGAATTTTTTGTGGATCGACCGACATGGCAGGCTCCCAAAATCTTATTGTTCTGCAGAATCGAAAACGCCCCTGGAACTGCCTCCGTGCAGGCCGAACCAGGGGCGGGTGTTGCTCGGTGACACCGCGTGAGCCTGTGGTCGCAGGTTCACAGGTGTTGGCTTGTTCGCGGCTGAAGCCGCTCCTACAGGCTTGCGATGCCTTCAGGTTCAGCGATGAACCTTGTGGGAGCGGCTTTGTCCGCGAGGAGGCCAGAGACGTCTACAACGGTTTTACTTGTCGTCGCGGATCGAGAAGTTGGCCATGTGCTCCAGGCCTTTGATCAGCGCCGAGTGGTCCCAGTTGCCGCCGCCCAGGGCGACGCAGGTGCTGAACACTTGCTGGGCGTTGGAGGTGTTGGGCAGGTTGATGCCCAGCTCCTTGGCGCCTTGCAGGGCCAGGTTCAGGTCCTTCTGGTGCAGGTTGATGCGGAAGCCTGGGTCGAAGGTGCCCTTGATCATGCGCTCGGCGTGAACTTCGAGGATCTTCGAGGAGGCGAAGCCACCCATCAGCGCTTCACGAACCTTGGCAGGATCCGCGCCGTTCTTGGCAGCGAACAGCAGGGCTTCACCGACGGCCTGGATGTTCAGGGCGACGATGATCTGGTTGGCGACCTTGGCGGTCTGGCCGTCGCCGTTGCCGCCGACGCGGGTGATGTTCTTGCCCATGGCTTCGAACAGTGGCAGTGCGCGTTCGAAGGCCTTCGGGCAGCCGCCGACCATGATGCTCAGGGTGCCGGCCTTGGCGCCGACTTCACCACCGGAGACCGGGGCATCCAGGTAGGCAGCGCCGGTAGCCTTGATCTTCTCGGCGAAGACTTTGGTGGCGGTGGGGGAGATCGAACTCATGTCGATCACGACCTTGTTCGGGCCTGCGCCTTCGGCCACGCCGTTCTCACCGAACAGGACGGACTCGACTTGCGGGGTGTCCGGAACCATGACGATGATGAACTCGGCTTCCTGGGCCACTTCCTTCGGGTTGGCCAGGGCAACGGCGCCAGCGGCGACCAGGTTGGCCGGGGCGGCGTCGTGGTGAGTGGAGACGAACAGGCTGTGACCTGCTTTTTGCAGGTTCTGGGCCATTGGGTTGCCCATGATGCCGGTGCCGATGAAACCGATTTTAGCCATGACAATGTGCCTCTTTGTATTTGTAGGAATCTCAAGTGAGCGGCGGTCACTGTGGGGGCGGGTTTACCCGCGAAGCAGACACTTCGGTGGATGGCACCGGCTTTGCCGGTGTTCGCGGGTGAACCCGCCCCCACACTGTCTGGTGTGTCCCACAGGGCTGTACTCAGCTTTTAGATTGCGTTGTGCGTCTTCAACCAGCCCAGGCCTGCCTCGGTGGTGGTCAGCGGCTTGTATTCCGCGCCCACCCAGCCCTGGTAACCGATGCGGTCCAGGTGCTCGAACAGGAAGCGATAGTTGATCTCGCCGGTGCCTGGTTCGTTGCGGCCGGGGTTGTCGGCCAGCTGGATGTGGTTGATCAGCTTCAGGTTGGCTTCCATGGTGCGAGCCAGGTCACCTTCCATGATCTGCATGTGATAGATGTCGTACTGCAGGAACAGGTTGTCGCTGCCGACTTCGGCCTGGATCTCCAGGGCCTGCTTGGTGGTGTTCAGGTAGAAGCCCGGAATGTCACGGGTGTTGATCATTTCCATGACCAGGCGGATACCTGCAGCCTTGAGCTTGTCGGCGGCGTACTTGAGGTTGTCGACGAAGGTCTTGCGTACGGTGGCGCAGTCCGGACCTTGTGGGCGGATGCCGGCCAGGCAGTTGACCTGGGTGTTGCCCAGTACCTTGGCGTATTCGATGGCCTTGTCGACACCGGCGCGGAACTCTTCGACGCGCTCAGGGGTGCACGCGATGCCGCGCTCGCCTTTGCCCCAGTCGCCGGCCGGCAGGTTGAACAGCACCTGGGTCAGGCCGTGTGCGTCGAGTTGCTGCTTGATCTCGGCGGCGCTGAAATCGTACGGGAAGAGGTATTCGACACCGCTGAAGCCAGCGTCGGCGGCGGCCTTGAAGCGGGCCAGGAAGTCCTGCTCGGTGAACAGCATGGACAGGTTGGCAGCGAAGCGAGGCATGGTTGTCTCCTTGCAGAAGAAGGCCCCCGGCACAGCCGGCGCGGGGGCGTCAGGCGGTCAGTCCAGCAGCGAGATCGCGGTAGGTGCGTCGTTGCCGACCAGGGCGAGGTCTTCGAACTCGTTGACCGCGTTGATTTCGGTACCCATGGAAATGTTGGTCACGCGTTCGAGGATCACTTCTACCACCACCGGCACGCGGAACTCTTCGGCCATCTTCTGCGCCTTGAGCAGGGCAGGGGCGATTTCGGCCGGTTCGAACACGCGCAGTGCCTTACAGCCCAGACCCTCGACCACGGCCACGTGATCGACGCCGTAGCTGCCTGCTTCGGTGGCGTTGATGTTCTCGAACGCCAGTTGTACACAGTAATCCATGTCGAAGCCACGCTGCGCCTGACGGATCAGACCCAGGTAGGCGTTGTTCACCAGCACATGGACGTACGGCAGGTTGAACTGGGCGCCTACCGCCAGCTCTTCGATCATGAACTGGAAGTCGTAGTCACCGGACAGCGCGACCACTTTGCGCGAAGGGTCCGCCTTGACCACACCCAGGGCAGCCGGGATGGTCCAGCCCAGTGGGCCGGCCTGACCGCAGTTGATCCAGTGGCGTGGTTTGTACACGTGCAGGAACTGGGCGCCGGCGATCTGCGACAGACCGATGGTGCTGACGTAGCAGGTGTCCTTGCCGAAGACCTGGTTCATTTCTTCGTAGACGCGCTGCGGCTTGACCGGCACGTTGTCGAAGTGGGTCTTGCGCTGCAGGCTCGACTTGCGCTGCTGGCAGTCTTCCAGCCACTCGCGACGGCACTTGAGCTTGCCGGCGGCTTTCCACTCGCGGGCCACTTCCAGGAAGGCATCCAATGCGGCGCCTGCGTCGGAAACGATGCCCAGGTCCGGGGTGAATACACGACCGATCTGGGTCGGTTCGATGTCCACGTGAACGAACTTGCGGCCTTCGGTGTAGACGTCGACGGAACCGGTGTGGCGGTTGGCCCAGCGGTTACCGATACCGAACACCAGGTCGGACTTGAGCAGGGTGGCGTTGCCGTAGCGGTGCGAAGTCTGCAGACCGACCATGCCGACCATCTGTGGGTGGTCGTCAGGAATGGTGCCCCAGCCCATCAGGGTCGGGATGACCGGTACGCCGGTCAGTTCGGCGAACTCGACCAGTTTTTCGCTGGCATCGGCGTTGATCACGCCACCGCCGGAAACGATCAGCGGACGCTCGGCTTCGTTGAGCATGGCCAGGGCTTTTTCAGCCTGGACGCGGCTGGCGGATGGCTTGTGGACCGGCAGCGGTTCGTAGGCGTCGATGTCGAATTCGATTTCGGCCATCTGCACGTCGAACGGCAGGTCGATCAACACAGGGCCTGGACGGCCAGTGCGCATTTCGTAGAAGGCCTTCTGGAAGGCGTAAGGCACCTGGCCTGGCTCCAGAACGGTAGTGGCCCACTTGGTGACCGGCTTGACGATGTTGGTGATGTCAACGGCCTGGAAGTCTTCCTTGTGCAGGCGAGCACGAGGCGCTTGGCCGGTGATGCAGAGAATTGGGATGGAGTCGGCCGAAGCGCTGTACAGACCGGTCACCATGTCGGTACCGGCAGGGCCGGAGGTGCCAATGCACACACCGATGTTGCCCGGGTTGGCGCGGGTGTAACCCTCGGCCATGTGGGAAGCGCCTTCGACGTGGCGAGCGAGGACGTGATCGATGCCACCGACTTTCTTCAGGGCCGAGTACAGCGGGTTGATAGCAGCCCCCGGGATGCCGAACGCGGTATCTACACCTTCACGGCGCATGACCAGAACGGCTGCATCGATTGCTCTCATTTTGCTCATGGTTTGTGCCTCATCGATTTTGTAATTGTATACAACTTGCGTTGCGACAGAGTGTATTCACGCTCGGCGCCTTAGGTCAATCCATTTTCATCAGCAAGGGTGGCTTTCGTCGGGAAGCCTGTGAAAACGGCGTTTCGTCTGATCGTGCACGATAGTCTAAAAATATTGTATACAAAAATTCTGGCCGTTGTGTTCTATTGTCACTATCCGGTTTTCAACTGCCCTCAGGGCTTCTCACAACAAGAAGAGGACCTTTCCATGAACGCATTGACCCTCAAAGTCGCCGTCAGCCTGGTAAACGCCGCGCTGGCAGCGGGTCGCAAGATCAACGCCGCCCCCTTGACGGTGGCGGTACTGGACGCGGGCGGGCACCTGCTGGCGCTGCAGCGCGAGGATGGTGCCAGCCTGCTGCGGCCGCAGGTGGCCATGGGCAAGGCCTGGGGGGCCGTCGCCCTGGGCAAGGGCTCGCGCCTGCTGGCGCTGGATGCGCAGCAGCGCCCGGCGTTCTTCGCCGCGCTCAATGGTCTGGGCGAAAGCCCGGTGGTGCCGGCGCCCGGTGGTGTGCTGATTCGTGATCAGGCAGGCAAGGTGCTAGGTGCTGTAGGGATCAGCGGAGATACGTCGGATATCGACGAGCAATGCGCGATCAGTGCGATCGAGGAGGCGGGGCTTAAGGCCGATGCTGGCGTAGCAGCGTAAGTATTCGATCCAAGGGCCGCTTCGCGCCCTGATCGCGGCCTTGTGCGGTGATCAGGGTGCGAAGCGGCCCTTTTCTATCAGTCTGTCTCGGGCTCGCAGCCTTTGAGCACCAGCCGGATGATGGTCTCGGCTGCCGCGTCATAGTCACTGTCGGCCAGCTTGGGCTTGCCGGTGACCACGGAGATCTGCCAGTCGAAGTCGGCGTAGGTCTGCGTCGCCGCCCAGATGCTGAACATCAGGTGGTGCGGGTCGACCGGGGCGATCTGCTTGCGCTCGATCCAGTGCTGGATGCACTCGATGTTGTGCCGCGCCTGGTCGTTGAGCTGCTGCACCTGGTTGGGCGAGAGGTGCGGTGCACCGTGCATGATCTCGCTGGCAAACACCTTGGAGGCGTGGGGCAGGTCGCGGGAGATGCGGATCTTCGAGCGGATGTAGCCGCTGAGCACTTCTTTGGGGTCGCCGTCGGCGTTGAACGGCGTGGAGGCCTGCATGATCGGCGCGATGATGCTTTCAAGGACCTCGCGATAGAGGTTTTCCTTGGATTTGAAATAGTAATAGACGTTTGGCTTGGGCAGGCCGGCCTTGGCGGCGATGTCGCTGGTCTTGGTGGCGGCGAAGCCCTTGTCGGCGAATTCTTCGCTGGCCGCGCGCAGGATCAGTTCCTTGTTGCGCTCGCGAATGGTGCTCATGTCGGGAATCTTCCTTTGTCTGGCCACCTCTAAGAGAGGGTTCGGCATGGTAGCACCGGCCTTGTCGGGCGCTCAAGGCGGCCTCTTTGGGCTAGAATCGACCCACTCAAACCACGGGATGCAGGCAAACATGGCAGGAAGCAGTCTACTGGTACTGATCGACGACATCGCCACGGTGCTCGACGACGTCTCAGTGATGACCAAGGTCGCGGCGAAGAAGACCGCGGGGGTGCTGGGCGACGACCTGGCGCTCAACGCCCAGCAGGTCACCGGTGTGCGCGCCGATCGCGAGATTCCGGTGGTGTGGGCGGTGGCCAAGGGCTCGCTGGTGAACAAGGCGATCCTGGTGCCGGCGGCGCTGCTGATCAGTGCGTTCATTCCCTGGGCGGTCACGCCATTGCTGATGCTCGGTGGGGCCTACCTGTGCTTTGAGGGCTTCGAGAAGCTGGCGCACAAGTTCTTGCACAGCAAGGACGAGGACCAGGCGCAGCACGAGGCGCGTAACGAGGCCTTGGCCGATCCGAACATCGACCTGGTGGCTTATGAGAAGGACAAGATCAAAGGCGCGGTGCGCACCGATTTCATCCTCTCTGCCGAAATCATCGCCATCACCCTGGGCATCGTCGCCGACTCGCCCTTGACCCAGCAGATCGTCGTGCTGTCGGGCATCGCCGTGGTGATGACCATCGGGGTGTACGGCTTGGTGGGCGGTATCGTCAAGCTCGACGACCTGGGCTTGTGGATGACCACCAAGGCCTCCCGCATGGCCCGCGCTGTGGGCAACGGCATCCTGCGGGCCGCGCCGTACATGATGAAAAGCCTGTCGGTGATCGGCACTGCGGCCATGTTCCTGGTCGGTGGGGGCATCCTGGTACACGGCATCGAGCCGCTGCATCACGCCATCGAGGCGTTCAGCGAAGGGCGGGGCGGGTCGCTGACCGGTGGGCTGCTCAACGGCGTGGCCGGCGTATTCGCCGGCGCCGTGGTGCTGGCCGTGGTCGGTGTCGTGTCCAGGATCTGGCGGGCAGTCAGGGGCTGACTGTCACGTTTTCGATCTGCTGCGGCTTCCAGGCCAGCAAGCCTTTGCTGAAGCCATAGGCAGCGCTCTGGTAGTACGTGATTGCCCGTCGGATCAGCGGGTTGTCATCGCCAACCTTGCGTTCACGGCTGTTGCCCAGCGCATCCTCATGGACCCGTAAACCGCCGCGGGGGCTGAGAATGGCCAGATCCTTGCCGTCGAACAGCCCCAGATGTTGGTAGTTGCCGATCAGCACCCGTGGCGGCAGTTCGTCGCCACGAAGCAGGTCACGACCGAAGAATGTCGAGGTATAGCTCACGTTGAGCAAACCAAGCAGTGTTGGGGCCAGATCGATCTGGCTGGCCAGCATTGACGTTTCCCGCGGTTCGATCAGCTTGGGCGCGTAGATCCACAGCGGGATCTGATAGTTGCTCACTGGCAGGTCTTCCATGCCAGCGCTGCCGGCGGTGTGGTCGGCGACGAAGACGAACAGCGTGTTGTCGAACCAGGGCTTGTCCCTGACCTGGCCCAGGAACTGCGCAATAGCATGGTCGGTGTACTTCACCGCACCTTCTCGTCCTTCGCCCGAGGGAATGTCGATGCGCCCGTCCGGGTAGGTGTAGGGGCGGTGATTGGAGGTGGTCATCAGTTGCAGGAAGAACGGCACCTGCTTGGCATGATCGGCATCTGCCAGTTTGATCGCCTGGCGGTACAGATCTTCGTCGGCCATGCCCCAGGCATTCTTGAAGGTGATTTCGCTTTCATCGACGCTACTTTGGTCGACGATGCGATAGCCGTTGCCGCTGAAGAAGGCATTCATGTTGTCGAAATAGCCGCGTCCGCCGTAGACGAACACGGCGTCGTAGCCAATGGCTGACAATTGCTGGCCGAGGCTGGCATAGCCACTCTCGCGGCCGATGCGTTTAACGATCGAACGCCCAGGCGTTGGCGGGATCGACAGGGTGATCGCTTCCAGCCCGCGATCGGTGCGGGTGCCGGTCGCGTAGAAGTTGTTGAAGTACAGGCTCTGGCCGCGTAGCGCATCGAGGTTGGGGGTGAGGTTGCGAGCATCGCCGTTGCTGCCCATGTACTTGGCGCTGAAACTCTCGATCGTCACCAGGATGATGTTCGGGGTGCGCTGTGGGCCGTTGGCCGTGATGTGTCGGCGGATATCCTGGGGCTCGCCTGCGTCGAAGCGGGCGTTGGCTTCGGCCAGTTCCTTGTGCATCTGGGCACCGACCTCGTTCGCGCCGAGGCTTGCATAGAACTGGGTGTAGTCGAGTTCGTTGTTTCGGAAGGCGGCAAAGAACTGATACGGCCCGTTGCTGGCCAGTTCGCGCTGGTAGGCATTGCCATCCTGCCCGCGGGGAAACTGTTGGTCGATTGCCAGTGCCGACACGGCACAGAGGCCTGCCACGGTGGCAACGCCCAGCACGCGCTGGCGCAGGTCGCTGGTCGGTCCCGACAAGGCCCAGGCGAAGGGCTTTTGCAGCAGGAGTGTGAGCACCAGGGCAGTGACCGCCAAGCCACTGAGCAGCGTCGGGATTGGATAGGACTCGCGGATGTTGTCCAGCACTTCCTTGGAGTACACCAGGTAGTCGACCGCGATGAAGTTGAAGCGCACGCCGAATTCGTCCCAGAACAGCCACTCGGCCACGGCGACGAACAGCATCAGGAACAGACTCGCCGCCAGTACAATGCGCAACACGCTGCGATGTGCACGAGAGCGCCACAGCGCCGTGGGGCAGAGCGCCAGGTACAGGCTCATTGGCAGGGCGGCGTAGGCAAGGAAACTTACGTCATACAGTGTGGCGCTGAAGAATAATGAGAAGTAGTTGCCTTGAAACTCATCGAGATGTGTGAGGAGCAGTGTGAGTCGGGTCAGCACAAATATGCCGAACCAGAGTGAGCAAAGTAGCAGGAGAAAACGCCAGGGAGCAGCGAGTGATGCGCGCATGAAATTTGCCTATATGCTTACGGGTGCATGACAGTAACTAGGCTAGCAGTGCACTTGCAAAAGATTTGTCAAAAAACCGTAGCTTGGTGTAGGAAATTTCGCTTTTATAGCGCAGGCGTTTCTTTATTTCGCAAAAAGGGGGAGGTGCTCATGTTCGGTAATGTGTTGACGTACGATGTCTATCATCTCGCGCTTTATCTGTTCCTGGTGCTGGCGTGGGGCGCGCTGGGCTTGCATTTCCTCCAGCGAGGTATCGGTGGCGAGGGGCTGGTGAAGTGTTGTGCGATGTTTGGTCTGGCGCTCGCGGTGAGCAGTGTAATGCTGGTGCTGGATGTTCTAAGAGTGCTTGAACATCATCACGTGGAAATAGCGCTGTGGGGGCTGGGCGGTGTATTGCCTGCAAGTGTATTCCTGATCTCCAAGACAAGTTCTTCCTATCGCTAGAGCAGCTTGGGAAGTTTGGGGGTAATGATATTTCTAGGATTGAGCGTCACAGCGCCCCCTATTAGGGGCGCTGTGACGTTTCAGTGCATCAGAAGTGGTACTTGAGCAGGAAACTCATGGTGTTCTGATCGGTGGTGAAGCCATCGCTGTCTTTAATGCCGTACTTGTTCTTCCAGTAGTCGTACTCGATACCTACGTACAACTGCTTCTCGCCTACTTTCAGCGCCTTGCCCAAGTCGTACTTGACCTGCGGGTTGAAGTGCAGGTTGGCGTGGTAGTCGCCACGGCGGTTCTCGTCGTTGTCCACGACCCAGTCCATGAAGCCATCGATGAGGATGTCAGACGAACCCACGGGAATGGTGTAGGACCAGACCGGGGTGATCTGCCAGACATTGTCACCCGGACGGCTGCCGTCGGTGGTGCGCTGGTAGAAGTTCAGCTGGAAGTAGTCAAAGCCTGGGATCGCCAGGTCGAAGCCTGGACCGATCAGGTAGGACTCGGTGTCGCCCTCGCCGAACTCATAGGTCATGGCCAGCAGCACGTCTTTGATCGGGCCGAACTCGAGCTTCTGGTCGAAGATCTTGCCGAACGACAGACGCGGGCTGATCTCGCCGTAGTAGGTGTTGGGGCCGTTGTTCGCGTCTTTCTTGCCTTGGTAGAAGATCTTGTCGACGAAGATGAAGTTGTCGCCGTACTTCCACCCGTCGGCGTGTTCGAAGGTGACGGTCTGTTGGGTTTCAGGGTTCACCTTGAAGTTCTTGCCCCACAGGTAGGTGAGGCTGTTGTTCTGCCATTGCAGCAGATCGCCGGCGAAGCTGGCACCGGACGCCAGCAGGCCGCCGGCGAGAATCAGGCTGTTGATGGTACGCATTGCGCAGGTCGCTCCCTTGAGTGGATCTGTTGTCAGCGCTCTTAAGGCGCATTTTTTGTCTTTTGAGTCAGTTTTTTTCGATTGGCCACAGCTAATTGGCAAGAGCTGCGCCAACGTTTCCGGTTGGTCACAACCATCCTGCTCGACTACGTTCTGAACGGATGAAATGGGTGTTTCAGGCTGGCAACACGTTGGCCAACCGCCCTAATTCATTGACTGAGCGGTCAGTAAACGCGGGCAGGATCCTTCCTGCCCTGATCGAGGGGCGCGCAGATTACCCACTTGCGCGCTTGGCCTCAAGTACTCCGTCCGGGAGTAACTATGGCATAAAACCTGAACTTAGAGTCAACTTTTAGAAGTGGACTTTCACCAAGGCGCTGGTGACGCTCTGATTGCTGTCGATGTTGCCGCTGTTGTCGATGCCGTACTTGTCTTTCCAGTAGCTGTATTCGATACCCACATACAGTTGCTTGGCACCCCAGTTCAACGCTTTGCCCAGGTCGTACTTGACCTGTGGGTTGAACTGCAGGTTGGCGTGGTAGGTGCCACGGCGGGTCTCGTCGTTGTCCACCACCCAGTCGATGTAGCCATCGATGAGGATGTCGGATTTGCCCACGGGGATGGTGTAGGACCAGTTCGGGGTGATCTGCCAGACGTTATCACCTGGGCGGCTGCCCTCGGTGTTACGTACGTAGAAGTTCAGGTTGAAGTAGTTGAAGCCCGGCACGTTCAGGGCGAAGCCAGGGCCGATCAGGTAGGCTTCGTTGTCACCTTCACCGCGCTCGTAGGTCATGGCGATCAACACGTCCTTGACCGGGCCAAACGAGAGGTTGCGGTCGAAGATCCGGCCCAGTGACAGGCGTGGGCTGAATTCGCCGTAGTAGGTGGTAGGACCTTTGTTGGCATCGGCCTGGCCGTTGTAGAAGATTTTGTCGATGAACAGGAAGGTGTCGCCGTACTTCCACCGGTTGGCGTGTTCGAACGTCACCGTCTGCTGAATACCTGGGTTGACCTTGAAGTCCTTGCCGTACAGGTAGGTCAGGCTTTCGCCGTGCCACTCCAACAAGTCGCCCGCGACGGCGGGGAGGGTGGCCAGCAGGCTGCTGCCCAGCAACAGGGACGAAGTGATGCGTTTCATGTTGAGATTCCCGGTTCTTGTTCTTGTTTGTGGTTTTTTGACGCGCAAGCGCGCCCCCTGCGACCCACATGCGTGGGTCACCGGTGTTGCGGTTACTGCATGGAAGAGCGGGGCGGCAGGGCTACCGCCCGGGGCTCAATGCTGGTGGGCTGCGTTATGCACGGCGCGCTCGGCGCCACCCAGGATGTTGAACAGCAGGTTCAGCACCAGGGCACTGACCGTTGCCATGGCGATACCACTGTGGGTGATAGGTTCCATCCACTGTGGCATCTGCGCGAAGAACTCTGGACGGACCACAGGGATCAGGCCAAAGCCTACGCTGACCGCGACCAGCAACTGATTACGACGGTCGGAGATGTCCGCTTCCTGAAGGATCTTGATGCCTGTGGCGGTGACCATGCCAAACATGGCGATGGACGCCCCGCCCAGTACCGCAGGCGGGATCGAGGCGATCAGGAAGGCCGCCTTCGGCAGCAGGCTGAGCAGGATGAGCAGGGCGCCAGCGACGATGGTGACGTAGCGGCAGCGGACCCCGGTCATCTGTACCAGACCGATGTTCTGGGCGAAGGAGGAGTGGGTGAAGGTGTTGAAGAAACCCGCCACGAACGATGCGCCGGCGTCGCACATCAGGCCACGACGCAGCATGCCAGGGGTGACTTCACGGTCGGTAACCTTGCCCAGCGCGAGGAACATGCCGGTGGACTCGACGAAAATGATCACCACCACCAGGCACATGGACAGGATCGGGGCCAGGCTGAAGGTCGGCATGCCGAAGTGCAGTGGCGTCACCACTTGCAGCCACGGTGCCTCGGACAGACCGGAGAGATCCACCATGCCGATCGAGCCGGCCAGGACATAGCCCAGACCCATGCCGACCAGCACCGAGACATTGACCCAGAACCCCCGCATGAAGCGGTTGATCAGCAGGATGACCGCCAGTACCAGGCCTGCGACCAGCAGGTAGATCGGCGAGCCGAAGGTATCGGCTTCCTGACCACCACCGGCCCAGTTGACCGCGACCGGGAACAGCGACAGGCCGATCGAGGTGATGACGGTGCCGGTGACCAGTGGGGGGAAGAACCGCACGACTTTGGACATGAACGGGGCGATCAGCATGCCGAAGAATCCGGCGGCGATGGTCGCGCCGAAGATCCCCTGCAGGCCTACGCCGGGCATGCCGGCCATGGCGACCATGCTGCCGACGGCAGCGAAGCTGGCACCCATCATCACCGGCATGCGAATGCCGACGGGACCGATACCGAACGATTGAACCATGGTGGCAACGCCAGCGACCAGCAGGTCGGCGTTGATCAGGAAAGCGACTTCTTCACGAGACAGTCCGGCGGCCTGGCCGATGATCAAAGGCACGGCAATCGCGCCCCCGTACATCAGCAGTACATGTTGCAGACCCACCAGGATCAGTTGGAACAGGGGCAGAGGCTGTCGTGGGGGCGCAACGGGGATGTACGCCTTGCGGGACTCGGACATGCAGCACCTCGAGTTTTGTTTTTATTCTCGGATCCAAGCGTCGGACGCCAGGGTGGCAGGCTCGAAAGCCTGGGGTTCCCGCTCTGGCGTCCTAGCTCGATGCTAGCTACGTACTACTTACAGCTTGACGTGGGGTACAGCGTGCAACGTCAGTTGACCGGAGCGCCTTTGGCGATCCAGGCACCGACCATGTTGCGTTCTTCCTGGGTCATCTGGGTGATGTTGCCCAGCGGCATGATCTGGCTGGCGACCGCCTGCGCTTGGATGCGCGCGGCCTGGGCCTGGATCTGCTGCGGGGTGTCGAACATCACGCCGGCAGGCGCGGCGCTGAACAGCGGGCTGGTCGGCTTGGCCGAGTGGCACACGGTGCAGCGTTCCTGGATGACGTTGTGGATCTTCTCGAAACCACCCGGGGCGGCCTGGGCGGTTGCCTGGGCAGGTGCTTCGGCCGGTGCGGCAGGTGCCTCGGCGGCCTTGGCGGCGTCTTCGGCACGTTGCTCGGCAGCGGTCTTGCCACCGATGGCGGTTGCCGGCAGCGGTTGGTACTCGACCTTCGCCGCGGCTTGCTCAGGTGCGCTCGGCATTGGCTTCGGACCGGTCACATAGGCCAGGCAGATCATCGCCAGGGCGCCGACAGGCAGGGTCCAGGCGTACTTGTTGCTGTCGTGGCGGGTGTTGAAGTAGTGACGGATCAGTACCGCGGCTACTGCGATCCCGGCCAGGATCAGCCAGTTGTACTGGCTGCCGTAGGTGCTCGGGAAGTGGTTGCTGATCATGATGAACAGCACCGGCAGGGTGAAGTAGTTGTTGTGACGCGAACGCAGCAGGCCCTTGGCCGGCAGGACCGGGTCAGGGGTTTCGTTCTTCTCGATGGCCGCCACCAGCTGGCGCTGGGCTGGCATGATGATGCGGAACACGTTACCGACCATGATGGTGCCGATGATCGCGCCGGTGTGCAGGTAGGCACCGCGACCGCTGAACACCAGGCTGAAGCCGAAGCAAGCCGCGATGATCAGAACGAACAGCACGCCACCCAGCAGGGCGGGTTTCTTGCCCAGTGGCGAGTCGCACAGGAAGTCATAGATGAACCAGCCGGCCACCAGCGAACCGATACCGATGGCCACGCCCTCGGCACCGCTCAGGGTGCTGCCAGGTGCCAACAGGTACAGGGTCGGGTTCCAGTAGAACACCACGCAGAGCAGGGCGATACCGGACATCCAGGTGAAGTAGGCTTCCCATTTGAACCAGTGCAGGTTCTCGGGCATCTTCGGCGGGGCGAGCTTGTACTTCTCGAGGTGGTAGATACCACCGCCGTGGATGGCCCAAAGGTCACCCGACAAACCGTCGCGCGGATTGCTCCGGTTCAGGTTGTTTTCCAGCCAGACGAAGTAGAACGATGCACCGATCCAGGCGACACCGGTGATCATGTGAACCCAGCGGATGCTCAGGTTCAGCCATTCGTGAAGGTGTGCTTCCACAGTATGTACCTCTTGCCGGTCACCCATTCAGGCTCTGCATGACTGCTTTGCCTCGGATGACCGACCTTTTCTTATTGGTGGGGATTGAGGATCAGCATCTGATCCTCGGTGAAGTAATGCTCATCGCAGTTGTTGCCGGAACCACTGCGATCAACCACCAGGAAATCATCCCGCTTTTCGATCGTCAGCACCGGGTGGTGCCAGACGCCGCGATGGTAATTAACGCCCTGCCTGCCATTGCTGCGGAAGGCACGGACCAAGCCTGATACAGGTGCATCGCCAACTGGCGCGACCACGATCAGAAAGGGGTTGCCGAGCAGCGGGATGAAAGCCTGGCTGCCCAGCGGATGGCGTTCCAGCATGCGTACGGTCAATGGCATCTCCAGGGCGTCGGCGCGGAAGATGCTGATGATCGCTTTGTCCTCAGGCTCGGCGGTCTCGACCGTGGCGAGCTTGTGGAAGCGCATGGTCGACCCGTTGTTGATCATGAAGTGGTCGCTGCCATCGGTTTCGATCACGTCACCGAAAGGGGCGAAGGCTTCTTTGGTCAGGGGCTCGATCACTAAAGTGCGCATGCGGTTATCTCTTTGTTCTGTGTTCTGTTTAGGGTGTGGGCCAGGCCCCGGGGCGAGCGTGTCGCGCACGCGGGGCAGGCCATCGCACCGTCTGTTAAAGCTGCAGCAGGCGGAACAGGGCGATCAGGTTGATCTGCGCCAGGGCTTCCTTGAATTCGGCATCGGCGTCGTTGTGGATGCGTTTCTCGAAGGAGGCGAGGATCTGGTGCCGGTTGCTGCCCTTGACCGCCATGATGAACGGGAACTTGAACTTGGCTTTATAGGCATCGTTGAGTTCGGTGAAGCGGGCGAACTCTTCGGCGGTGCACTGGTGGATGCCGGCGCCGGCCTGTTCATTGGTGCTGGATTCGGTCAGCTCGCCCTGGATGGCAGCCTTGCCGGCCAAGTCCGGGTGAGCGTTGATCAGCGCCAGTTGGTCTTCATGGTTGGCGCTGAGCAGGATGTCGCTCATGCGCTGGTGCAGCGCCTCGATCTCGTCCAGTTCGCCCAGCTGACCCAGGTCGTAGGCTTTTTCGGCAACCCACGGCGAGTGCTCATAGATGTCGGCGAAGACCTTGAC
The DNA here is from genome assembly GCF_002741075.1 of Pseudomonas putida. NCBI lineage: Bacteria > Pseudomonadati > Pseudomonadota > Gammaproteobacteria > Pseudomonadales > Pseudomonadaceae > Pseudomonas > Pseudomonas putida. Next base: position 3,414,836 of record NZ_CP016634.1, on the reverse strand, counting down.
GAAGGCGTCGCGGTCCAGGGTCGATGGCTTGAGGGTCTTGAAGGCAGTCATCAGGCGTTCTCGTTCTTGTACGGGTGGGTGGCGTGCCAGTGGCGGGCGATGTCCACGCGGCGGGCGAACCAGACCTGGTCATGGCTCTTGGCGTATTCGACGAAGCGCTTGAGGGCGGCCAGGCGAGCCGGGCGGCCGACCAGACGGCAGTGCAGGCCGATCGACAGCATCTTCGGCGCTTCGGCACCTTCTGCGTAGAGCACGTCGAAGGCATCCTTGAGGTACTGGAAGAACTGCTCGCCACAGTTGAAGCCCTGGACCTGGGTGAAGCGCATGTCGTTGGTGTCCAGGGTGTAGGGGATCACCAGGTGCGGCTTGCCGGTCGGGTTGTTCGGCTCCCAGTAGGGCAGGTCATCGTCGTAGGTGTCGCTGTCATAGAGGAAGCCACCTTCCTCCATCACCAGGCGGCGGGTGTTCGGGCCAGTGCGGCCGGTGTACCAGCCCAGCGGTCGCTCGCCGGTCAGTTCGGTGAGGATGCGGATGGCTTCGAGCATGTGCTCGCGTTCTTGCTGCTCATCCATGTACTGGTAGTCGATCCAGCGGTAGCCGTGGCTGCAGATCTCGTGGCCGGCTTCGACCATGGCGCGGATCACGTCAGGATGGCGCTGGGCGGCCATGGCGACGGCGAAGATGGTCAGGGGAACGCCGGTTTCCTTGAACAGCTTGAGCAGGCGCCAGACGCCGGCGCGGCTGCCGTATTCGTAGAGCGACTCCATGCTCATGTTGCGCACGCCTTGCAGAGGCTGAGCGGCAACCATTTCGGACAGGAAGGCTTCGGACTCCTTGTCACCGTGCAGGACGTTGCGTTCGCCGCCTTCTTCATAGTTGAGCACGAAGGACAGAGCGATGCGTGCATTCCCCGGCCAGTGCGGGTGAGGTGGGTTGTTGCCGTAACCGATCAGGTCGCGAGGGTAGTCAGCGCTCACTGCAGTCTTCCTTCTTGTACGTTAGTGCGGGTGGTGGGCGGACCGCGTCGGGATGTCGCACCACCGGATGAGGGTGATTGTATACAACTTCTTGAATCATTTGTAAGCCTGTTTTTCCGCATTTCTTCCCTTTTGTCGGCTGGGAATCGATTGCAATAAACCTGCCTGATCGGTCAGATAACGACATCAAGGTCGGCATGGGGCCTGTCTTTGCGGCGAATGCTGCATTTATCGAGAGGGTGAGGGGGTTGTGCAAGAGGGGTTCAAAAAATTGTGTACAATTTATCGAGAAAGTGTCTTAATGGCGCCATTCCCGCACACCGCAGGCCGTTGGCGCGGTGATTGCCGTATATTTTTTGCCCACGCATACGACAAGAGGCGACAAGCAAATGGGACGTTTGACCACACACGTACTGGATGCCGCTCACGGCTGCCCGGGCAGCTCGATCAAGGTTGAGCTGTACCGTGTCGAAGGCCAGCAACTGGAGCTGGTGAACACTGCCCTGACCAACAGCGATGGCCGCGTCGACGCGCCGCTGCTGCAGGGTGAAGACTACCGCACTGGCGTCTACCAGCTGCAATTCAGCGCGGGCGACTACTACCGCGCCCGTGGTGTGAAACTGCCGGAGACCGCCTTCCTGGATGTGGTCGTCCTGCGCTTTGGCATCGATGAGAAGCAAGAGCACTACCACGTGCCGCTGCTGATCTCGCCTTACAGTTACTCGACCTATCGTGGAAGCTAGTTGGTCGCTAGAAGAATCTTCGTAGGTCCTTATGCCCGCTCTCACACTGGCGGGCTTTTTTTTGCCCGCCATTTGGCAATGGCCTGCTCAGCGCTCGCGCAGCGCCTCTGTCCGGGCCTTGAGCACCGGTTTCAACAGGTAGTCGAGCACACTCTTGCGCCCGGTGATGATGTCGACCGTGGCCACCATTCCCGGAATGATCAGCAAGGGTTTGTTGTCCCCGCCCAGGTGGTTCTTCTCGGTGCGTACCTGGATCAGGTAGAAGGCGTTGCCCTTGTCGTCGGTCACGGTGTCGGCACCGATCAGCTCAAGCTTGGCCTTGAGCCCACCATAGATGGTGTAGTCATAGGCACTGAACTTGACCATCGCCGTCTGCCCCGGGTGCAGGAAGGCGACGTCCTGCGGTCGGACCTTGGCCTCGATCAGTAAGTTGTCCTCGATCGGCACGATCTCGACCAGGTCGCTGCCAGGCTGCACCACGCCGCCAATGGTATTGACCTTGAGCAGCTTGATGATCCCGCGCACCGGCGACACCACGGTGGTGCGGTTGACCCTGTCGTCGATGGCGATGCTGGTGGCGGTGATCTTCGACAGCTCCGTGCGTTTGTCATTGAGCTCCTTGGCCGCCTCCGAACGGAAGGTGGCGTCGGACTCCTGGATCTTGCTCTTGATCTCCGCCACGGCAGCCTCGGCTCGTGGGATCGCCAGGCTGGTTGCATTGAGCTGGCCGCGTGCTTCAACGGCGCGCTGCTTCAGGCGCAGGATCTCCACGGGTGAAATCGCCCCGGTGCCCACCAGCGGAGTGGACATGTTCAGCTCCTGTTGCAGCAGGCCCAGGGCCGAGCGGTACTGGTCGACCTTGGAGCGAAACTCGGCCAGCTCCTGGGTTTTCTGTCGCAGTTGTTCGTTGAGGGTCTGCTTTTCGCTTGCCAGGCGGCGCTGGCGCGACTCATACAGGGCCGTTTCGTCCTCGGCCACCTGGGGCGCCTTGGCGCGCACTTCGTCCGAAAGGCTTAAGGGGCGGCCTTCGGATTCGGCTGACAAGCGCTCGACCTGGGCCGTCAGGGCATAGCGGTCGGCCTCGCTCTCACCCTTGTTGGACAAAAACCGCGTGTCGTCCAGGCGCAGCAAGGTGGCGCCTTTGTCGACCATCTGGCCCTCACGCACGAAGATCTCGGTGACGATGCCGCCTTCGAGGTTCTGCACGACCTGCACCTTGCTCGACGGGATGGCCTTGCCTTCGCCTACGGTGACCTCATCGACCACCGCGAAGTGGGCCCAGGCCAATGCCGTGAGCAGCAGGCCGGCCGTCAGCCACACGGTCAGGCGCGACAGGCGGGGCGAGTCCTGCAAGGTGGCGCCGGCCAGCTCCGGCATGTAGTCGCGTTCGGCGCGCTTTTCGTTGCCGTGGGGGCTGCGGATGCTCTGGCTCAGGGACATGACCTACCTCTCTTTGACCCACACGATACTCACGGATTTGGCCGTACCCTGTGGGCCGCTCTCATCTGTTTCGCGGTGCTTGCAGCGGGTTTACCCGCGAAGAAGGCACCACAGCGCGAAACAGTCGCTCCCTCAGGTTTTGTGCGCTTGCTACAAGGCCGCGCCGATGCGGCCTTTACGCAGGGCATCGATGACCGCGTCCTTCGGCCCGTCGGCGACGATCTTGCCGTTGTCCAGCACCATCAACCGGTCCACCAGGCTCAGCAGGGAGGTGCGGTGGGTAACCAACAGCACGGTCTTGCCGGGGACCCAGGCCAGCAGGCGCTGGCGCAGCTGTTCCTCGCTGCTGTTGTCCATGTGGCTGGTGGGTTCGTCGAGGATCAGGATCGGCGGCTCCAGCAACAGTGCCCGTGCCAGCAACACGCACTGGCGTTGGCCACCGGACAGCAACTGGCCGCGCTCACCCACCGGGCGGTCGAAGCCTTGCGGGTGTAGGCGGGCCAGTTCGCTGACGCCGGTGAGCTCGGCCACCTCAAGCATGCGCGCGTCGCTGACATGGCGAGCCCCCAGGGTGAGGTTGTCGCGCAGGCTGCCGGCCAATAACGGCAGGTCATGGGCGACATAGCCCATCTGGCCGCGCAGGTCAGCGATGTCCAGCTGGCGCAGGTCGAGGTTGTCCAGCAGCACCTGGCCTTCGTCCGGATGATGAAAGCCCATCAGCAGTCGGGCGAGGGTGCTCTTGCCCGAGCCACTGCGCCCGATGATGCCGATGCGCTCGCCGGGCTTGATGCTCAGCTGAACATCCTGCAGGGCAAGGGCGGTCTGGCCGGGGTAGCGGAAGCTCACATGATTGAGGGCAAGCCCACCTTGCAGTGTGGTGTGTTCCAGGGCTTGGTGCTCGGGTTGGCGCTCCTGGGGCAGGGCCATCAGGGCGTCGGTGCTGCGCATGGTCAGCTGGGCCTGCTGGTAGCGGGTGATCAGGCCGGCAATCTGCCCGAGTGGCGCCAACACCCGGCTGCCGAGCATGTAGCTGGCCACCAGGGCGCCGACACTGAGGTTGCCGGCGATGATGCTGTAGACGCCGGCAACGATGGTGGCCATGCCGCAGAACTGCTGGATGAACAGCGTGCCGTTGCTGGCCAGGGACGAGAGGTTGCGGGCATGGGCATCGAGGCGGGCGATGGCGCCGTTGGTGTGCTCCCATTGGTACTGGCGCTCGCTCTCGGCGCCGCAGGCCTTGAGCGTCTCCAGCCCGCCGAGGGTCTCGATCAGCAGGGCCTGGCGCACCGAACCCAGGCTCAGGCTCTTCTGCACCGTGTCACGCAGGCGCACCTGGATGAACAGGGCAAACGCCACGGCCACCGGGAAGGCGATCAGCGGGATCAGCACCAACCAGCCGCCGAGCAAGCCGATCACCAGCAGCATCAGCACCACGAATGGCAGGTCGATGATACTGGTGAGCGTGACAGCGGTGAGGAATTCGCGCAGGCCCTGGAAGTCATGGATGCTCTGGGCGAAACCGCCAATGGTGGCGGGCCGGGCTTTCATGGCCATGCCGGTGATGCGTTCGAAGAGGGTGGCAGAGAGGATCAGGTCGGTCTTCTTGCCGGCCTGGTCCAGCAGATGGGCGCGAACCATGCGCAGCACCAGCTCGAAGGCCGTGCCGATGAACAGGCCGACGACCAGCACCCAGAGGGTCGAAAGCGCCTGGTTGGGCACCACCCGGTCGTAGGTCTGCATGACGAACAGGGGCACCATCAGCCCCAACAGGTTGATCAGCAGGCTGGCCAGGAGGGCATCGCCATACAGCCAGCGCGAATGCTTGAGGGTGTCGCGAAACCAGGCGTCGACCCGTGGGATGAGGGGGGTGCGCAGGTTCTCCAGGGTGTGGCGGGGGCGGGCGAACAGTGCCTGGCCGGCGTAGGCCTGCTCCAGTGATTCGCGTTCGATCCATTGCTCGCCACCTTCGGCTTCGCACGGCAGGATCAGCGCCCGACCATCGTCGCCCCAGCGTTGCAGCACGGCACTGCGGCCATCGTTGAGCAGCAGCAGCACTGGCAGATTGAGCGGCGAAATGGCGCCCAGGTCCCGTTGCAGTACCCGTGCCTGCAGGCCGGCACGTGCAGCGGCACGGGGCAACAGCTCGAGGGGGAGGCGCTGCTCCGCTAGGGGCAGGCCACTGCACAGGCCTGCGCGGCTGGCAGGGCAGCCGTGCAGCTTGCACAGGATCAGCAGGCCATCGAGCAAAGGATCATCAACATCCAGGCGCGGTTGCGCGCTTTGCATACTGGTCACGAGGGTCTACTCCTGCCGCGGTGGAAGCCAATCCTCTCCGGAACAACAGCCAGCAGTGCGTCGAAACTACCGCATGTCAGGCAACCGGGCCTCGTTGCGTACTTCAGTCTTGGCAATGGCCTCCGGCGGCAGCGAAATGCGTTGCTTGCTCAGCAGCTCGCCCATGTTCGCCAGCACGCGATACATGGAGAACTCCTCGGTGTAGCGCACTTCGGTGTAGCGGCGGTTGGCGTTGTACAGCTCGTTTTCGCTGTCGAGCAGGTCGAGCAGGGTGCGCTGGCCGAGGCCAAACTGGTCTTGGTAGGCGGCGCGTACCCGTTGGGTGGTCTCGGCGTATTCGCGGGCGGTCGGGGTTTGCTTGCGTGCGTTGTTCATGGCGTTCCAGGCCAGGCTCAGGTTTTCGTTGAGTTCGCGCAGGGCATTGTTGCGGATGTCCATGGCCTGGTTGATCTTGTGCGCATCCGACTGTAGACGCGCCTTGTCACTGCCGCCGCGGAACAGGTTGTAGTTGAGCTCGACGCCGGCCTGCCAGTCGTTGTTGTCATGGCCGCGCTGGCCGGCGATGTTGTTGTTGGCACCGGTGGCCAGCACGGCATCGAGGCGTGGGTAGAAGGGCGACTTGGCCACTTCGTACTGTTGCTCGGCGGCATTCACGTCGGCTTGGGCCGACTTGAGGTAGGGGTTGTTCTCCAGCATGCCCTGGCGGGCCAGTTCCAGGGAGGTGGGCACCTCGCCCTTGATGGTCACCGGTGTTTCCAGCTCATCGGGCATTCGCCCGACCACGCTGTAGAAGTTGGCCTCGGCGTCGGCCAGGTCGACCTCGGCGGTATCCAGGTTGTTCTCGGCCAGGGCCCGACGGGCGTGAGACTGGTCCAGGTCGGCATTGCTGCCTACGCCGCGTTCGCTGCGCAGCCCGATCTGGTCATTGACCCGCAGGTGGGCTTGCAGGTTGTTCTTGGCCAGGGTCACCAGTTCGCGACGCTTGAGCACCTCCAGGTACACCTCGATCGCGCGCAAGGCCACGGTTTCGGCCGTGGCCTGGGTGAAGTAGGCACGGGAATTGGCCACTGCCTCGGTACGGCCTACCTCGTTGGCGGTATTGAAGCCGTCGAAGAGCATCTGCCGCAGACGCAGTTCCGACTGGGTATAGCTGAGGGTTTCCTTGTTGTGGTTGCGCGAACCATCGGGGTTGAAACCACGGGTGTTGGTATTGTCGGAGCGTTGGCGGCCATAGCCTGCGATGAGGTCGACACTGGGGTAGTAGCCTCCGCGCGCGAACTTCACATCCTCGTCAGCCGACAAACGGCTGTTTCGGCTGGCGCTGATTTCGGGATGTTGGTCCACCGCGTTCTGGACCGCCTCGGTGATCGACATCGCCTGAGAGTTGGCGCACGCCATGGCCAACAGAATTGCACTGGTGATGGGGGTTAGAACGCGCATGGGGTACATCTCCCTGGTCTCGAAAAAGTCCTGCAATCGCCAAAAAAATGACGAAATATAAGAGTCAAACCGTTTCAGGTTTGTAACAACAGAGCTAAGAACATTTATCAGGCGATCTAAGAAGATTTCCTCATAAGACTTATGCGAAAAAAAACTTATGCGCTCTAAGAAATACCGGACATTGTTCTACTCAGGTCGTCCGTTAACTAAGCACTCGCGCTTTGTTTTTCGGGCCTCTGATAAAAGTTCCCGTTTTTCTTGCAGCAGAGGGCAGGGATGTAACGAGGGGAGGGAGGCAGGACGTTATTTGGCGACATTTTATTGACATCTGTCATTTTGCCATCGCGTTTTGCAGGATTCATCGTCGACTGTCATCCAAAGGCCTTGATCTCCCGAGAAACCGGGGCCTGACACGGTTTTCGACGCATCGCTGGGGTCAACGCGGCGATCTCCACCTTCCTCCAAGCGCCTTGCGTTGCAGGAATCACTCGGCAATGGAGGCGTTGGTTCATGGCTAAATCACTCGGTGTGGTCAGCAAGGTTGTCGGTCAAGTCTTCGCGGTCGGTCAGGACGGCACCCGTCGGGTGCTGGTCGAAGGGGACCGGCTGTTTGCCGGAGAACAGCTCGAGACCGGCGCCGCAGGGGCTGTGGCCGTGCACTTGAATAATGGTGCCGAGCTGACCCTTGGGCGCGACAGCAGCCTGGAACTGCGGCCGGAGCTGTTGGCCAACCAGGCGGGGCATGTGCAAGGCCCGGAGTCGGTAGCGCCCAGCGAAGCTGATCTGAGTGATGTCGAACGCTTGCAAAAAGCGATTGCCGCAGGCGCCGACCCGAGCCAGGAGGCCGAGGCCACGGCGGCCGGCCCCAGCAGCACTGGCGCGCCCGGGGCGGTGGGCGGTGGTCATAGCTTCGTGTTGCTGACCGAGGTGGCCGGGCGCGTCGACCCGGTGATCGGTTTCCCTACCGCAGGGTTCAATGGCATCCCTGAATTCACGATTCCCGATGCCGGTGATATTCGCTTCGATGACGATCGTCGGCCTGTGATCGATGGTCCGGATGGCCCTGACGGACCCGATGGCCCTGACGATCCCGATCATCCGGTGACCCTGCAGGGGTTGGACGTCGCAGGTGGCGAACTGACCTTGCACGAGGCCAACCTGCCTCAGGGTTCGGCCAGCAACCCAGGGGCGTTGACCCAGGGGGGCACTTTTACCGTGTCGGCGCCCGATGGGGTATTCAACCTCAATGTCGGCGGTATCAATGTCGTTACGGGAGGTGCGGTAACGGGGATTGGCCAGTCCGTGACCACGGCGTTGGGCAACGTCCTGACCATCACCGGTTATGACCCCCTCACAGGTACGGTCAGCTATAGCTACACCCTCGTGACCGCCGGGGGCACCCACGCGCTGGGTGAGCAGTTGGCAGTGCACGTCAGCGATTCGAATGGGAGCGTGGCCAGTGGCATGCTCGATGCTCACATCGTCGATGACGCGCCACAGGCCCTGGACGACAGCAACCCGACGGTCGCGACCGAGCAGCAGACCACACTGACCGGCAACGTGCTGACCAACGATGTGCAGGGCGCCGACCGAGTGCCTTCCGGCCCGATCACCGCCGGTACGTTCGTCGGCACCTACGGTACGTTGGTGCTGGCGGCTGACGGGTCCTACACCTACACGTTGAACACCAACGACCCTGATTTCATCAACCTGCACGGTGGTGGCTCGGGCGTTGAGCACTTCACCTACACGCTGACCGATGCGGACGGCGACAGCAGCACGGCGACGTTGGTACTCAATGTCACCAACCTCAACGATCCGGTGACCCTCGATGGTCTGGATGTAAAAGGGGGTGAACTCACCGTCCACGAGAAGCACCTGGGCGATGGCAGTGCCCCGGATGCCTCGGCATTGACGCAAAGCGGGACTTTTACCGTCACGGCAGCAGATGGCCTGCAAACGCTGGTCGTGGGTGGTATCACCCTGGTCAACGGCGGGGTGGTGGCAGGTTTTCCGCAATCCATTACCACACCGCTAGGCAATACCCTGACCGTGACCGGCTACAACCCGGCCACTGGCGTCGTCAGCTACAGCTACACCCTGACCGACAACGAGGCGCATCCCAATGCTGATGGCGCCAACAGTGTGAGCGAAAGCTTTACGGTCGTAGCGACCGACAGCGATGGCAGCAGTGCCATTGGCAGCATCGACGTGAACATTGTCGACGACGCGCCCAAAGCCCTGGACGACAGCAACCCGACGGTCGCGACCGAGCAGCAAACCACACTGACCGGCAACGTGCTGACCAACGATGTGCAGGGCGCCGACCGAGTGCCTTCCGGCCCGATCACCGCCGGTACGTTCGTCGGCACCTACGGTACGTTGGTGCTGGCGGCTGACGGGTCCTACACCTACACGTTGAACACCAACGACCCTGATTTCATCAACCTGCACGGTGGTGGCTCGGGCGTTGAGCACTTCACCTACACGCTGACCGATGCGGACGGCGACAGCAGCACGGCGACGTTGGTACTCAATGTCACCAACCTCAACGATCCGGTGACCCTCGATGGTCTGGATGTAAAAGGGGGTGAACTCACCGTCCACGAGAAGCACCTGGGCGATGGCAGTGCCCCGGATGCCTCGGCATTGACGCAAAGCGGGACTTTTACCGTCACGGCAGCAGATGGCCTGCAAACGCTGGTCGTGGGTGGTATCACCCTGGTCAACGGCGGGGTGGTGGCAGGTTTTCCGCAATCCATTACCACACCGCTAGGCAATACCCTGACCGTGACCGGCTACAACCCGGCCACTGGCGTCGTCAGCTACAGCTACACCCTGACCGACAACGAGGCGCATCCCAATGCTGATGGCGCCAACAGTGTGAGCGAAAGCTTTACGGTCGTAGCGACCGACAGCGATGGCAGCAGTGCCATTGGCAGCATCGACGTGAACATTGTCGACGACGCGCCCAAAGCCCTGGACGACAGCAACCCGACGGTCGCGACCGAGCAGCAAACCACACTGACCGGCAACGTGCTGACCAACGATGTGCAGGGCGCCGACCGAGTGCCTTCCGGCCCGATCACCGCCGGTACGTTCGTCGGCACCTACGGTACGTTGGTGCTGGCGGCTGACGGGTCCTACACCTACACGTTGAACACCAACGACCCTGATTTCATCAACCTGCACGGTGGTGGCTCGGGCGTTGAGCACTTCACCTACACGCTGACCGATGCGGACGGCGACAGCAGCACGGCGACGTTGGTACTCAATGTCACCAACCTCAACGATCCGGTGACCCTCGATGGTCTGGATGTAAAAGGGGGTGAACTCACCGTCCACGAGAAGCACCTGGGCGATGGCAGTGCCCCGGATGCCTCGGCATTGACGCAAAGCGGGACTTTTACCGTCACGGCAGCAGATGGCCTGCAAACGCTGGTCGTGGGTGGTATCACCCTGGTCAACGGCGGGGTGGTGGCAGGTTTTCCGCAATCCATTACCACACCGCTAGGCAATACCCTGACCGTGACCGGCTACAACCCGGCCACCGGCGTCGTCAACTACAGCTACACCCTGACCGACAACGAGGCGCATCCCAATGCTGATGGCGCCAACAGTGTGAGCGAAAGCTTTACGGTCGTAGCGACCGACAGCGATGGCAGCAGTGCCAGTGGCAGTATCGATGTGAACATCGTCGACGACCTGCCCCAGGCCAATCCCGATTCAAAATCGGTCGTGCACGAAGGCGGGGTGGTCACCGGCAACGTGCTGTACAACGATGTGATCGGGGCCGATGGCGCACCCGATGGCAAGGCTGTCGTCGGCGTAAAGGCTGGCAGCGATACCTCGAACCCCGTCCATGGTGATGTCGGCAACCAGATCATGGGCACCTATGGCTACTTGGTCCTCAATGCCGACGGCAGCGCGACCTACCACGCCAACCCCAACAGCGTGGCCGGGGCCGGTGCGACCGACACCTTCGTCTACACCATTCGCGATGCCGACGGCGACGAGAGCACCACCACCGTCACCATCAATGTGCTGGACAGCGGCCTCTCGGTCAGCGGGGCGGACCGTGATGTGACGGTCTACGAAAAAGCCCTGGACCTGAACCAGGACGGCAAGGACCTGGCGGCCGGGAACGTCACCGGCAGCGATCCCACGTCCACGGGCGAGACCGGAACGGGCTCCCTGGTCGGCGCGGTGCAAGGCGGGGTCGGTGCATTGACCTACACCTTGGTGGGCAATGCCGTCGGGCAATACGGCCAGATTCACCTGAACGGCGACGGCACTTACACCTACACCCTGACCTCGGCGCCGAAGACTCCCGGTGGCGCCAACGATGGCCCGAACACCCTGACCGAGACCTTCACCTATCAGGCGAAGGATCAGCTGGGCAACACAATCACCAGCCAGATCGTCATCAACATCGTCGACGACGTGCCCAAGGCCAATGCCGACTCAGCCACCGTACAGGTGGGCGGCATGGCAAGTGGCGATGTGCTGTACAACGATGTCCTGGGCGCGGACAAGGTCACTAACGGTAATGTCGTGGTCGGCGTGCGTGCAGGCAACGATACCTCGACCTCGGCCCATGGTGACGTCGGCACCCAGGTCATGGGCAACTACGGCTACCTGGTGATCAACGCCGATGGCTTTGCGACCTACCATGCCAACCCCAGCAGCGTGGTCAGCAACGGTGCGACCGACACCTTCGTCTATACCATCCGCGATGCTGATGGCGACGAAAGCACCACCACCGTCACCCTCAATGTGCAGGGCAATCCACTGTCGGTGAGCGGCCCAGACTGCGATGTCACGGTGTATGAAAAAGCCTTGGACCTCAACCAGGATGGCAAGGACCTCGCCCCGGGCAACGTCACCGGCAGCGATCCAACCTCCACCGGCGAAACGGCCTCCGGCACCCTGGCAGGTGCGGTACAAGGCGGGGTCGGTGCATTGACTTACAGTCTGCTAGGCAACGCTGCAGGACAATACGGACAGCTTCATCTGAACGGCGACGGCACTTATACCTACACCCTGACCTCGGCTCCTAAAACCCCGGGCGGTGGCAACGACGGCCCGAACATTACGACCGAGACTTTCACTTACCAGGCGAAGGATCAACAGGGCAACACCATCACCAGTCAGATCGTCATCAACATTGTCGATGACGTGCCCAAGGCCATTGCCGATTCGAAATCGATCGTGCACGAGGGCGGCGTGGTCACCGGCAACGTGCTGTACAACGACGACCTGGGCGCGGACAAGGCCGCCAACGGCAACGCCGTGGTTGGCGTGCGCGTGGGTAGTGACACCTCCACCGCCGCGCATGGTGATGTCGGCACCCAGGTCATGGGCAACTATGGCTACCTGATCCTCAATGCAGACGGCAGCGCCAGCTACCATGCCAACCCCAATAGCGTGGGCAGCGAGGGTGCGACCGACATCTTCGTCTACACCATCCGTGACGCCGACGGTGATGAAAGCACCACCACCGTCAGCATCAAGGTGCAGGACAGCCAACCCTGGATATGCGAGCCCCAAGCGACGAATGCACCTCCCGTGGCCGGTGCCGACCACATCATCACCAATATCGCCGGCGCGGGGATTACCGTGCCTGCCGAAGCCTTGCTAGCCAACGACAGCGACCCTGACCACGACAAACTCTCGGTGTCATCGACCTATTTCGACACCCAGTTCTCTGCCAACGGCGCAGGCTTTGGGGTGGGCAGCGACACCCCTGTGATCGAGTTCAATGGCATCGGCAGCAACCTGCCCAACCGGGTTCGGGACCTTGCGCGAAGCGAGTTCCGCGGGACCTCCGACAGCATGGCGGCCGCGCTGATCGTGAGCGGCTTCCTGGCCTCGCCCAACGGCAACTTCGCCAACGCGCAGGATGTATTGACGGTCACCCTCAAGAAAGGCGAGACCCTGAACCTGCACCATGACTTGTCGGCAAGTCAGGTCGCCATGGAGTGGAAGGACGAAGGTGGCAGCTACCAGGCTATCGACAACGACAAGGGTTTTACCGCCAGCCACGACGGCACGTACTCCATCCACATGATCAATGTCTCCAGCGGCAATGGTAGCCACGGCACGGCGAACTACCTGCTGACGATGTCGATCGACTACAGCGATGCCGCGCAGGATGTGTACAACGGCACCTACACGGTGAGTGATGGCCACGGCGCCAGCGCGACAGGCAATGTCGACATCACCTATCAGGGGGGCAGCGTGCTCACGGGCACCGCCGACAATGACACCCTGGTGGCCGGCGCGGGCAACGATACCTTGCACGGTGCCGCTGGCAACGATGTGCTGGTCGGTGGCAGTGGCGATGACAAACTCTATGGCGGGGAGGGCAATGACCTGCTGATCGGTGGCCCGGGCAATGATCTGCTCGACGGGGGGGCGGGCATTGATACGGCCAGCTACGCCTCGGCCACTGGTGCAGTGACCGTCAACCTGAACCTCACCGGTGCGCAGGATACCGGGGGAGCCGGTATCGATACCCTCAATGGCATCGAGAACCTCATCGGTTCTGACTACAACGACATCCTGATTGGCGATGGCGGCAACAACGTGCTCATTGGCGGCTTGGGCAATGACCGGCTCACCGGCGGTGGCGGTAACGACACCTTTGTCTGGCAAAAGGGGGATGTGGGGCACGACACCGTGAGCGACTTCACCCCCGGCAGCGACCGCCTTGACCTGTCGCAATTGCTTCAGGGCGAACAGGCTACCTCCGCCTCGCTGGATGACTACCTGCATTTCAAAGTCACCGGTACCGGCACCAATGTGGTCTCGACCATCGAAGTCAGCAGTGTGGCGGGCGCCGCGCCCACCCAGACCATCGAGCTGGCCGGGGTCGATCTGGCGCAGCACTATGGCGTCACGGCCGGCGCGGGTGGGGTGATCGCCTCGGGGCAGGACACGGCGACCATCATCAACGGGATGCTCAATGATCATTCGTTGAAGGTGGACACTGTCTGAGTGATCCAGGTGGTGTGAGAGGCGGCCCAATCACCGTGCGAGCCCGCTCCTCCAGGAGCGGGCTCGACTATCAAGGCACGTGCGACGCCTGGGCATATGCCCTGGTCGCACCTGCAGCGCCGGGCCTGCTTCAGCCTCATAGACTGTGCTTCGAGCCCACCTCGGAGTCAGCCCACATGCCCCAACGCGAAACCCATTCCCCCAGCCAGGCCCTATGGCAGCCCATGCTCCTGGGCGGTCAGCGTCTGGAAGGCGTCAGCTGGAAAACCTTGGCCGACACCGGCTCCTGGCAGGCTTACTGGATGAAAATGGCGCCCGGCAGCCGCTCGGTGCCGCATCGACATGCCGCCACCGAATTGCTGCAGGTGCTGGAAGGTGAAGTCATGGATGTCGACGGTCAGGTGTTTCGCGCGGGTGACAGTCTGGTGTATGCCGCAGGCTCCGAGCACTGGCTGCGTTCGCCTGGGGGTTGCCTGTTGCTGGTGGTGGAGTCCGAGCCGTCGTTGCTCAGCGATTGAGCGTCAACCAGGCCGGCGCAGGGTCTTTTGCTTGAGAATGTACAGGCTCACCAGCACGGCGCTGGTGAGCATGAAGGCCCGTGCCCAGAACAGAGGCACCAGGTAGCAGGACAGGCCGATACTCGCCCACATCAGGCCGATGGCATAGACCTTGCCCTTGAGCGGGATGCCTTCGCCGCTGAGGTAATCGCGGATCCACGGGCCTAACTTGGGGTGGTTGATCAACCAATCGTGAAAGCGCGGCGAGCTGCGCGCGAAGCAGGCTGCGGCCAGGAGCAGGAAAGGGGTGGTGGGCAGTACCGGCAGGAAAATCCCCACCACCCCCAGCGCAACGCTGAGCCAGCCGATGGCCAGCAACAGGTAGCGCATGGCCACCTTAGTGGTGGCGCGGCTTGAGCAGGGCAGGCTTCTCGTCTGGGGCGTGCAGCAGCAGGAACAGCGCGGTCAGCGCCTCGGGGATCTGCACGATCATGTCGTCCTGCAGGCTGGCGTTGCGGGCGATGTCCTCGAACTCCGGCTGCTCGTCGAACAGGCCCGAGCCGACCATGATCGGCAGCAGCATTTCGCTGACTTCTTCCTCGGCGTTCTCGAACCAGGCTTCCTCGCGCAGGAATACCCCTTCCATGAAGCCGATGCACCAGCCGCGCAGGTCGGAGTCGTCCGGCTCGTCGGTCAGGTCCAGGTCGCAAGGCAGCTCGAACTCGTCGTCGCTGGCCAACTGACGGCCGATATGCGCCTTGAGCGCCACCAGGGTCGCCTCGATCTCGGTGCGCTGGGCGTCGCTGGTGTAGTGGGGCTCTTCAGCGAACAAGGCGTCGATCCATTCGCGCTCGGGAACGTCCTCGGAGCAGATCGACAGCGCGGTCAGGTAGCCATGGGCGGCGACGTAGTCCAGCGCTTCTTCGTGCAGCTCGTCGGCGTCGAGGAAGGCTTGCAGGCGGGTCAGTTGCTCGGCGAAGGACATTACAGGGCTACCTTGGGGAATAAACGATAACGAATTCTAGCACCTTGCGGCGGCTGGGGGGCAAAGGGAACGTCTGTCGCGGGGAAGCTGCCAAGGCATCCTGCATGAACGGGCAGTGGGGTATAATGCGCGATTTTTCATCCAGGGGTGTCGTTTCCCGGCATTCCGGCAAAAGCCGCTTACGGATTGGCAAGTGTGTCCAGCGGATTTTTCGTCCAGCCTGTGTCCAGGATGGTACGGCGATTTTGGAGTTTCCAATGCTCGAACAGGCTCAGCGCGTCCTCAAGGACATCTTCGGCTACGACAGTTTCCGGGGGCGCCAGGCAGCGATCATCGAATGCGTGGCCAGTGGTGGCGATGCCCTGGTGCTGATGCCCACCGGCGGTGGCAAGTCCCTGTGCTTCCAGGTGCCGGCCTTGCTGCGCCCGGGCCTTGCCGTCGTGGTGTCACCGCTGATCGCGCTGATGGACGATCAGGTTGCCACCCTCGATGAGCTAGGTGTGGCAGCCGCTGCGCTGAATTCGACCCTGAGTGCCGAGCAACAGCGTGAGCTGGCCGGTCGCCTGCGTCGTGGCGAGGTGAAGATGCTCTACCTGGCGCCCGAGCGTCTGGTGCAGCCACGCATGCTGGAATTCCTGCGTACCCTGGACATCGCCCTGTTCGCCATCGACGAGGCCCACTGCGTCTCGCAGTGGGGCCACGACTTCCGTCCCGAGTATCTGCAACTGGGCCAGCTGGCCGAGCTGTTCCCCCAGGTGCCACGCATCGCCCTCACCGCAACGGCCGACATGCGTACTCGCGAAGAGATCGTCCAGCGCCTGCACCTGCAGGGCGCCGAGCGATTCCTGTCGAGTTTCGACCGGCCCAACATCTTCTATCGCATCGTGCCCAAGGAGGCACCGCGCAAGCAGTTGATGGCGTTTCTCGGCGAGCGCCGGGGCAACGCCGGTATCGTCTATTGCCTGTCGCGCAAGAAAGTCGACGAGACCGCTGCGTTCCTCTGTGAGCAGGGCTTCCCGGCCCTGCCTTATCACGCCGGCCTCGCCGCCGAGACCCGTGCGGCCAACCAGCACCGCTTCCTCAACGAGGAGGGCTTGATCATGGTCGCCACCATTGCCTTCGGCATGGGCATCGACAAGCCCAACGTCCGCTTCGTCGCCCACCTTGACCTGCCCAAGTCGATGGAAGCCTACTACCAGGAAACCGGCCGTGCTGGCCGTGACGGCCTGCCGTCGGACGCCTGGATGGCCTACGGCCTGCAAGACATGGTGATGCTCAAGCAGATGCTGCAGAACTCCGAAGGCGACGAGCGTCACAAGCGTGTCGAGCAGCACAAGCTCGACGCCATGCTGGCCCTGTGCGAAGAAACCCGCTGCCGCCGTCAGTCGCTGCTGGCCTACTTCGACGAAGTGCTCGAACAGCCCTGCGGCCATTGCGACAATTGCGTCGACCAGGTACAGACCTGGGATGCCACCGAGCCCGCCCGCCAGGCGCTGTCGGCGGTGTACCGCACCGGTCAGCGCTATGGCGTGGGCCACCTGATCGATGTGCTGGTGGGCAAGGACACGGAGAAGGTGCGCAATTTCGGCCACGAAAAGCTTTCGGTGTTCGGTGTCGGCAAGTCCCTGAGCGAGCACGAGTGGCGGTCGTTGTTCCGCCAACTGGTGGCACGCGCACTGGTCGACATCGACCTGGAGGGTTATGGCGGGCTGCGGTTGTCCGACAGTTGCCGCCCGTTGCTGCGAGGTGAAGTCACCCTGCAATTGCGCCGTGACCTCAAACCACAGACCGTGGCCAAATCCCCTGGCGGCGGCAGTCCTGCCAGCCAACTGGTACGTGCCGAGGAGCGCGAGCTCTGGGAGGCGCTGCGAGCCCTGCGGCGCAAGCTGGCCGAGGAGCACAGCGTGCCGCCCTATGTCATCTTCCCCGATTCGACCCTGTTGGAAATGCTGCGCAGCCAACCCACCAGCCTCAGCGACATGGCCCAGGTCAGCGGCGTCGGTGCACGCAAGCTGGAGCGTTATGGCGAGGCCTTCCTTGGGGTGCTCAATGGCGGCTCGGGGGATGAAGCGCCGAAGGTGGTGCTCGACCTGCGTCACGAGCTGGTCAGTCTGGCCCGTGCCGGCATGACCCCGGCGCAGATCGCCGGCCAGCTCAATTGCAGTGAAAAGAACGTCTACAGCCTGCTGGCCGAGGCCCTTGGCCGTCAGGAGTTGAGCCTGGAGCAAGCCTTGGACCTGCCTGAAGACCTGCTGATGGAAGTGCAGGATGCCTTCCTTGACGGCGAGGGCGAACTGCCGCCGGTATCGGTGGTGTCGCCGTTGTTCGGCCAGCGTGTACCGGAAGGCGTGTTGCATTGTGTGCGTGCGGCCCTGGCCGCGGAGTTCGAGCTGTGACTGACCCTCGTCACGCTTTTTGACGAATATCGGAGATTCCCCCGCGCCGCAGCCTTGCCTGTTGGCGTCGGGCATGATTAGCTGGCTAATAATTAGTTCTGTTCATAGAGTCGCTTATGCCCCTGACCGATAACCAACACCGCTTCGGCATGCAGCTGGCCCAGATGTCCCGTGGCTGGCGCGCCGAGCTGGACCGCCGCCTTGCCGGCCTCAACCTGTCCCAGGCACGCTGGTTGGTGCTGCTGCACCTGGCCCGCTTCGAAGAGGCCCCGACCCAGCGTGAGCTGGCCCAGAGCGTAGGGGTCGAGGGACCGACGCTCGCGCGGTTGCTCGACAGTCTGGAGAGTCAGGGGTTGGTGCGGCGTCAGGCGGTGATGGAGGACCGGCGAGCGAAGAAAATTTTGCTGTGCCCGCCGGCCAAGCCGCTGATCGAGCAGATCGAGACCATCGCCAACGCCCTGCGCCTGGAGTTGTTCACAGGGGTCGACGAGGCCGACTTGGAAGTCTGCATGCGAGTGCATGCGAAGATTCTCGCCAACCTCGAAAAATCCTGACTTCATGCCCTGTGGGGCCGCGAGGCGGCCCCACTGGCTTTAGAAGGTATGCCCCAGATTCAGGTACACCGCCTTCTGATGCTCATCGTTGGCTCCATAGCTGATGTTCAACGGCCCCAACGGTGTTTCCAGGCCCAGGAAGATGCTCGCTGCATTGATGTACCCGCTGTCGAATTCGTTGTCGTTGTTCCAGGCCCGGCCACGTTCGAGCGAGCCGCCCAGGTACAGCGGGAAGTCCAGCGGCAGGTAGGCGCGGGGCGTGAGGCGGCGGTAATAGACCATACGCATCAGGCTGATGTTTTGCCCGGACACCGAGTCCTGGCGAAAGCCCGACAACTGCCTGGCCCCGCCGAACACGAAGCTTGAGGTCACCACCTGGGCCTCATCCAAGGTGCGCCCGTAGCGCCCGCCCAGCACCAGGCTGTGCGGCCCGCTGCTGAAGGCTTTGTCCAGCTTGAGCTCCCATTGACGGTAGTCGTCGTCCGAGTCCAGGGACCTGTCATACTTGCGCAAGGCCAGCCCGATGTCTTCACCGCTGTGAGGGAAGTACACATTGTCGAAGGTATCGAAGGAGTACTTCAGTTCGTAGAAGCCTTCGTTGAAGCTGACGCTGGGCAGGTCCTGGTCGCCGATGCGCACCTCGGCCTCGCCCCAGGCTTTGCCCACCCCCACCCGCACTTCGCCGTAGGTGCCGATCTGTCGGCCGAGGTTGAGGCCGAAACCGTAGCGCTCCAGGCGGTATTCTGCGATCGGGTCGTTGTCCAGGGTCGCCTCGATGTTCTGTGAGCCGAAGTCCAGATAGGGTGCGACGAAGTAGCGTGAGCCCACATCCAGCGGCTGGTAGAACTCGCTGTAGAGCTCCTGCTGGTCGCCGATCTGGGCGCGGGTCAGCCACTCGGCGCCCAACCGGTTGATGCCATTGACTCGATAGCTGGCGCCGAGGTTGAAGGCGCTGTCACCACGCATGTCGTCCGACAGGTTCAGGCCCAGACGCAGGTAGTCGGTGCCGCCACGCTTGCCGCGGGCGTTGATCACCAGGGTGTTATCGTCGCCCTTGTGGACCACGCGGTACTGCACCCGGTCGAAGTAGTCCAGGCCGTACAGGGTGCCCATGTCGGTCTGCAGGCGGTCCAACTCCAGAGGGGCGCCCAGGGGTTGGCGGATGTAGTAGCGGATCACGTCGTCGCTGACCTTCGAATCGTTCTCTACCTTGATCGCGGTGATGATCGGCCGGCGCTGGCGTGGCGAACGGGCCACCGCAAGGCCTGTGTCGCCCTCGTCACGGCGCAGGCTGGCCAGGCGGTTGTCCATGGCCCGGGCGGCGCGATAGCCGGCATCGATCATGTCCTGGGCACGGCCGAAATCGGTCACGCCGAAGGCGGCGAGCGAAGGCTGGATCAGGACGTCGTCCTGATGCAGGCTGGCCAGTTGCTCCTCGGAGTTGCGCCGGGTCATCAAGGTGATCGACTGGTTGAGCACGTCGACCACCGTGGCCAGCTGTTTGCGATCACGCAAGGGGGTGCCGATGTCGACCACGATGGCCAGGTCCACCCCCATGTCCCGCGCGACATCGACGGGAATGTTGTCGACCATGCCGCCATCCACCAAGAGACGGCCGTCGAGTTCGACCGGGGCGAACACGGCCGGGATCGACATGCTGGCGCGGATCACCTGTGGCAGGTGCCCGCGGCTGAACACCACCTTCTCGCCGCTGGCGATGTCGGTGGCTACGGCGCGGAAGGGGATCGGCAGTTTGTCGAAATCGCGGGTGTCGGCAGTGTGGGCCAGCTTGCTTTCCAGCAGCAGGGAGAGGTTCTGGCCCTGGATCACGCCCAGCGGCAGGCCGAGGCTGCCGTCGTCGCGAAAGCTGAGCTTTTGCTTGACCAGGAAATCGCGGTCGTCTTGCTTGCGGCGGAACGGCACGTCCTTGCGTGGCGGGGCATCGGACAGCGCCTGCTGCCAGTCGAGCGTGGTGGCGAGCTTCTCGAGTTCCTCGACGCTGTAGCCGGAGGCATACAGCCCACCGATCACCGCGCCCATGCTGGTGCCGGCGATAGCGTCGATGCGTACGCCTTGCTCCTCCAGGGCCTTGAGCACGCCGATATGGGCAAGGCCCCGGGCAGCGCCTCCGGACAACACCAGGCCTACCTTGGGCCGGGCGGCTTCAGTGGCCAGGACGGTGAAGCTGGTGAGTGTCAGCAAAAGGCAGAACAGCAGGCGGCGCATCGTGAGTCTCAAAACCGTGGTCAAAGACCGCTAGTATAAGCGGCTCATCCCCGAAGGAGACGCGTTGCCATGCCCCAGGCCAAGCCCGAAATCGTCATCACGTATTGCACGCAATGCCAGTGGCTGCTGCGCGCCGCCTGGCTGGCCCAGGAACTGCTCAGCACCTTTGCCGACGACCTGGGCCGCGTGGCCCTGGAACCGGGTACTGGTGGCGTGTTCCGCATCACCTGCGATGGGGTGCAGCTTTGGGAGCGCAAGGCCGATGGTGGCTTCCCCGAGGCCAAGGTGCTCAAGCAGCGGCTGCGCGATCAGATCGACCCGCAGCGCGACCTGGGCCATAACGATCGCTGATCAGGCGCCTTCGACCAATGGACGCTGCTTGGGCGGTTGCTCGGCGGCCATGCGGCTGGATAGCACGATCGCGAAAATGATCAAGACACCGCCCGCCAGCATGCGCAGGGTCGGCGTTTCGGCGAACACCACCCAGGCGACGGCGATGCCATAGACCGGCTCCATGCCGAACACCACGGCGGCAGTGCGCGCCTTGATCACGCTCAGGCTGGCGACGAACAGGCTGTGGGCCACGCCGGTACAGAAGATGCCGAGCAGGCCGATCCACAGCCAGTCCATCGTCGCTACCTGGTTCAATCCTGGGCCGGCGAAGGGCAGTAGGCACAGGCCGACCACCAGGTTCTGCCACAGCGCCGCCTGTACCGCCGGCAGGCGCCCAGAGCCGGCGCGATTGGTCAGCGACAGCAACGAGAACAGCAACCCTGAAAGCAATGCCCACAGCAGGCCACCTGTCGCTTCGCTTTGCAGGTCGAACGCAGGGGTGACCAGGACTAGACCGATGCTCACCAGGATCACCAGCACAGCCTCGTTGCGGCGGATGCGCTCGCGGAACAACACGCCTTCGAGGATCACTGTGAAAGCGGGGAAGCTGGCGAAGCCGAGGGTGGCGATGGCCACGCCGCCGACTTTGACCGCGATGAAGAAACTGACCCAGTGCCCGGCCAGGAGCACGCCGCCAAGCAGCAGCCGGCGCACATCCTGAGCGCCGAGGCGTTGCCAGCCGGGGCCGGCGAGGGTGGCGAACAGCGCCAGGGCGAGCACGGCGAAGGCGGCGCGCCCGAAGACGATGATGGTGGGGCTTGCACTGGCCGCCAGCTTGCCGAAAACGCCGGTGAGGCCGAAGAAAAGGGCGCCGATGTGCAGGGCGCCAAGGGCAGTGCGGTGGTTCATGGTAGTCCTTGTGATGACAATGGCCCACGCGTGTTGGCGTACCGGTGGGCGCGGGCTTGCCGCGCGATGGGCCGCAAGGCCAGCGACTCTCTCGCGGGCTCGATATTCAAGGGCCAGTCTACGAGGGCTGTCGCGTGCTGTCTGTCGCGATCCTCGCGTCAGTTGTCGTCAGGCTCGCGGCGCAAGGCCATGGGTGAGCGGCCAAAGTCACGGCGCATGGCGGCCGAAAACGCACTCTGGGAACTGTAGCCAACCTGCGCGGCGATTTCGCCGATCGGCAGGCCGGTCTGTTGCAGCAAATGTCGCGCCTTGAGCAAGCGCCGTTGGCGAATGTAGTCCATCGGCGTCATGGCACATTCGCTGGCGAAGCGCGCATGCAGGCGGGCGCTGGACAAGCCTGCCAGGCGCGCCAGGTCCGCTACCTGCAGCGGGTGAGCGGCGTGCTGCTCGATATGTGCGTCGAATGCCGCGTAGGGCAGGTGCCGCTGGACGGGTGCCGGCACGGTTTGCGCATTGAGGCTGGCCAGCAGCAGGACCGCCCCTTGCTGGGCGATCAATGGATCATCCACCGGGCTGCTGGCGAGCCAGTCGACCAATTGCTGCTGGCGGTTGTCCAGGCTCAGGGGGCCAGGTCGATCGAGCAGGCGGCGGCTGGCATCGGCATGGCGGCCCAATTGCTCGTGCAACCAGTGTGCGTCGGGAACATCCAGCACCAGGCAATCGCTACCGGCTGGGCTGCCGCAGGTGTGATGAGCGCCGGCCGGCACCACCATCAGGCCCTGGCGCTGGACCTGCGCGCCATGGCCCTGAACCTCGAAATCCAGGTGTCCCCCCAGGCCAAACACCAGTTGTGAATGGTCGTGACTGTGGGCGATCAGGTCATGGCGGTAGTGGCGCAGGGAGAGGATGGGGCCGGCGGTCATGGGTATTTCCTCGCGGGGCAGGGCGCCAGTGTACACACCTGGGGCGGCTTTGCAGCCCGATCGCGGTACACGCCCGCTGCCGCAGGGTCGCGCCATTTTGTGGGCGCCTGCGATCGGCCCCATGATCGCCAAGGGTTGGCAGGCGATCAGCCGTCACGCCGCTGCCACCAACCTGTCATCCACAACTGCCAGTCTCCAGCAAACAGCGCAGGAGCCTGCCCATGACCCATGCCGAACTCGCCCGCCCGTCACGCAAGCAACGTGTGCGCACCTTGTGGATTTCCGATGTGCATCTGGGCACCCGCGATTGCCAGGCAGAACACCTGTCGCAGTTTCTCAAGGGGTATCAGGCCGACCGCATCTACTTGGTCGGTGACATCATCGATGGCTGGAAGCTGCGCGGTGGCATCTATTGGCCCCAGGCCCATACCAATGTCATCCGTCGGCTGCTCACCCTGAGCAAGCGCGGCACCGAGGTGATCTACGTCACCGGCAACCATGACGAGTTCCTGCGCCGTTACTCCAAACTGATGCTGGGCAACATCCATCTGGTGGACGAGGCCGAGCACCTGACCGCCGATGGCCGGCGCCTGCTGGTAATCCACGGTGACCAGTTCGATGTGATCACCCGCTACCACCGCTGGCTGGCATTCCTGGGAGACCGGGCTTACGAGTTCACCCTGGTGCTCAACCGCTGGCTCAACCACTGGCGAGCTCGCTATGGCTACGGCTATTGGTCGTTGTCGGCGTACCTCAAGCACAAGGTCAAGGGCGCGGTGAACTTCATCAGCGACTTCGAGGACGCCATTGCCCATGAATGCACCCGGCGGGGCTTCCAGGGGGTGGTCTGCGGGCATATCCATCACGCCGAGATCCGTCAGGTGGGGGAGGTGCAATACCTCAATTGCGGCGACTGGGTGGAGTCATGCACGGCGCTGATCGAGCACTGGGATGGGCAGATCGAGCTTTATCGCCTGGCCGAGGCCCAGGCCCGCGAGGCTGACCGCTTGGCTGCGCTGCGCGAACCGGCCTAGTCGCCCCGGTGCTTTCTAGAGGCTGATCTTGCCGCGCAGGATGTCGCGGAACATGGCGAAGTCGCCCAGCAGGCTGTACAGCGGATAAGTGAAGGTGGCTGGGCGGTTTTTCTCGAAAAAGAAATGACCGACCCAGGCGAAGCCATAACCGGCGAACGGCACGGCCAGCAGCAATTGCCAGCGCCCGCTGGCGAAGGTGTAGGCGAGCAGGGCGATGACCAGGCTGGTGCCGACGAAGTGCAGGCGGCGGCACGTGGGGTTGCTGTGTTCACCCAGGTAATAAGGGTAGAACTCGGCAAAACTTCGAAACTGCGTGGCAGGGATCATGGCGGTACTCCCGTTAGGTTCGCGTTGTGAACAGATACACGGCGCGGAGCCTGAATCGAGTCTAGAGTCATTGTCGGGGCCGGCCAGTGACCAAAGGCGCCAATTGAGTATCTTTTCGATTCGCCGCATGAAGCGGTCAGCACAAGAAGCCTGCCATGAGCGAGAGAACCACGTCAGCCAGCTGGGCATCAGGGATTGTCAAAGCGCTCGAGCTGGAAGGGCTCGACTGCCAAGCCATGTTCAAACAGCTCGGGCTGGATTTCGCCGCCCTCGACGATCCTGACGCGCGCTTTCCCCAGGACGCCATGACTCGTCTGTGGCAATTGGCGGTGGAGCTTTCAGGCAACGAGGCGATCGGGCTGAACATGGCCCGGGTGGTGCGCCCAGCGTCGTTCCATGTGGTGGGGTATGCGCTGATGTCCAGCCGTACCCTGGCCGAGGGTTTCGAACGCCTGGTGCGTTATCAGCGAATCATTGCCGAGAGCGCCGACCTCAGCTTTTGCCTGGGGCCGGAAGGTTACTCGCTGGTGCTGACCGTGCATGGCGACCACCTGCCACCCACCCGCCATAGCGCCGAGGCGTCGCTGGCCTGTGCGTTGTCCTTGTGTACCTGGCTCAGCGGCCGCTCTATCCAGCCGCGCCGGGTGTTGATCCAAGGGCCTCAGCCGAAGAACATCGAGCCGTACAAGGCGGCGTTCCACGCGCCCTTGGTGTTCGGTGCGCCCCATGACGCGCTGGTGTTCGAGCGGGCTGACATGGAGGCTCCCCTGCCGACGGCCAACGAGGCCATGGCCGTGCTGCACGACCGCTTTGCCGGGGAGTATCTGGCACGCTTCTCGGAAAGCCGGGTGACCCATAGGGTCCGCCAGGTGCTTTGCCGCGTTCTGCCCCAGGGCGAGCCCAAGCGCGAAACCCTCGCGCAGGCGTTGCACCTGTCCCAGCGCACCTTGCAGCGTCGCTTGCAGGAGGAGGGCACCAGCTTTCAGACCTTGCTCGACGACACCCGCCGGGAACTGGCCGAGCAGTACCTGGCCCAGCCCGGCATGACCTTGCTGGAAACTGCCTATCTGCTGGGATTTGCCGACCCGAGCAACTTCTACAGGGCGTTCCGCCGCTGGTTCGATGTCACACCCAGCGAGTACCGTGCCCGCCGGGAGGCAGAGCCGGTCAGTGACGCCAGAACGCCGGCATGCACAACACCAGCACCGTGATGATCTCCAGCCGGCCGAGCAGCATGCCGCCTGAGAGGATCCACTTGGCCGCATCCGGCAAGGTCGCATAGTTGCCGGCAGGGCCAATCACCTCGCCCAGGCCCGGGCCGACGCCGGAGACGGTGCCCGCCGCGCCGGTCAGGGCGGTCATCCAGTCCACGCCCAGCAAGGACAGCAGCAGGGCGATGACACAGATGGTGACGGCGAAGAAGAACGAGAAAGTCAGAATCGAGCGCACGATCTCTTCGTCGAGACGGTGGCCGTTGTACTTTTGCTTGATCACCGCGCGAGGGTGAATCAATTGGTTGAGGCTCGCCTTGAGCAGGATGTAGGCGACCTGGAAACGGAAAATCTTGATGCCGCCGGCGGTGGAGCCGGAGCATCCACCGATGAAGCCCAGATAGAAAAACAGCATCAACGAGAAGTTGCCCCACAAGCTGTAGTCACCCAAGGCGAAGCCGGTGGTGGTGACCACCGACGTGACGTTCAGTGCCACGTGGCGCAGAGCGTCGAGCCAATGCAGATTGGTGGTGGCCCAGTACCAGGTGCCTAGCACCAGCCAGGTGGTCACGAGCAAGCCGAGCAGGCCCTGGACCTGCTGGTCGCGGATCAACGCCTTGCGGTTGCCGCGCAGGGTGGCCACGTACAGGGTGAACGGCACGCTGCCCAGGATCATCACAACCACCGCCACCCAGTGCACGGCCGGGATGTCCCACTTGGCCAGGGATTGATCGGAGGTGGAGAACCCGCCGGTGGAGATCGCCGACATGGCGTGGTTGATGGCGTCGAACGGCCGCATGCCTGCCCACCAGAACGCCAGGCTGCCGAATACGGTGATGCCGACATACACCGCCACGATCGACTTGGCGACCATGTGCGATCGCGGCATGACCTTTTCGGAGCGGTCCGAGGATTCGGTCTGGAACAGGCGCATGCCACCGATGCGCAGCAGCGGCAGGATCGCCACCGCCATGCCGATGAAGCCGATACCACCGAGCCAGTGCAGCATCGAGCGCCACATCAGGATGCCGGGTGACATGGTGTCCAGCCCGCTGAGCACCGTGGCGCCGGTGGCGGTGATGCCGGACATGCTTTCGAAGAAGGCGTCGGTGTAGCTGATGTGCTGGGTCAGCAGGAACGGCAGGGCGGCGAACACGCACACCACCAGCCAACTGCTGACCGTCAGCAGGTACATGTCGCGAGGACGCAGGTGGACATGCTCGGGCCGTCCCTGGACGACCAGCGCCAGGCCGGCGATGAAGGTGATCAGGCTCGACCAGAGGAACGAAGGCATGTCGCCGGTGCGTTCGAAGACCACCAGGGTCGCCATGGGCACGACCATGCTGACTGCCAGGGTGATCAGGAAGATGCCGATGATGAAACCAATGATCCTTAAGGTCGGCAACGCCATGTGATCTGCTCTGACTCGAAACGTAAAGGGCGCCATTTTAAGCCGCAGGCGCCAAGCTGCAAGCGGTAAGCGTGAGAGGATGTTTTCTTGCGGCTTGCAGCCTGTGGCGTGCAGCTTGAGAATGGCCGCACTTTTTCAATCTGCCAGGAGGGTAGCCCATGGAGGCTCTCGACGCATTGCTCAACCGTGTTTCCGTGCCACGCCTGACCGACCCGGCGCCCAATGCCGCCCAGCGCGAAGCGCTGTTCCAAGCGGCCTTGCGCGCCCCGGACCACGGCCAGCTGCGCCCATGGCGCTTCCTGACCATCGAGGGCGCGGCCCGCGAAAAGCTCGGAGAGCTGTTCGCCGAAGCGGTCCAGAGAAAGGGTGATGCCAGCCAGGCGGCGCTGGACAAGGCGCGGGCCATGCCGCTGCGGGCGCCCTTGCTGATCGTGGTCGTGGCGCGCCTGCAGGACCATTTCAAGGTGCCCAAGTCCGAGCAGCGCCTGGCAGCCGGTTGCGCGGCCCATGGCATCCTCATCGCCGCCCACGCCCAGGGGATCGGCGCGGTCTGGCGCACTGGCGACATGGCATTTGATGCTCATGTGCATCAGGGGCTGGGGCTTGCCGCGAACGAAGAGCTGATTGGCTACCTGTATGTCGGTACCCCCATGGCCGAGCCACGTACCGCGCCTGTTCTGGTGACTGCCGATTTCGTCAGCACCTGGGGCGAGTGATTCATTGGGGCCGCTGCGCGGCCCTTTCGCGGCACAAGGCCGTTTCTACAGGCCTGTGTAGGAGCGGCCTTGTGCCGCGAGGAGAAAGGCCTGTCAGCCCACGACGAGGTCGCAGGGCAGCTCCAGCGTCGCAACGAACCCGCCCTGCGGGTGATTGCCCAGCACCAGACTTCCGCCATGTCGCTCCGCCGCTCGCCGGGCGATGGCCAGGCCCAATCCATGCCCGGGCGCTTCCTGCCCAGGCGCGCGGAAAAACGGCTCGCCCAGTTGCGCCAGGTGCTCCTCGGCCACGCCAGGACCATGGTCTCGCACACTCACGACGATGCGCCCTTGCTCACGTTCGGCATGAATCTCGATCGATTGACCTGCCGGGTTGAAGCGCAAGGCATTGCGCACCAGGTTGTCCACCGCGCGCTCGATCAGTGTGGGCCAGCCTTGCAAGGTCAGGCCGGGTGCCGCCTGCAGGCGTATCTCCTGCTCCGGGGCACTGAGCTGGGCGTCCTTGCGCACGCTGCCGAGCAACGCGTTGAGGTCCACCGGCTCGGCATGGGCTTGCTCGGCGTCGACCCGGGCCAGGGCCAGGATCTCGCTGATCAGGTCTTCCAGGCGATCGCACTCGCGGGTCAGGCGCGGCCACAGGGCCTGGCGCTGCTCAGGCTCAGCGCGCTCGGCCAAGGCCAGGGCGATGCGCAGTCGCGCCAACGGTGAGCGCAGTTCATGGGAAACGTCGCGCAGCAGCTGGCGTTGGCTGCCGATCAGGCTTTGCAGGCGCGCACCCATCTTGTTGAAGTCATTGGCCAGTACGCCGAACTCGTCACGCCGGGACGCCAGTCGCGCCAGGCTGTTCTGCTGATAACTGGTCTGCCCCAAGTCGTGCACCGCACCGCGCAGCCGGCTCAGCGGGCGCGTGATGGACAGCGTGACGAACAGGCTGAACAGCGTCAGCACAACTAGGGCGATCCCCAAGGCGCTCAGCGGCCACAGCAGGCTTTCGCGGTGCCAGGCATTGAGCGCTGGGTGCGGAATGCGGTAGATCAGCAGGTAGGTCTCGCCACTGTCAGGGCTGGTGTACTCCTGGGTCAGACGACGCCAAGGCAGGCGGCGCTGGTCGTTGTGCTGATGCGCCTCGAAGGCGGCGGCGCGACGCGGGAAAGTGCCCGGCACCACGGCCTCGCCACTGTCGTTGAGCACCTGTACATCGATGCCAAAGCGGTGCTTGCGCCGCTCCAGAAAACGCTGTGCGGACTCCAGACCCTCTTGCTCATAGTGCTGGGTCCAGCGGCTGGCCAGGGTATTGAGGCCCGGATGGCGACTGAGGATCCAGGCATCCTGGTTGAGCATGTGGCCAAGCAGGATCGATAAACCTGCGACCAAGGCGATGGCCAGCCAGAAGCTGGCCAGGATGCGCCAGAACAATGACCGCAAGAGCACCTCCTGAAAACAAGAAAAGCCCGGCCCGCTGGGAGGCGGGTCGGGCGCGGGGCTGTCAGCTTACTGGGCCTTGGTGCCTTTTTCAGCTTTCCAGGCCTGGAACTCCTGCCACTCGGCTTTACGGGTGGCGCGTTCCTTTTGCAGTTCGTCGAACTTCTTCTGCTGGTCAGGCTTGAGCAGGGCGCGGATATCGGCCTGGGTCTTGTCGTGGCTGGCTTTGATCTCGTCTTTCATGGCTTTCTGGTCGGCAGCCGGCAGCTTGGCGATGTAGCGTTCGGTGATGTCGCGGCGGTGCTTCATTTGATCGCCCATCAGCTTGCCGATTTGCTGGCGTTGCTCGCGGCTCAGGTCCAGTTGGGCGAAAGGCGCGTCACCGCGATGATGCCAGCCACCGTGGTGCGGACCGCCTTCGGGCATGGCCATGGCCACGGTTGGCAGGGCGGCGGCGAACATCAGGGCGATAAGGGTCTTGCGCATGGTGTTTCTCCTTTCATGGGCCGGTGGTTACCGGATGAGCCCAGTCTAGGGAAAGCAAGGTCAAGGGCGGTCAGGTGAGCGTAAAGACTTGGTAAAGGTTCGAGCTACAAGCTATGAGCTGCGAGCTACAAGACCGAACCGTGGTGGAAGAGGGCCTTCTTGCAGCTCGCCGCTCAGAGGCTGTAGTAGTAACCGCGGCTGCGCAGGGCAACGATACGAGGGCGGCCATCAGGGTGCGGGCCGACCTTCTTGCGCAGGTTACTCACATGCATGTCCAGGCTGCGGTCATAGAGGGTCAGCTTGCGGCCCAGGGCGATCTGCGCCAGTTCCTGTTTGTCCAGTGGATCGCCAGGCTGGCGCAGCAGTGCCTCGAGAATGCGACTTTCGGAAAGCGTGAGGGTCATTTCGCGAGCATCGACACTGACCACGCCCCGCACAGGACTGAAGGTCAGGTCGCCGACTTCGAGCTGGGTGCTGCCGGTAGCCGGGTGGCTGCGGCGCAACACCGCGCGCAGACGGGCGGTAAGCTCGCGTGGATCGCAGGGCTTGGCCAGGTAGTCATCGGCGCCCAGCTCCAGGCCCAGAATGCGGTCCAGAGGCTCGCCGCGGGCCGAAAGCATCAGCACCGGCAGTTCCGCATGCTCGGTTCGCAGTTGCTTGAGCAGCTCCAAGCCACTGCCGTCAGGCAGCATTACATCCAGCACCACGGCCGCCGGCGCGTGGGCGGCCAGCGCCTGGCGCGCGCTCTGGCCGTCATGGCAGGCACGTACGGTGAACCCTTCCTGGCTCAGCCAGCTGCCGAGCAGCTCGCAGAGTTCCTGGTCATCATCAATCAGTAACAGCTCGCTCATGACTCACTCAATTCAACCATTGACGGCGTCTTCTGTGTCCGCCACTGGCTAAGATACCGCAGACAGCCGAAAACAGTGCAACGGCCGAACCGATCACGAACCACAGCTGCTGGTCGCTGAGCAGCGGGACCGGGGCGCTGGCCTGCAACTCCTTGAGCGAAAGCTTCAGGCGCTGGTTTTCCTGGCGCAGCCGTGCGAGCTGGGCATTGTCCTGCTCACTCTGGGTGTCTTGCAGTTGTTGGTTGAGCGCGGCACGTTGCTGCTCACTGTCCTGCAGGCGTTGCTGCAGTTCGGTGATCTGCGCGGCAGCGGTCAACGACAGTGGTTCTTCGGCAATGGCAAAAGGGGACAGCGACAGCAGGCAAAGCAGCAGGGACATCGGACCTCGGCGCATTGGAACTCCTGATTCCTATCGGTTCAGAAGGTTGTCGGCCGCAGGTCGTAATAGATGAGTGCGGGCCTCATGATCACGCCATGAGGCCCGCCCCCAATCAAGGCAGGACTTGCTTGAAAGGCTTGACCACGACCTTGTCGTACACGCCGGCAGCGATGTACGGGTCGGCATCGGCCCAAGCCTGGGCGGCGGCCAGGGAGTCGAATTCGGCGACGATCAGGCTGCCGGTGAAGCCTGCGGCGCCTGGGTCGTTGCTGTCGATCGCCGGGTGCGGGCCGGCCAGGACCACACGGCCTTCGGCCTTGAGCTGCTGCAGGCGCTCGATGTGCGCCGGACGGGCCGCCAGGCGTTTTTCCAGGGAACCTTCGACGTCGCTTGCGATGATGGCGTAGAGCATGTCAATCCTTAGGTTTGGAAGTGGAGGGGTCGCTGTCATGCAGGTGGCGCGACAGATACACGCCCTGGGCCACCAGGAAGATCACGGTCATGCCCAGGCTGCCGAACACCTTGAAGTCGACCCAGAAGTCCTGGAACGTGAACGCGACGAACAGGTTGGCGGCGCCGCACACCAGGAAGAACCCGATCCATGCCAGGTTCAGGCGCGTCCAGATAGCATCCGGCAGGCTCAGGGCGTGGCCCATGATGCGTTTGATCAGGACTCGGTCGCCGACAAAGTGACTGCCGGCGAAGGCCAGGGCGAACAGCCAGTTCACCACCGGCGCTTTCCACTTGAGGAAGGTTTCGCTATGGAAGGCCAGGGTAAGGCCACCGAATACCAGGCAGGCGACCAGGGTCAGCAACTGGCCCTTCTCGAGCTTGCCGTGGCGCAGGAACAGCGCGCCATAGACCACCAGGGAACCGAGGATCAGCACTGCCGTGGCGCTGTAGATGCCGCCGAACTCGACGCTGTGGCCAGCGATTTCGACCGCGCGCGGGTCGAGTTTGTAGACGATGAAGAACAGCAACAGCGGGATGAAATCGATGAATTGTTTCACAGTGGCAGCCAGAAGCGGGATGTGACGGCATAATAACAAACATCGATTCCAGCGAAAGCGCTCCTCCATGAATGTTGATCTGCACTGTCACAGCACGGCCTCCGACGGCGCCTTGTCGCCTTCGGCCCTGGTCGCCCGGGCCCACGAGCATGGGGTGCAGACGTTGGCACTGACCGACCACGACACCATCGAAGGCCTGGCCGAGGCGCGTCAGGCCTGCCACGCCAACGGCATGCGCTGGGTCAGTGGGGTGGAGCTATCCTGCACCTGGGGTGGCGCCACGATCCATGTGCTGGGCTATGACTTCCCGCTCGACGCACCGCCGCTGCTCGAGGCTATCGAGGCCTTGCACCGTGGCCGCTGGTTGCGCTCCGAGGAAATCGACCGACGGCTCGCGGCCAAGGGCATGCCCGGCACGCTCGAAGGCGCCAGGGCGGTGCAGCAGGAGCTGGGTGACAGCGGCAACGCCCCGGCGCGTCCGCACTTTGCCGAGTTCCTGGTGCGTGCTGGCCACGTCAAGGACCGCGGCGAGGCGTTTCGCAAGTGGCTGGGCGCCGGCAAGCTGGGCGACGTCAAGCTGCACTGGCCGACCCTGGAGGAAACCGTCGCCACGCTGCGTCGGTCCAACGCTTGGGTGAGCCTGGCCCATCCCATGCATTACGAATTGACCCGCAGTAAGCGCAGACGGCTGATTGCAGACTATATTCAGGCAGGCGGGCAGGCGTTGGAGGTGGTCAACGGGATGATGCCGGCCGAACAGGTGGGCACGATGTCCATCCTCGCCCGTGAGTTCGGCCTGCTGGCAAGTGCCGGCAGTGACTTCCACGGCCCCGGCACCTGGGGCGAGATCGGTGCCTATCGGCCATTGCCCGAGGATCTGCCACCTTTGTGGCGCCGATTCAGCCATGAACAGCCTATGGCGGTATGAACAGGACGACTACGTGAGCCAATTTTTCCAGATTCATGCGGAAAACCCGCAGGCGCGCCTGATCAAACAGGCCGTCGAGATCATCCGCAAAGGCGGTGTCGTGGTCTATCCGACCGACTCGGCCTATGCGATGGGCTGTCAGATCGGTGACAAGACCGCCGTGGAGAGGGTCCGACGGCTGCGCCAGCTGGACAAGAACCACAATTTCACGCTGCTGTGCTGCGACCTGTCGCAGATGGGGTTGTTCGCCAAGATCGACACAGCCACCTTCCGTCTGCTCAAGGCGCACATTCCCGGGCCCTATACCTTCATTCTCAACGCCACGCGGGAAGTGCCCAGGCTATTGATGCATGAAAAACGTCGCACCATCGGCCTGCGGGTCCCGTCCAACCCCATTGCCCGGGCACTGCTCGAAGAGCTGGGCGAGCCCTTGATGAGCGTGAGCCTCATCCTGCCCGGTGACGAAGAGCCGATGACCGACCCCTACGAGATCCGTGCGCGTCTGGAGCATCATGTGGACCTGATCATCGATGGCGGCTTCGGTGACCTCAAGGCCTCCACGGTGATCAGCCTGGAAGGCGATGAGCCGGAAGTCATCCGCGTTGGCTGTGGCGATCCCGCGCCCTTCCTGGCACCCGCGTGAGCCAGGTGCAGGACGCCGAGGCCCTGGCCGCCGACAGCGAGGCGCCGCAACAGCTGCAATTGGCGCTGGTCTATGGCGAGGCCCTGACCGAACTGCCGCTGGATCTGTACATCCCTCCCGATGCCCTGGAAGTGTTCCTCGAAGCCTTCGAAGGCCCGCTGGACCTGCTGCTGTACCTGATCCGCAAACAGAACATCGACATCCTCGACATCCCCGTGGCAGAGATCACTCGCCAGTACATGTCCTACGTCGAGCTGATGAAGAGCGTACGCCTGGAGCTGGCCGCCGAGTACCTGGTGATGGCCGCCATGCTTGCCGAGATCAAGTCGCGCATGTTGCTGCCGCGCTCCAGTGAAGTCGAGGAGGAAGAAGGCGACCCGCGTGCCGAGCTGATCCGCAGACTGCAGGAATACGAGCGCTTCAAGGCCGCCGCCGAAGGTCTCGACGAGCTGCCGCGGGTAGGTCGGGAGATCGTCGTACCGCGCCTGGAGGCGCCGCAGGCCAAGGTCCGCAAGCTGTTGCCCGATGTTTCCCTGGAGGAAATCCTGCTGTCCATGGCCCAGGTGATGCGGCGCAATGACCTGTTCGAAAGCCATCAGATCACCCGCGAGACCTTGTCGACCCGCGAGCGCATGAGCGAAGTGCTCGAACGCCTCAAGGGTGGCGGCTTCGTGCCGTTCATCGAGCTCTTTGCCGTCGAGGAAGGCAAGTTGGGGGTGGTGGTCACCTTCATGGCGATTCTCGAACTGGTGAAGGAATCGCTCATCGAACTGGTGCAGAATGAGCCTTTTGCCCCGATCCATGTCCGCGCCCGGGCCGAGTGACCACGAGCAAGCCTTTCCTACCGATGAACCTGAACGAACCCCGTGATCTGGCCTCGCTGATCGAAGCCTTCCTCCTGGCCTCTGGCAAGCCGCAGTCGCTCGAGCGCCTCTACGAGTTGCTCGAAGAGGCCGAGCGTCCCGCGCCTGCGGTCTTCAAGAAAGCGTTGGAGATCCTGGCCAAGTCCTGCAATGGCCGCGCCTTCGAGCTCAAGGAGGTGGCGACCGGCTACCGTCTGCAGATCCGCGAGGACTTTGCGCCCTGGGTCGGCCGCCTGTGGGAAGAGCGTCCGCAGCGCTATTCCCGCGCGCTGCTGGAGACCCTGGCGCTGATCGCCTATCGCCAGCCGATCACCCGCGGTGAGATCGAGGATGTGCGTGGTGTGGCCGTGAACAGCAACATCATCAAGACCCTGATGGAGCGTGAGTGGATCCGTATCGTCGGTTATCGCGAGGTGCCCGGTCGGCCGGCGATGTTCGCTACCACCAAGGCATTGCTCGATCATTTCAACCTCAAGAGTCTGGATGAGTTACCGGCCCTGGCCGAACTGCGCGAGATGGACACCGAGCCGTTGCTGGATCCGGATGACGCGCCGGTGCCTGCGCACTTGCAGGCGCTGGCCGATGCGAGCCTGGGCGCGGACGAGGAGGGCGAGGCGCCGCCGCGAGAGGAGACCAGCTTCCGTACGCTGCTGGTGGAACTCGATGCGATGGAGGAGGGGCTCAAGACCGATTTCGATGATGTGCGAGATGAGGCTGCCAATGTCGAGGATGAGCCTGAGCCGTAGACCGTTCTGGCTCGTTCGCGGGTAACCCTGTACAGATACAGCGAGGCTGCTCGTGAAGGGGATGCAGCACCTTCGGGCGGAAACTCACAGCCCCGTCGAGAAAACCCGCTAGTCTCCAGTGCGTTCGTCCACCGAACCGCGTATGATGCGCGCCCCTTTGGCGCATCCGTCGCCAAAAAAACGATTTTCACTACTTACACCGGGAGGTGCCCAGATGAGTGACCAAGACCTGCAAGAAACCCAACCCACCCCGCCGTCCGGCGAAAAGCTGCAGAAGGTGCTGGCGCGTATCGGCGTCGGCTCGCGTCGTGACGTCGAGGCCTGGATCAGCCAGGGTCGTATCAAGGTCAACGGCGTCGAGGCCACCCTTGGCCAGCGCGTCGACCTGCACGATGCCATTGCCGTCGACGGCAAGCTGATCAAGCGCGTGGAGGCCGCCGAGGCCACCCGCCGGGTGATCATGTACAACAAGCCTGACGGCGAGATTTGCACCCGCGACGACCCGGAAGGCCGTCCGACCGTGTTCGACCGCTTGCCGCGTCCGAAAGAAGGGCGTTGGATCAATATCGGTCGTCTGGACATCAACACCACCGGCCTGCTGCTGTTCACGACCGACGGTGAACTGGCCAACCGCCTGATGCACCCCTCCTACGAGATGGACCGTGAATACGCGGTGCGTGTGCGCGGTGAGGTCGACGACGACATGGTCGATCGTCTCAAGGCGGGTGTGATGCTCGAGGATGGCCCGGCGAAGTTCACCGACATCCAGAAGGCCCCGGGTGGTGAAGGCTTCAACCACTGGTACCACTGCGTGGTGATGGAAGGTCGTAACCGTGAGGTGCGTCGCCTGTGGGAATCCCAGGGGGTGGTGGTCAGCCGCCTGAAGCGCGTGCGCTTCGGTCCGGTGTTCCTCAATTCCGACCTGCCGATGGGGCGCTGGCGTGAAATGACCCAGGGCGAGATCGACATCCTGGCAGCCGAAGTCGGCCTGCAGCCGGTGGCATTGCCAGCGTTGAACCTCAAGGCCAAGGACAAGCTCGAGCGTATGCAGCGCAAGTCCACCCGCCCGCTGGGTCGTGGCGAGCGCGTGCGGACCCTGCGTCCCGCGCAGGCCCAAGAGGGGCAGGCCGAACGTCCGGCACGTGAGCGTCCGGTGCGTGAAGACGCTGCGACACGTAAGGGCGGACGCAGCAGCACGGTTGCCGAGCGTCCGAGCGAGATGCGTAAGCGCCCAGCCAAGCCAGAGGCGGACAAGCCGGCAGGCCGTGGCCGCGGCAAGCCGCGTGGCTGATTGCTCAGCGTCATCTAGAAGGGGCCGCATCGCGGCCCCTTTTTTGTGTCTTCAGAAATCTAACGTGTTGATCCGGCGCGATTTTTCCTGCGATCTGGAAACTCTGCCGACCGCCTTGTAACAATTTCTTTACGAAATGCGGCCTTTTTCGCAGGCCTACCTACGGGTGTAAACAGATTTTGCCAAACACCCCATTCCAGAGCGACTACCCCGCCATTTGCCCCCTTGTCCAACCTCTCGCCGCACGCTGATATAGCGCCCATGCCGTGTGCAGGGCCTGGCCGCAGAGCTGGGCATCGAAAACAACAAATGGAGGCGCCATGTACGCCGATCACTCTGCCTTTTCAGGCCATCCCCCCAGGATCGCTGCGTTTTTTCATCAGGAAATGACGCAACGCGTTGACGCCTGCGCGTACGCAGGGGTATACAATGCGCCGCGTTTTACCTGTGACCCCAATGCGTACCGCGCACTCTTGCTGACGCCTGGTTGAGTCACCCGGGGCCTGCCCCTCGGTGTCATCACCCCCGTCCAAGAAACCCAAGGTAACCACCTTGCCCATTCCGCTGCGCCACGAGCGCGGTGGGTCCGATTCCGTCACAGATAAAAACAAGCAGGTGACTTCGTTCATGAGTGGACAAAACATGCCTTCAGGCGAGCTCAAGCGTGGCCTGAAGAACCGCCATATCCAGCTGATTGCCCTGGGTGGCGCAATTGGTACCGGATTGTTCCTGGGCTCGGCCGGCGTGATGAAGTCGGCTGGTCCGTCGATGATTCTCGGCTACGCCATCTGCGGCTTCATCGCCTTCATGATCATGCGCCAACTGGGCGAAATGATCGTCGAAGAGCCGGTTGCCGGTTCCTTCAGCCACTTCGCCCACAAGTACTGGGGCGGTTTCGCGGGCTTCTTGTCCGGCTGGAACTGCTGGGTGCTGTACATCCTGGTCGGCATGTCGGAGTTGTCCGCCGTCGGCAAGTACATCCACTACTGGTGGCCGGAGATCCCGACCTGGGTCACTGCGGCGGGCTTCTTCATCCTGATCAACGCGATCAACCTGATGAACGTGAAGGTGTTCGGAGAGGCCGAGTTCT
Source organism: Pseudomonas putida (assembly GCF_002741075.1). Taxonomy (NCBI): domain Bacteria; kingdom Pseudomonadati; phylum Pseudomonadota; class Gammaproteobacteria; order Pseudomonadales; family Pseudomonadaceae; genus Pseudomonas; species Pseudomonas putida. Next base: position 3,377,711 of record NZ_CP016634.1, on the reverse strand, counting down.
GGTTCGCGATCATCAAGGTGCTCGCCATCGTCGGCATGATCGGCCTGGGTGCCTATCTGCTCACCAGCGGCAGCGGTGGTCCTGAAGCTTCGGTGACCAACCTGTGGGCCCATGGTGGCTTCTTCCCCAATGGCGTGAGTGGCCTGGTAATGGCGCTTGCGATCATCATGTTCTCCTTCGGTGGCCTGGAAATGCTGGGCTTCACCGCGGCCGAGGCCGACAAGCCAAAGACCGTGATCCCGAAGGCGATCAACCAGGTCATCTACCGCATCCTGATCTTCTATATCGGCGCGTTGGTGATCCTGCTGTCTTTGACCCCGTGGGACAGCCTGGTCGCCAGCATCGATGCTTCCGGCGGCAGCTATGGCAGCAGCCCGTTCGTTCAGGTCTTCTCGCTGCTCGGCAGTGATGTTGCTGCCCACCTGCTGAACTTCGTGGTCCTGACCGCGGCGTTGTCGGTGTACAACAGCGGCACCTACTGCAACGCCCGCATGCTCTACGGCATGGCCGAGCAAGGCGACGCTCCGGCTGGCCTGGCCAAGATCGACAAGCGCGGCGTGCCAGTCCGTTCGATCCTGGCCTCGGCTGCCGTGACCCTGGTCGCGGTGCTGCTGAACTACTTCATGCCGCAGCATGCGCTGGAGCTGCTGATGTCGCTGGTGGTGGCTGCCCTGGTGATCAACTGGGCGATGATCAGCTACTCGCACCTGAAGTTCCGTCAGCACCTGGACCGTACTGGCCAGAAGGCGCTGTTCAAAGCCCTGTGGTACCCGTACGGCAACTATGTGTGCCTGGCCTTCGTGGTGCTGATCCTGGGGATCATGCTGCAGATCCCGGGCATTCAGGTCTCGGTGTACGCGATTCCGGTCTGGCTTGTGGTGATGTATGCCTTTTATGTACTCAAGAGCAAACGTAGTGGGCAGGCATCCGGTACCGCCGGCTCCGTAGCCAAGTAAGGCGAATACCTACAAAAAAACCCGATGGCAGGAGACTGCCATCGGTTTTTTTTGTTTGTGCAACGAAGGGCGCCAGGCTCAGAGGAACACGAATTTGGCGATGAAGATCACGCAAAGGACCCAGAGGCTGGCGGAGATTTCCTTGAACTTGCCAGTCCCGGCCTTGAGCGCCACATAGCTGATGAAGCCCAGGGCGATGCCGTCGGCGACCGAGAAGGTCAGTGGCATCATGATCACGGTAACGATCGCAGGAATGCTGTCGGTCGCCTCGTCCCAGTGGATGTGCGCCATGCTGCCCATCATCAACATGGCCACATAGATCAGGGCGCCAGCGGTAGCGTAGGCGGGGATCATCCCGGCCAACGGTGCGAAGAACATCGCGGCGACGAACAGCAAACCGACGACCACGGCAGTCAGGCCAGTGCGGCCACCGGCGGCAACGCCTGCGGCACTTTCCACGTAGCTGGTCACAGGCGGCACGCCGACTGCGGCGCCGAACACGCTGGAGGCGCTATCGGCCTTCAGTGCCCGAGACAGGTTCTCGATGCGGCCGTCTTCACCGACCAGGTTGGCCCGCTGGGCTACGCCCATCAGGGTGCCGGCGGTGTCGAACATGTGCACGAACAGGAACGCCAATACCACGCTGATCATGCTGACGTTGAACACGCCCGCCACATCCATGGCCATCCAGGTCGGAGCCAGGCTCGGCGGCAGCGAGAACACTCCGCCATATTGGACCAGGCCCAGGCCCCAGCCAGCCAGGGTGACACTGATGATGCTGATGAGGATCGCGCCGAACACGCGGTGATAGCTGAGCACCGCGATCATCAGGAAGCACACCGCCGCCAGCAGTGGACCAGGCTCATGCAGAGAACCCAGCTTGATCAGCGTGGCAGGGCTGTCGACGACGATACCGGCGGTCTTCAGGCCGATCAGTCCGAGGAACAGGCCGACCCCCGCGCCCATGGCGTGGCGCAGGCTGACCGGAATGCTGTTAAGCAGCCATTCGCGCACGCGTGAGAGGGTCAGGGCCATGAACAGCACGCCGGACACGAACACTGCACCCAGCGCCGCCTCCCAGGTGTAGCCCATGGTGCCGACCACGGTGTAGGTGAAGAAAGCGTTGAGCCCCATCCCGGGGGCCAGGCCCACTGGCCAGTTGGCGTAGAGGCCCATCAACAGGCAGCCCAGGGCCGCGGCGATACAGGTGGCAACGAACGCCGCACCATGGTCGATACCGGCATCGGCCATGATGTTGGGGTTGACGAAGATGATGTAGGCCATGGTGATGAAGGTGGTCACCCCGGCGATCAGCTCGGTCCTGACGGTGCTGCCGTGTCGCTTGAGTTTGAAAATCCGTTCCAGCCAACTCGTTTCGAGCGGTGGAGCGAGATCCAGCGTAGGGGCTTCGGATTTGCGGCTTTCCACAGCGAGTACTCCTCAAGTCTTTCTTGTTGTTTCGGAGCCTTGGTCCTGCGCCAATGCACTTGGGCGGCTCCGCGAGGGGATTGGCAGACGTCTGACCGATTTATTGACTTTCGAGTCAGAAAGTTGCTCGCTGGATTATGCTGTTGTGTACAAATAATGCAAATAATGTTTTATTTTTTGTGTGCGCGATCTGTCGCGTAGTGGCTATATGGGAAAGGCCACCTGCAGAAATCGAATGGCCTGTGTACAATAGGCCGATACCTTGGTCCCTTTATTTTCTATCCAGGACTTGCCAGCCACCTTCTGACAGGCAATACAGTCAAGGCATCGACTGGCAGGCCCTCGTGCTCGAGAACCCATGAACGAACAGCTGCAACCTCTGAAGAAACCTGCGCGAAACGGCAAGGCCGGCCGCAGCGGTACCCAGGACGACATCGTCTATGCGCATATTTTCGAGGCCATCCTCGAGCAGCGCCTGGCACCGGGCACCAAGTTGAGCGAGGAAGCGCTGGGCGAGATCTTCGGCGTCAGCCGCACCATCATCCGTCGTGCCTTGTCGCGCCTTGCCCACGAAAGCGTCGTGCTACTGCGACCTAATCGTGGTGCGGTGGTGGCGAGCCCCACGGTGGAAGAGGCGCGCCAGGTGTTCTTCTCGCGTCGCATGGTCGAGCGCGCCATCACCGAGCTTGCCGTGCAGCACGCCACGATCGAGCAACTGAACGAACTGCGCCAGATGGTCCGCGAGGAGCGCGACAGCTTCTCCCGTGGTGACCGGGGTGCGGGTATCCGCCTTTCCGGCGAGTTCCACCTCAAGTTGGCCGAAGCGGCCGGCAATGCCCCCCTGATCAGCTTCCAGCGCAGTCTGGTTTCGCAGACCTCGCTGATCATCGCGCAATACGAAAGCGGCAACCGTTCGCACTGCTCCTACGACGAGCACATGCAGTTGATCGACGCCATCGAGGCCCGTGACGCGGAGCTGGCGGTGAATCTGATGATGCACCACATGGATCACATCGACACCAAGCTGAACCTGGACGAGGAGGGCGCCTCCGATGACCTGCACGCCGTGTTCTCGCACCTGCTGAAAAAGCCTAAGGTGCCTGTCAAAGGTTGATCCTTCGCCCGTTCCCCGGGCAGGCCCTATCTTTCAACGCCACCGTTTCCCTGCCGGAAGCGGTGGCGTTTTTCATTTCAGTCCCGCGCTGACTGCGAGCAAGGCGGAAGATTAGCGCTGACGCGGTGTACGAGGGTTACTGGCCATTGGCCAAGGCTCTGCTAGATTGTTTTTTGCAAACCTTCATCAAGCAGTTGGGCTTGCGCATCCAATGCGTTCCACTACTTGAGGAGAGGTCCATGAGTATGTCCCTGGGCAAGCGCATGGGTGCCGAGCTGGTCGGCACCTTCTGGTTGGTCCTTGGTGGTTGCGGCAGCGCGGTGTTGGCCGCGAGCTTTCCAACTGGCATCGGTATCCTGGGTGTCGCCTTCGCATTTGGCCTGACGGTGCTGACCATGGCGTTTGCCATCGGCCACATTTCCGGCTGCCACCTCAACCCTGCGGTATCGTTCGGGCTTGTGGTGGGTGGGCGGTTTCCAGCCAAAGAATTCGTGCCCTACGTGATTGCCCAGGTGATCGGGGCGATCCTGGCGGCAGCGGTGATCTACTTCATCGCCAGCGGCAAGGCGGGGTTCGAGCTGTCATCGGGGCTGGCTTCCAACGGGTACGCCGATCATTCGCCGGGCGGGTACTCGCTGGCGGCAGGCTTTGCCAGCGAGGTGGTGATGACCGCGATGTTCCTGGTGATCATCATGGGCGCCACCGACACGCGCGCGCCAGCAGGCCTGGCACCCATCGCCATCGGCCTGGCGCTGACGCTCATTCACCTGATCTCCATTCCGGTGACAAACACCTCCGTCAATCCTGCGCGCAGCACCGGCCCAGCCCTGTTCGTCGGGGGCTGGGCATTGCAGCAGTTGTGGTTGTTCTGGGTGGCGCCGTTGATCGGCGCGGCGATCGGCGGCGCGTTGTACCGAGGGCTGGCGCGCGAGCCCTAGGCTGGGTACGAACGGTATCTGCCTGTGCATTGAAACGGGGCGCTGGCTCGCCCCGTTTCGGCTTGTGTGACCTTCGCGTGAAGGCTTTAGCGCTGGTGCACGCAGCGACCGGCGGCGTAGGTTTCACGCACGGTGCGGTCGTCGCCCAGGGTGGTGAGGACGAACAGGGTCTCTTCGATGCTGTTGGACTGCTGGATGCGGTAGTCCAGCAGCGGGGTGGCCTTGTAATCGAGTACCACGAAGTCGGCATCGTTGCCCGGACGCAGGCTGCCGATGCGATCGTCCAGGCGCAGGGCGCGGGCCCCGCCGAGGGTCGCCAGGTACAGCGACTTGTAGGGATGCAGGCGCGCGCCCTGCAGTTGCATGACCTTGTAGGCCTCGTTCAGGGTGTTGAGCAGCGAGAAGCTGGTGCCGGCACCCACGTCGGTGCCCAGGCCCACGTTGACCTTGAAGCGCTCGGCCTGAGGGAGGTTGAACAGCCCGCTGCCCAGGAACAGGTTGGAAGTGGGGCAGAAGGCTACAGCCGAGCCGGTTTCGGCCAGGCGCTGGCATTCTTCATCGCACAGGTGCACGCCGTGGGCGAATACTGAGCGCTCGCCCAGCAGTTCATAGTGGTCATAAACGTCCAGGTAGCCCTTGCGCTCAGGGAACAGCGCCTTGACCCAGTCGATTTCCTTGACGTTCTCCGACAGGTGGGTGTGCATGTACAGCCCTGGGTATTCCTTGAGCAACTGGCCGGCCAGGGTCAGTTGTTCCGGGGTGCTGGTGGGTGCGAAGCGTGGGGTCACCGCATAGTGCAGGCGGCCCTTGCCATGCCAGCGTTCAATCAGCGCCTTGCTTTCGGCGTAGCCGGACTCGGCGGTGTCGGTCAGGTAGTCAGGAGCGTTGCGATCCATCATCACCTTGCCGGCGATCAGGCGCAGGTCCAGACGCTGGGCTTCTTCGAACAGGGCATCGACCGACTCGGGATGGACGCTGCCGAACACCAGCGCGCTGGTGGTGCCGTTGCGCAGCAGTTCCTTGAGGAAGATCTTGGCCACCTGGTCGGCATGGGCCTTGTCGGCGAACTGCTTTTCGCAGGGGAAGGTGTAAGTGTTCAGCCAGTCAAGCAGTTGCTCGCCGTATGAGCCGATCATTCCGGTCTGGGGGAAATGGATGTGCGTATCGATGAAGCCCGGAGTGATCAGGGCGTCCTGGTGGTGAATCACTTCGACGTCGGCGCCTAGGCTCGGCAGCAGGTCGCTGGCGTGCCCCAGTGCACTGATGCGGCCCTCTTCGACCACCAGCAGGCCGTCTTCGTAATATTCGTGGGAAGCGTCAAGGCCCACCTCGGCCGGGTCGGCGATGCTGTGAAGGATGGCGGCTCGGTAGGCTTTGCGGGTTGCGCTCATAACGTTCTCGTCAATTGGCTTGGCTGCGCCGGGAGGGCGGCAGCAATTGGGCGATTGGGCCTGAGTTGGCGGCAGCGTCGTGCTGGCCGAAGCAGGCGTTGTAGGTGGCAATGATTTCCGCGGCGATGGACACGGCGATCTCGATCGGCAGCTTGCCCTTGACCTCGGCCAGGCCCATCGGACAACGCATCCGCGCCACGACGGCGTCGTCGTAGCCGCGTTCGCGCAGGCGGTGCTCGAACTTGACCCGTTTGGTCTTCGAGCCGATCAGGCCGAACCAGGTGAAATCATTGCGCTTGAGAATGGCGGCAGTCAGTTCAAGGTCGAGCTGGTGGTTGTGGGTCATGACGATGCAATAGCTGCCCGCTGGCAGCTCGGCGACTTCCTCGACCGGCTCCTCGCTGACGACCTTGGTCACACCATTGGGGATGACCTCAGGGAACTCCTGCTCGCGCGAATCGATCCAGCGCACCCGGCAGGGTAGCGCGGCGAGCAAGGGTACCAGAGCGCGGCCGACGTGGCCCGCGCCGAACACCGCGATCTGCGCCTGCACCGCAGCCATTGGCTCGAACAGCAGCACCGTGACGCCGCCACAGCATTGGCCAAGGCTCGCCCCCAGGCTGAAGCGCTCGAGATGCGGGGTGGTGCGTTGTTCCTCGAGCATTTGCCGGGCAATGTGCAGCGCCTTGTACTCCAGATGGCCGCCGCCGATGGTGTCGAACAGGTCGGTGGCGCTGACCACCATCTTCGAGCCGGCGTTGCGGGGCGTCGAACCGCGCTCTTCGATGATGGTCACCAGAACGCAAGCTTCACCGCGGGCCTGGTGGTCGGCGAGGGCGTTGATCCATTGGTGCATGATGCAACCTCTCTAAGTTGCGCCACGGACCCTGTGGGGGCGGGTTTGTCCGCGAAGACGATGGCGGTTCGTCGCCGTATTCGCGGGTGAACCCGCTCCCACAGGGTTTCGCGTTGTCAGTGGGTGACGGTTTCCAGTTCCTGCTCGGCAGGCTGCTCGGCGGCTACCGCCTTGCGCATCTGCTCGCAGCCCCACAGCACTCGCTCAGGCGTCGCCGGGGCATCGACCTGCGGCTGCACGCGGTAGTCGGCGATGCTCGCCACGGCATCCTTGATGGCGCACCAGGCAGCGATGCCGAGCATGAACGGCGGCTCGCCCACGGCTTTGGAGTGGAACACGGTGTCTTCCGGGTTCTTGCGGTTTTCCACCAGCTTCACGCGCAGGTCCAGTGGCATGTCCGCCACCGCCGGGATCTTGTAGCTCGCCGGGCCGTTGGTCATCAGCTTGCCCTTGGCGTTCCACACCAGTTCCTCGGTGGTCAGCCAGCCCATGCCCTGGATGAAGCCGCCTTCTACCTGGCCGATGTCGATGGCCGGGTTCAGCGAGGCGCCGACGTCGTGCAGGATATCGGCCCGCAGCATCTTGTATTCGCCGGTCAGGGTATCGACCACCACCTCGACGCAGGCCGCGCCGAAGGCGAAGTAGTAGAACGGCCGGCCGCGGGCCTGGTCGCGGTCGTAGTAGATCTTCGGCGTGCGATAGAAACCGGTACTCGACAGCGACACCTGGGCAAAGTAGGCCTGCTGCACCAATTGCTCGAAGCTCACGATCTGGTCGCGCACCCGCACATGGCCGTTGCGGAACTCCACATCTTCCTCGGTGACCTTGTAGTGCCGAGCGGCGAACTCGGTCAGGCGCTTCTTGAGGATCTCAGCGGCGTTCTGCGCGGCCTTGCCGTTGAGGTCGGCGCCACTGGAGGCGGCGGTCGGCGAGGTGTTAGGCACCTTGTCGGTGTTGGTGGCGGTGATCTGGATGCGCTCGAAATCGACTTGGAACACCTGGGCCACAACCTGGGCGACCTTGGTGTTCAGGCCCTGGCCCATCTCGGTGCCGCCATGGTTCAGATGGATGCTGCCGTCGGTGTAGATGTGGATCAGCGCGCCAGCTTGGTTGAGGAAGGTCGCGGTGAACGAGATACCGAACTTCACCGGGGTCAGCGCCAGGCCTTTCTTGAGCACCGGGCTGTGTTCATTGAAGCGGCGGATCGACTCGCGGCGCTCGGCGTAGTCGGCACTGGCCTCGAGCTCGGCGGTCATCTCCTCGAGCATGTTGTGCTCGACGGTCTGGTAGTAATGAGTGACGTTGCGCTCGGTCTTGCCGTAGTAGTTGGCTTTGCGCACGGCCAGGGGGTCGAGCGCCAGATGGCGGGCGATATGGTCCATCACCTGCTCGATGGCGACCATGCCCTGCGGGCCGCCGAAACCACGGTAGGCCGTGTTGGACGCGGTGTTGGTCTTGCAGCGGTGGCCATGCACCGTGGCGTCGCCCAGGTAGTAGGCGTTGTCGGAGTGGAACATGGCGCGGTCGACGATCGAGCCGGACAGATCAGGCGAGTAACCGCAGTTGCCGGCCAGGTCCAGGTTGATGCCGTGCAGGCGGCCGCTGTCGTCGAAGCCTACGTCGTACTCCACGTAGAACGGGTGACGTTTGCCGGTCATCATCATGTCTTCGACGCGCGGCAGGCGCATCTTGGTCGGTTGACCGGTCAGGCGCGCGATGACGGCGCACAGGCAGGCCGGGCTGGCCGCCTGGGTCTCCTTGCCGCCGAAGCCGCCGCCCATGCGGCGCATGTCCACGACGATCTTGTTCATCGGCACGTCCAGCACTTCAGCTACCAGCTTCTGCACCTCGGTGGGGTTCTGGGTGGAGCAGAAGACGATCATGCCGCCGTCCTCGGTGGGCATCACCGAAGAGATCTGGGTTTCCAGGTAGAAGTGCTCTTGGCCACCGATGTGCAAAGTGCCTTGCAGGCGGTGGGGGGCAGTGGCCAGGGCGCTGTCCGAGTCGCCGCGCTGGTGGGTGTGGCTGTCCAGCACGAAATGCTTCTTGCGCAGGGCCTCGACCACGTCCAGTACCGGTTCGAGATCTTCGTACTCGACGATCGCCGCCATCGCGGCGCGGCGTGCGGTGTCCAGGTCGCGGGCTGCGACGGCCAGCACCGGCTGACCGAAGAACTCCACTTTGTCGATGGCCAGCAGCGGGTCACCGGCGACCACCGGGCCGATGTCCTTCAGGCCCGGGATGTCTTCATGGGTGATGGCGATGCGTACGCCCTCGAAGGCGTAGCATGGCGTGGTGTCGATGCGCAGGATGCGCGCATGGGCGCGGTCGGCGGTGCGCGCGAAGACGTGCAACTGGTTGGGGAATTCCAGGCGGTCATCGATGTACACCGCCTCGCCGCTGACGTGCTTGTCGGCGCTGTCGTGCTTGATGCTGCGGCCGACCCCGGTGGTCAGGTCCTGGCTGAACAGTTCGGCCATCTCGGCCTGGCTCTTGGCTACGTGATGGTTAGACATAAGCGGTCACCCGGGTTTCGATGTACGGCGATTGCAGTTCGATGAAGTACTTGCGCAGCAGGTTCTGCGCAGTCAGCAGGCGGTATTCCTTGCTGGCGCGGAAGTCCGAGAGTGGGGTGAAATCTTCGTCCAAGGCTTGGCAGGCCTGCTCGATGCTGGCCTGGGTCCAGGTCTTGCCCACCAGGGCGGCTTCGCAGGCGCGGGCACGTTTGGGGATGGCTGCCATGCCGCCGAAGGCGATGCGGGCCTCGCGAACCACCCCGTCCTCGATACGCAGGTTGAACGCAGCGCACACTGCCGAGATGTCGTCGTCCAGGCGCTTGGAAACCTTGTAGGCGCGGAACGTCCAGTCGGCGCTGGCACGCGGGACGATGATCTTCTCGATGAACTCGCTGTCCTGGCGTGCGGTGATGCGGTAATCGATGAAGTAGTCTTCCAGCGCCAGGGTGCGCTGGGTTTGGCCCTGGCGCAGGACCACCTGGGCGTCGAGGGCGATCAGCAGGGGTGGCGAGTCGCCGATCGGCGAAGCGTTGCCGATGTTGCCACCCAGGGTGCCCTGGTTGCGGATCTGCAGTGAGGCGAAGCGGTGCAGCAGGGCGCCGAAGTCCGGGTACTCCTCGTTCAGGGCGCCGTAGCAGTCGGTCAGCGGGGTGGCTGCGCCGATTTGCAGATGGGTCGCGGTTTTTTCGATGCACTTGAGTTCGGCCACGTGACCGACGTAGATCATCACCGGCAGGGCCTTGTGGAACTGGGTGACTTCCAAGGCCAGATCGGTACCGCCAGCCAGCAGGCGGGCCTCGGGGTGCGAGCTGTACAGGTCGGCAAGGTCGGCCACGGTCAGCGGCACCAGACAACGCTTGTCGCCGCTGTTGAGTTCACCGGTTTCGGTTGGCGCGATCGCCTTGAGGCGGGCGATGGTCTGGGCTTGCTGCTCGTCGAACTGGTCGCGACAAGGGCGGGCGCAGCTCTGCTCGGCGGCGGCGAGGATCGGACGGTAGCCGGTGCAGCGGCACAGGTTGCCTGCCAGGGCCTCCTGGGCTTGGTGCAGATCGTGGCCGTCGCTGTTCTTTTGCAGGGCGAACAGGGACATGACGAAGCCTGGGGTGCAGAAACCGCACTGAGAACCATGGCAATCAGCCATGGCTTGCTGCACGCTGTGCAGTTCGCCTTGGTGCTTGAGGCCTTCGACACTGATCAACTGTTTGCCGTGCAGCGACGAGACGAACGTCAGGCAGGAGTTGAGGCTGCGGTAGCGCACGGTATCACGGCCCTGGTCGTCCTGGGCCAGCTCGCCGACCACCACGGTGCAGGCGCCGCAGTCGCCACTGGCGCAGCCTTCCTTGGTGCCGGGTTTGCCCAGGTGCTCACGCAGGTATTGCAGCACCGTCATGTTCGGGTCCAGGGCGTGCTCACTACGCAGCTCCTGGTTGACGAGAAACTGGATCACGGGGAAGGCCTCGCAATGGTTTTATTGTTGTTCGGTCGGACTCTAAGCACGCTTGACCATTTGGTCAATAAATTTCTGACTCAAAGGTCAAGAATTTACGTGCACCACGCCCCGACGGGACAAATCGTCATAGTCAAAGCATAGAACGCACCGGTGCTGCAGCACGTCCGCAGGTCGAATAAAGCGCAACGATCCCCTGCGCGGCAGTCAGGCAAGTAGGCTACAATCGCCCCCTTGTGCCCCGTTCAAGATTCTGAAGGAAAACCATGACGTTCAAGGCGCCGGACAGCCTCTCTGAGCAGATCGCCCACTACCTGGCCGAACGGATCATTCGCGGCGAACTCAAGCCGGGCGAACGGATCCAGGAATTGAAGGTCACCCAGGCACTCAACGTCAGTCGCGGCTCAGTGCGCGAGGCGCTGTTGATCCTCGAGCGCCGGCATCTGGTGGCGATCCTGGCGCGCCGCGGCGCCCACGTCACCGAGCTTGACGAACGTGGCGTGCGCAGCCTGTGCACACTCATGGGCGAGTTCTACATCCTGCTGGGCAACGCGGTGGCCAGCCGTTGGCGCAACGAGCGCGACCTGGAGCCGTTCCTTGGGATCCAGCAGCGCCTGCAGCAGGCCCATGCCAACCAGGACATCGAGACGTTCGTCGCCGAAAGTTTCGCGGTGATGCGCGCCGCCTATCCGTTTGCCGACAATCCCTATCTGCAGGAAACCGTCGAGAACCTGCAGCCGGCCATGAGTCGTGCCTACTACCTGGCTCTGGATCAGCGTCAGGCCAACATGGTCGACTACCTTGAATTGTTCGCACGCCTGCTCGAAGCCGTGGTCGCCCGCGACCAGGCACGCATCCGCGAGGTTCTGGTCGCCTACAGCCAGCGCAGTTGCGAGCTGGTGCTGGCGGCCCTGGCGCAGGTCTGATCGATGCGCCTGAAGTGCATTCGACTGGCCGGATTCAAGTCGTTCGTCGACCCGACCACCGTCAATTTCCCCAGCAACATGGCCGCCGTGGTCGGCCCGAACGGTTGTGGGAAGTCCAACATCATCGATGCGGTGCGCTGGGTGATGGGCGAAAGCTCGGCCAAGAACCTGCGCGGCGAGTCGATGACCGACGTGATCTTCAATGGCTCGTCCGGCCGCAAGCCGGTGAGTCAGGCCAGCATCGAGCTGGTGTTCGACAACAGCGAGACCACGTTGCTCGGCGAGTACGCCGCCTACGCCGAGATCTCCATCCGCCGCAAGGTCACCCGCGACGGGCAGAACACCTATTACCTGAACGGCGCCAAATGCCGGCGACGTGACATCACCGATATCTTCCTCGGCACGGGCCTTGGGCCACGCAGCTACTCGATCATCGAGCAAGGAATGATCTCCAAGCTCATCGAGGCCAAGCCCGAGGAACTGCGTAATTTCATCGAGGAAGCCGCGGGCATCTCCAAGTACAAGGAGCGCCGTCGCGAAACCGAGAACCGCATTCGCCGTACCCAGGAGAACCTGGCGCGCCTGACCGACCTTCGCGAGGAGCTCGAACGCCAGCTTGAACGTCTGCACCGCCAGGCCCAGGCCGCCGAGAAATACCGGGAATACAAAGCCCAGGAGCGTCAGCTCAAGGCGCGCCTGTCGGCCCTGCGCTGGCGCGAGCTGGACGAGCGCGTGCGCCAGCGCGAAGTGGTCATCGGCGATCAGGAGGTGGCTTTCGAGGCCCTGGTGGCCGAGCAGCGCAATGCCGATGCCAGTATCGAGCGCCTGCGTGACGGCCATCATGAGCTGTCCGAGCGCTTCAATCAGGTCCAGGGGCGCTTTTATTCCGTCGCTGGTGACATCGCTCGGGTGGAACAGAGCATCCAGCATGGCCAGCAACGCTTGCGGCAATTGCAGGACGATCTTAAAGAGGCCGAGCGCACCCGCCTGGAAACCGAGTCGCACCTGGGGCATGACCGCACGTTGCTGGCAACCCTGGGCGAAGAGCTGGCGATGCTTGAGCCCGAGCAGGAACTGACCCTGGCGCGTGCCGAAGAAGCGACGGCCACCCTCGAGGAAGCTGAGCTGGGCATGCACGCCTGGCAGGAGCAATGGGACAGTTTCAATACCCAATCGGCCGAGCCGCGACGCCAGGCCGAGGTGCAGCAGGCCCGTTTGCAGCAGTTGGAGATCGGCCTGGAGCGCTTGGCCGAGCGTCAGCGCAAGCTGGAGGAGGAGCGCGAGCAGCTCGCGGCCGAGCCCGAAGACGCTGCGCTGTTCGAGCTGACCGAGCAAGTGGCCGGGAGTGAGCTGGCGCTCGAAACGCTTCAGTTGAGCGAGCAGCAGGTGGTCGAACAGCTCGAAGCGGTGCGCGAGTTGTTGCAACAGGCCACCGAAACCCATCAGCAGTCCCAAGGCGAACTGCAACGTTTGGGTGGGCGCCTGGCATCACTGGAGGCATTGCAGCAGGCGGCCTTGGAGCCGGGCGCAGGTGCTGGCGACTGGCTGCGTGGCCAGGGGCTGGAGCACACGCCACGACTGGCCGAAGGGCTGCGCGTCGAGCCAGGCTGGGAGCTGGCGGTCGAGACCGTGCTGGGCGCCGATCTGCAGGCGGTGCTGGTCGAAGACTTCGCAGCACTGGACTTCGCCGCTCTGGAGCAGGGCGAGCTGCGTCTGCTGCTGGCGAGCCCGGAGCAGGCCCGAATGCCGGGCAGCCTGCTGGATAAAGTCGAGGGGCGCACGGACCTGGCGCCCTGGCTAGGCCAAGTACGACCGGTGGAGAGCCTGGAGCAGGCCCTGGCTTTGCGCGCAGGTCTGATGGACGGCCAGAGCCTGGTCAGTCGAGACGGGTATTGGGTCGGGCGGCACTTTTTGCGAATCAGTCGTGGAGGGGAGTCCCAGGGCGGTGTACTGGCCCGTGGCCAGGAGATCGAACGCCTGGGCCAAGAGCAGCTCGAACTTCAAGCGCGTTTAGAACAACTGGATCAACACCTTCAGGGCCTGCGCGGACAACAGCGTGACCTGGAGGCGCAGCGCGAACAGCTGCGTCGGTGCAGCCAGGATGAAAACCGCCAGTTGGGCGAGCTCAAGGCGCGCCTTTCGGCCGGTCGAGCCCGCGCCGAGCAAGTCCAGCTGCGCTGCCGACGCTTGCAGGAAGAATTGGCCGAGCTCCAAGAGCAGCGGGCCATCGAGCACGAGCAACTGGGCGAGGCCCGCCTGCTGTTGCAGGAAGCCCTGGAGCGGATGGCCCAGGACACCGAGCAGCGCGAGCAACTGATGGCGCGTCGCGACACCCTGCGCGAGGGGCTCGATCGTATCCGCCAGGAGGCCCGTCAGCACAAGGATCATGCCCATCAGTTGGCGGTGCGCCTGGGCTCCCTGCGGGCTCAGCACGACTCCACTCGTCAGGCCCTGGAGCGCCTGGAGCTACAGGCGGCGCGCTTGAGCGAGCGTCAGGAGCAACTGAGCCTGAATCTGGAGGAGGGTGAGGCGCCGCTGGAAGAACTTCGCCTGAAGCTCGAAGAGCTGTTGGAGCGGCGTATGAGCGTGGACGAGGAAATGCGCCAGGCTCGTCTGCACATGGACGAAGCCGATCGTGAGCTGCGCGATGCCGAGCGTCGTCGAACCCAAGCCGAGCAACAGGCTCAGTTGTTGCGCGGACAGCTCGAACAGTCCCGCCTGGAATCCCAGGGGCTGGATGTGCGTCGCAAGACGCTGCAGGAACAGTTGCTGGCCGACGGCTATGACCTGCAGGGCGTGCTCGCCACCCTCGAGCCCGAGGTCAGCGAACAGGGCACCGAACAGGAGCTCGAGCAACTGGACGGGCGGATCCAGCGCCTGGGTGCGATCAACCTGGCAGCCATCGAGGAGTACCAGCAGCAATCCGAGCGTAAGCGTTACCTTGATGCGCAGGACGCCGACCTGGTGGAAGCACTGGAGACGCTGGAAAGCGTCATTCGCAAGATCGACAAGGAAACCCGCAACCGCTTCAAAGATACCTTTGATCAGATAAATGCCGGTTTGCAGGCACTTTTTCCAAAAGTTTTCGGTGGCGGCAGTGCTTACCTGGAACTGACGGGCGAAGATCTACTCGATACTGGGGTGACGATCATGGCGCGCCCGCCGGGCAAGAAGAACAGCACCATCCATCTGTTGTCCGGTGGCGAGAAGGCGTTGACCGCCCTCGCACTGGTGTTCGCCATCTTCAAGCTGAACCCGGCACCGTTCTGCATGCTCGACGAGGTCGATGCGCCGCTGGACGATGCCAACGTCGGACGTTACGCCAGGTTGGTGAAGGAAATGAGCGAAAGCGTGCAATTCATCTACATCACCCATAACAAGATTGCCATGGAAATGGCTGATCAATTGATGGGGGTGACCATGCACGAGCCAGGCTGCTCACGCCTTGTTGCAGTTGATGTGGAGGAGGCACTGGCCATGGTCGATGCCTGATGAGCGAAGATAAGGCAGGATACGTGGGGAAATCCCCCGACATGTGCGACAGACGGTGTAAAGTTGCCTTTGGTCGTGCTAGCTTTATGTCACTTGTTTTTTGCGTGGGTAAAACGCCTGTCAGAACATAGAGTTGGCGCCACGTGTTAAAGGGCTTTGAAGCCTTTGTTTTCAAGCATATTTTTTAGAGGCACGGGATTACATGGAAATCGGTCTGCGCGAATGGCTGATCGTCATCGGCGTCATTGTCATCGCCGGTATTCTTTTCGACGGCTGGCGCCGCATGCGCGGCGGCAAGGGCAAGTTGAAATTCCGTCTGGATCGCAGCTACTCCAATCTGCCGGACGAAGAAGGCAACGCCGAGGTGTTGGGCCCTGCACGCGTACTGGAAACCCAGAAAGAGCCCGAGCTGGACGAAAGCGATCTGCCTTCGGTCAGCGCGCCGGCGCGCGAACGTGAACCCAAGCCGGCCAAAGCCAGCAAACGCGGCAAGCGTGCCAGCGAGCCACAGCAGGGTGACCTGAACCTGGCCGCCGAACCGCGTGAGCCGGACCTGTTCGCCGACTCCGACGATGAGCTTCCTGCCGAGCACAGCCGCCACAACGGCGCGGCGGCGAACAACACGGTCAAGGAGTTGCCGCCGGCCGAGGAAGTGCTGGTGATCAGCGTGATCTCCCGTGATGAGGGTGGTTTCAAGGGGCCGGCCCTGCTACAGAACATCCTTGAAAGTGGCCTGCGTTTCGGCGAGATGGACATCTTCCATCGCCACGAAAGCATGGCCGGTCACGGCGAAGTGCTGTTCTCCATGGCCAACGCCGTCAAGCCAGGCGTCTTCGATCTGGACGACATCGACCATTTCAGCACGCGTGCGGTGAGCTTCTTCCTGGGCCTGCCTGGTCCGCGTCACCCCAAGCAGGCCTTCGACGTGATGGTCGCCGCCGCCCGCAAGCTGGCCCATGAACTCAACGGTGAGCTCAAGGACGACCAGCGCAGCGTACTGACCGCTCAGACTATCGAGCATTACCGCCAGCGCATCGTCGAATTCGAGCGCCGCGCGCTGACCCAGAAGCGTTAATGGCCCCAAGCGGGCGGATCCTGCCTCGATCCTGCCCGCGCGATTTCAGCAAAAGAGCAGCCCTGGGCTGCTCTTTTGCGTTGCAAGAGAAGATGAACGATGAACGCCGAAAACCGTATCCATGAACTGCGTGCCGAACTCGACCAGCACAACTACCGTTATTACGTGCTGGACGAACCGAGTGTGCCTGACGCCGAATACGATCGTCTGTTCAACGAGCTCAAGGCGTTGGAGGCCGAGTATCCCCACCTTGTGACCCCTGATTCGCCAACCCAGCGTGTCGGCGGCGCGGCGCTGGCGGCGTTCAGCCAGGTGCGTCATGAAATTCCCATGCTCAGCCTGGGCAATGCCTTCGAGGAAGACGACCTGCGCGACTTCGACCGTCGCGTGGTGGAAGGGCTGGATCTACCGGTCGGCGACCTGTTCGCCGAGCAGGCCGCAGTCGACTACAGCTGCGAGCCCAAGCTCGATGGCCTTGCAGTCAGCCTGTTGTATCGTGACGGCCTGCTGGTGCAGGGCGCCACCCGGGGTGATGGCACCACCGGTGAGGACATCAGCGCCAATGTGCGCACTGTACGAAACATCCCGCTCAAGCTGCAGGGCAAGGGCTGGCCGGCGGTGCTCGAAGTACGTGGTGAGGTGTACATGAGCAAGGCCGGTTTCGAGCGTCTGAACGCCGCTCAGGCGGAGAGTGGCGGCAAGACCTTTGCCAACCCGCGCAACGCCGCAGCCGGCAGTCTGCGCCAGCTGGACTCCAAGATCACCGCCAGCCGCCCTCTGGAGTTCTGCTGCTACGGCGTGGGCCAGGTCTCCGAGGCCATCGCCGACAGCCATATCGGCATCCTGGAGAAGCTCAAGACCTGGGGGTTGCCCATCAGTCGCGAACTGCGCCATGCCGCAGGCGTGGAGCAGTGCCTTGCGTACTACCGCGACATCGGTGCCCGGCGCAACGATCTGCCCTACGAGATCGACGGTGTGGTGTTCAAGGTCAACAGTCTGGCCGCCCAGCGCGAGCTGGGCTTCCGTGCCCGGGAGCCGCGTTGGGCCATCGCCCACAAGTTCCCGGCCATGGAAGAACTCACCGAAGTGCTCGACGTGGAGTTCCAGGTCGGCCGCACTGGCGCCGTCACCCCCGTGGCGCGGCTCAAGCCGGTCAAGGTGGCCGGTGTCACGGTCTCCAATGCCACGCTGCACAACATGGATGAGATTGCCCGCCTGGGCCTGATGATCGGCGATACCGTGATCATCCGCCGGGCCGGTGACGTCATTCCGCAGGTCATGCAGGTGGTGACCGAACGCCGTCCCGACAACGCCCGGCCGGTGGCGGTGCCCACCCAGTGTCCGGTCTGTGGCTCGCAAGTCGAGCGCACCCAACTGGTCAAGCGCAGCAAAGGCAAGGAGACCACCAGCGAGGGCGCGGTGTACCGCTGTGTGGGGCGTCTGGCCTGCGCTGCCCAGCTCAAGCAGGCGATCATCCACTATGTTTCGCGCCGAGCGATGGACATCGACGGCCTGGGCGAGAAGAGCGTCGAGCAACTGGTGGACGAGAACCTGATCCGCTCGCCGGCCGACCTCTATGACCTCAAGTTCGAACAGATCGTCGAGCTGGAAGGCTTCGCCGAAGTGTCCAGCAACAAGCTGCTGGACGCGATCCAGGCCAGCAAGCAGCCGAGCCTTGCCCGCTTTATCTTCGCCCTGGGGATCCCGGACGTCGGCGAGGAGACTGCCAAGGTTCTGGCCCGCTCCCTGGGCAGCCTGGCGCGGGTGCAGCAAGCCCTGCCGCAGGTGCTGACCTACCTGCCGGACATCGGCCTGGAAGTCGCCTACGAGATCCATAACTTCTTCGAGGACGAGCACAACCGCGACGTCATCAAGCAATTGCTCGACAGCGGTATGCAATTGCAGGACGAGGGCGACCTGGCGGCCGAGTTCGCCGCCAGCACCACCTTGGCCGGCATGATCGCCAAGCTCGATATCCCCTCGGTCGGCCCGACAGGTGCGGAAAAGCTGGTGGCCAAGCTGGGCTCCCTGGACAAGATCATCGAAGCCGATGGCATCGACCTGCGCCAGGCCCTGAACACCAAGCAGGCTGAAGCGGTGCGGGAGTTCTTCAAGGTCGAGGCCAACCAGCGACTGGCTCGCGCCATCGAAGCGCAGCTACAGGACTTTGGCATGCACTGGGCCAGCGAGAAGAAGATCGCGCAAGGCCTGCCGCTGGTGGGGCAGACCTGGGTGTTGACCGGCACCCTGGAGCGCATGAGCCGCGACATCGCCAAGGACAAACTGGAAAGCCTGGGCGCCAAGGTGGCCGGCTCGGTCTCTGGCAAGACCCACTGCGTAGTCGCCGGGCCCGGTGCGGGCTCCAAGCTCGCCAAGGCCAGCGAGCTGGGCGTCAAGGTGCTGGATGAGGATGCATTCGTCAGCTTCCTCGAGGGCCATGGCATTGCCGTCTGACCGGCAGCGGGGACAAGTCATTGAGAAATGATGGTTTTTTCTTGATGCAGAGGTTGTAACTTCGCCCCAGACCGGTACAATGGCGCGGCTCGTCACATGGCGAGCCGTCGTGGTGGCCCCATCGGTCCCCCCGCAACGATTACCCGTTAACCTGGTCAGGCCCGGAAGGGAGCAGCCATAGCGGGAACATCGTGTGCCGGGGTGTGGCTGGTGGGGCCGCCTCCATTTCTGGCGTCCGCCAAGCTATTCATCTGTCCTCTCCCGTCTCCGCCTGCACCAGCATCAACGTCTGGTAATACCGCGCGCCTTTCTCCCGCCCCTGCGAGCGCCTTATCATGCAAGGCATTCCATCAGCTGTTTCGCCCCGTGAGGTATCGATCATGGATCACGTAGACGACCAGACCCGCCACAAGATCCGTGATTGGCAAATCCGTCGCCTGGAAATCAAGGACCTGATGGCCGCCCATCCCGAGCGGGTCCTGGAGCTTTCGAAGGTGCTGGACCAGATGGAAGAGGAGCACGAGCGCATCCTCGGCGAAGCAGAAGTGATTGCGGGCAGTGAACAGGGCGTTGTCGCTCAGGGGGCTTTGAGCGTCGAGCTCAACGTTTCGGCGGACAGCGCCCGGGACCTGCGCAAGCTGCTGGAAATGGCACTCTATGAACTCGACGGCATGCTGGAAGCCGATCATCCAGAGGCACGAAGCTATCCGGGCGGCATGTCGGGCAGCCTTGGGGTGTACGAGTACACCCTGACAGTGGCAAAGGCCAGCGGGCCTCGCCATGTTGATTGATTTTCCCGTGAGCGCGTATGCAACCTGAACACTACGATTTCACCAACCCCGTGTTTCTACCGGTTACCCTGGAGACTTGCCAGGGGTTGCTCGATGCCCAGGATCACGGTGCGCTCGATGCGCTTGGCGATGCGCAGCTGGCTGCGGTACTGGTCGTCCAGAATCTTGCCGAAACCAAGGGGCAGATGCTCGATCCGGCGGCGGCGGAGAAGGTGCTGGCCAAGCTTCTCGCCTGGTCGGTCGATGTTCGTCATTCCCCAGGGGTGGGATTGTTGTCGGAAGCGCGGCGGTTGTTCGATGCGCGGAAGCTCTATTTCGGTTTGGAAGCCATCAAAGGCTCGAAGCTGCATCTGCTGATGGCTGACGAAGTGGCGGCCGGCGAGTACCTGTTGCCTGATGGCAAATGGGATTTCGAGTTCAAGATTCGCCGTTACCTGCGCAACAACCCGTTTCGTCAGCAGGCGATAACAGGTTTCGACAAGGAGCGCTGGCTCACCGCCGAGCAGGATAAGTTGGTCAGGATCGTGCGGGCCAATCCGGACGAGGACCTGCATGTCCAAGGTTATGCGGGGATTGGCAAGAGCTACTTGCTCGGGGCATTGATGGACTGCCTGCCAGCGGGGAGGGTGCTGCCGCTGGCGCGTACCCCGGGCAAATTGCACACCCTGCGCCGCCGTTTGGGTGTCGCTGCCGACAGCAAACGAGGCAAGACCTTTGGCGAATTCGCCCAGGAGTTGTTGCAGGGCTCGCGGCGTGCGCCTGCCAAGGCCGTGAGAGTGCCGCGCAAACGTGCCTTGGCCGAGGAGTTGGGTATTCTCGGTTTTCGCCAGTACGGGCCAGAGAAAGCGCTGGAGATCTGCCTCGAACTGTTGAAGAACTATTGTGAGTCCTGGGATTACAGCATCACCGCCCGGCATCTGCCGTTCTTCGAGCAGCCCTTGTCCAATGTCGATAGCCGGGTACTGCTGGAGTACTCAAGCCGATTGTGGACCTACCTGCAGGCCAATCCGGCATGGGGCAGCCATACGGGGTTCCTGGCACTGTTGCTGATCAAGCGTGCAAGCCTTGCCGGCTGCAGCGTGCCAACGCGCTATAGCCATGTGATCATCGACGAGAGCCAGGACGTGCCGGCGTCCTTGCTGCAGATCATCGAGCGCGGCCGTCAGGTCCTGATTACGCTTGGCGATGAGTACCAGCGCGCCTGGGGGCCAGGGTTGCGCAGGCAGCGAGAGGTGCGCCAGCGCGATATCGCCTTCTCCGTGCGCAGCGGGCCTCAGGTGGAACGCTTGATCAATCCACTGATCAGTGTGCATTCGCAAAAGTCCAAGCTGGCGTTCGAGGGCGCGGGTAGCGCCGAGGTCGGTGTGGAGTTCTACCCCGAAGGCTTTGTGCCGCCGGAGGACTGCGTGGTGTTGGCCGCATCCCATTGGGACGCGATGAAGTGGGCCATGGAGCTGGCCGGTAAGCATTACGCAATCGCCCTTGCCGAGCAGATGAACCTGCAGGGTTTCATGGAAAACGCGATCAGGTTGTTCAGGGGCGAGCAGGATAGCGACGAATCGCATCCGTACTTCGCTCATACCACGGACTGGCAGCAGGTTCGCGATATCCATCAGCACGATGGTGCATTCTTGTGGGTCGAGGCCAGGCTGCAGGAAGGCTTCCGGATCGCTGAGCTGAACAAGGTCAAGGCCCGGATATCGGGCCAGCCCGGCAGTATCTCGTTAATGCTGGCCCAGGACGCGGGAGGGCTGGAGTTCGAGCGCGTGCTGTTGACGCCGGAACTGATGAGTACGGACCCCTTCAGGGACGCCTATGCATTCGATGCCCGGGTCTGCGCGGTGTACATCGCGCTTTCACGGGCGCGGCGTCAGCTTTACCTGCCCTACGAGGTGGAGGAATGGGTGGCTTATCATAAGAGCCAGCCCTTCCGGGAATCACATGGTTATTGAGGTTTGGCCTGCTCTTTCGCCCGCGTACTGGCGGCTTCTTTGCCTCGCGTACGCCTAGGCCGTTGGCCCGTTGCCTGCGCAGCGTGGCGACGCATGGGGTGTTTTGGGGTGGGTTTGTTCTTGAGCGCTGTGGTAATGCAGGCGGGCTCGTGGTGAGGGTCAGCGATCGGAAATCTGGGACGACGTGACTGTCTGCGAACTGACCGGTTGTGTTGATGGAGTGTTGTAGCGCTGCAGGATGCGCTCGATCTGACCCGATTGCTTCATATGCGCCAGTGCACTGAGTACTGCCTGGGTGGGAACTGCCGGGTCGTTGCGCACGATACAGCTCAGGTCCTGCTCTTCCAGCACGGCGAGGGCCTTTAATCGTTGCTCAGGGGGGAGTGTGCGGTTGAACCATAGCAGTGAGAATTCGTTGCTCACGGCGTGGCGGTAGCGGCCGGCCTGGAGTTTTTGCAAGGCGAGTACCTGGTTGCGGCTGTCCTCGCGTCGCAGCCGACCGTCGGCAAATAGTGTGTCCAAGGCGGGGTAGTGGTAGCCCAGCACCGTGCCCACGGCTTGTGCGGGCAATTGTTCAAGGCGGGCAGGGGGGTACTGGCCGGGGCTGCCGACCAGCAGGTCGCGCTGATGCAGGAGGGGTACGCTCCACAGGAACTTGTCGAAGCGGTCGTCGAGCCACGTGGGGGTCACATGGCAGCGCACATCGACTTCGCCCGCGTCCATGGCCTGTTGCACGCGCAGACGCGCCATCACGTGATACTCCGCTCGTATGCCCGTTTCTTGGGCCAGTGTCTGCATCAGGTCAAACAGGATGCCTTCGACGGGTTGGTCCTGTTCAATGCGAATCAGGGGCATGCTCCAGCTTTCGGCCACGGAAAATCGCAGCACGGGTTGCTCGGCCAGGGCATTGCCGGCCCAGAGCATGAGGATGAGCAGGGCTCGCTGCACGTCAATCCTCCTTGATCGCTGCCAATGCGTGCGCTTGTCCATAGCTTAGACGACTTCGGCAGGGTGCAATTTTGCCCCCGCTCCGCTAGCATTAGCGATCTTCCGCTTGTTCAGGCTGCGATGGTTTTTTGATGAGTTATCAGGTTCTTGCACGTAAATGGCGCCCGCGCTCGTTCCGCGAAATGGTCGGCCAGGCCCATGTGCTCAAGGCTTTGATCAACGCCCTGGACAACCAGCGCCTGCACCATGCCTATCTGTTCACCGGCACTCGCGGCGTGGGCAAGACCACGATCGCGCGCATCATTGCCAAGTGCCTGAACTGCGAAACCGGTATCACCTCCACGCCATGCGGTACCTGTTCGGTCTGCCGGGAGATCGACGAAGGGCGCTTCGTCGACCTGATCGAGATCGACGCCGCGAGCCGGACCAAGGTCGAAGACACCCGTGAACTGCTCGACAACGTGCAGTACGCGCCGAGCCGTGGGCGTTTCAAGGTCTACCTGATCGACGAAGTGCACATGCTCTCTACCCACTCCTTCAACGCCCTGTTGAAGACGCTGGAAGAGCCGCCGCCGTACGTCAAGTTCATCCTCGCCACCACCGATCCACAGAAGCTTCCTGCGACCATTCTGTCGCGTTGCCTGCAGTTCTCGTTGAAGAACATGAGCCCGGAGCGGGTGGTCGAGCACCTGAGCCATGTGCTGGGCGCCGAGAATGTGCCATTCGAGGAAGATGCCCTGTGGCTGCTCGGCCGTGCGGCCGACGGCTCCATGCGCGACGCCATGAGCCTGACCGATCAGGCCATTGCCTTCGGCGAGGGCAAGGTGCTGGCCGCCGATGTCCGGGCGATGCTCGGTACTCTCGACCATGGTCAGGTGTATGGCGTGCTCCAGGCGCTGTTGGAGGGCGATGCCCGGGCGCTTCTGGAGGCCGTGCGCAACCTCGCCGAACAGGGCCCGGACTGGAATGGCGTGCTGGCCGAGATGCTCAATGTGCTACACCGAGTCGCCATTGCCCAGGCGCTGCCCGAGGCCGTGGACAATGGCCAGGGCGATCGTGACCGCGTGCTGGCCCTGGCTTCGGCATTGCCGGCTGAGGACGTGCAGTTTTATTACCAGATGGGCCTGATCGGTCGTCGGGACCTGCCGTTGGCGCCGGATCCGCGGGGTGGATTCGAGATGGTCCTGCTGCGGATGCTGGCCTTCCGCCCGGCGGATGCCGAAGATGCACCGAAGCCGGCACTAAAGCCGGTGGGGATCAGCCAGGCCACAGCTGATCCGGCGAAACCGGTGGCAGCCGCGGCTCCTGTCGTCGAGCCGCCTGTTGCCAGTGTTCCCGAGCAATCCGTTGCTGCGGCCCAAGCACCTGCTGCTGTCGAGCCGGCCGTTGTGCCGGCGATCGAGCCACCTGCAGAGGTTGTAGAACCGGTACCTGAGCCCGAGCCCGAGCCGCAGATCGAGGTTTCTGCGCCGGAGCCGGACGTGGTGGTGGAGGAAGTCATCGACCTGCCGTGGGAAGAGCCGGCCGCGCCCCCAGCGCCCGACGCCTCGCCCGCGCCGCAGGCTCAGCCTGTTCCAGTGCCCAGCCAAAGCCAGTACAGCGATGACGATCCACCCTTCGATCCGTCTGCCTACGGCTCGGCAGGTATGGACCGTGACGACGAACCGCCGCTGGATGAGGATTACTACACGCCGGACAGCGACCCAACCGGTTTCAGCTATCTGGACGAGTTGGCCGAACATGTACACGAAGCCGAGCCGGCCAAGGCGCCGGAGCCTCTGCCGGCGGCCAAGCCGGCTACAGGTCTAGCCCTGCAATGGCTGGAATTATTCCCACAGTTGCCTGTCTCCGGTATGACAGGCAACATCGCCGCAAACTGTACGCTGATTGCCGCTGATGGCGACGATTGGCTGCTGCATTTGGACCCGGGGCAGGGTGCGCTGTTCAACACCACCCAGCAGCGTCGTCTGAACGAAGCGCTCAACCAGCACTTGGGGCGTACCCTGCGACTGAAGATCGAACTGATCCGCCCCGAGCAGGAAACCCCGGCCCAGGCCGCTGCCCGCAAGCGCGCGGAGCGCCAGCGCGAGGCTGAGGTGTCGATCGAGCAGGACCCACTCATCCAGCAGATGATCCGGCAGTTCGGTGCGACGGTACGACAGGATACTATTGAGCCTGTGCAAGCCTTGGTCAGCCAGGGCGAATAAACGGATAACCATGCGCCCGGTGGCGAGCCAGGGCGCATCACATGACCCAATCGAGGTGTACCCCATGATGAAAGGTGGCATGGCCGGCCTGATGAAGCAGGCCCAGCAGATGCAGGAAAAAATGGCCAAGATGCAGGAAGAGCTGGCCAATGCTGAAGTGACTGGCCAATCCGGTGCCGGCCTGGTCAGCGTGGTGATGACCGGTCGCCATGACGTCAAGCGCATCAGCATCGACGACAGCCTGATGCAAGAGGACAAGGAAGTACTGGAAGACCTGATCGCTGCTGCGGTCAACGACGCCGTGCGCAAGGTCGAGCAGAACAGCCAGGAGAAAATGGGCAGCATGACTGCAGGCATGCAGTTGCCGCCGGGCTTCAAGATGCCGTTCTAACGGTTGCTTGGCCAGCAAGACTGGCTGCACATTGAAAAGCCGCTACCGATGATCGGGGCGGCTTTTTTGTTTGGCTTGTGAAAAACCATGCTGACCCAACACATCAGCTACAACGGGTTCGTTGCTCATGCCCGTAGCTTTTGCTCTTCATACGCGATAGTCCAGACACCGCGAATCGTGACTTCAGGAGGCCGAGTGAAGGTGCCTGGGCAATCGCGCATAAGGAGCAAGCGCAAGCACAACGCGTCGGGAGGTGAAGTCGTTGCTTGTGGCCGCTTGAAGGGGGGTGTATTTGACGTATATGACCCCGGCCGGTATAAACCGCCTCCTATTGATCTGTCAGGCCTTTCCCATGAGCTTCAGCCCCCTGATCCGCCAACTGATCGACGCCCTGCGCATACTGCCCGGTGTCGGTCAGAAAACCGCCCAGCGTATGGCCCTGCAGTTGCTCGAGCGCGACCGCAGCGGTGGCTTGCGCCTGGCCCAGGCCCTGAGCCAGGCCATGGAAGGCGTTGGCCACTGCCGTCAATGCCGGACGCTGACCGAGCAGGAACTGTGCCCGCAATGCGCCGATACGCGCCGAGACGACACCCAGCTCTGTGTGGTGGAGGGGCCGATGGATGTGTATGCGGTGGAGCAGACGGGCTATCGAGGCCGCTACTTTGTCCTCAAGGGGCACCTGTCGCCGTTGGACGGGCTCGGGCCGGACGCAATCGGGATTCCACAATTGATGGCGCGGATCGAAGAGCAGGGGAGTTTCACCGAGGTGATCCTGGCGACCAACCCTACGGTGGAGGGGGAGGCGACTGCTCATTACATCGCTCAACTGCTGACCGAGAAAGGCCTGATCGCCTCGCGCATCGCCCATGGCGTGCCGCTGGGTGGGGAGCTTGAGCTGGTGGATGGTGGAACCTTGGCTCATGCATTCGCCGGGCGTAAGCCGATTTCACTCTGAATCAAAGAGCAGGGCCGCCTCGCGGCCCTGGCGCATCACGACTCAGTATTCGCTCAGCGAAAACTCGGTCAGGCAGAAGGTCGGCACACCTGCAGCCTGCAGGCGACGGGAGCCGTCCAGCTCAGGCAGGTCGATGATCGCCGCAGCTTCGAACACTTCGGCACCGGTGCGGCGGATCAGGTTGGCAGCCGCCAGTAGAGTGCCGCCGGTGGCGATCAGGTCATCGAAGATCAACACCGAATCGCCTTCGCACAGGCTGTCGGCGTGCACTTCAAGGAACGCTTCGCCGTACTCGGTCTGATAAGCCTCCGACAGCACGTCAGCCGGCAGTTTGCCCTGCTTGCGGAACAGGATCAGGGGCTTGTTCAACTGGTGGGCAATGATCGAACCGATCAGGAAGCCCCGGGCATCCATGGCGCCGATGTGGCTGAACTCGGCCTCGACATAACGCTCGATGAACTGATCGGCCACATAGCGCAACCCGCGCGGCGACTGGAACAAAGGGGTGATGTCACGGAAGATCACGCCCGGCTTGGGAAAGTCCGGGACCGGGCGGATCAGGGCTTTGAGGTCGAAGGTATCGCTGTGCATGTGGCTGTCCTGGAAAACGGATGCGCCAGTATACCTTGCCGGTGCGGCTTCAGGCTTCTATCGCGCCGCCCGCCAGCGCGCACAGCTGGATCGGGTCGAGGATGTGCACTTCCTTGCCCTCGGCCTTGATCAGGCCGTTTTGCTGGAAGCGCGTGAACACCCGCGACACGGTTTCCACCGCCAGGCCCAGATAATTGCCGATTTCGTTGCGCGACATGCTCAGGCGGAACTGGTTGGCAGAATAACCACGGGCGCGGAAGCGGGCGGAAAGGTTGACCAGGAACGTGGCGATACGTTCGTCCGCGGTCTTTTTCGACAGCAGCAGCATCATTTGCTGGTCGTCCCGAATCTCCCGGCTCATCACCCGCATCAATTGGCGACGCAACTGCGGCAACTGGACCGACAGTTCATCCAGGCGCTCGAAGGGGATCTCGCAGACCGAGGTGGTTTCCTGGGCCTGGGCCGATACCGGGTAGGTCTCGGTGTCCATCCCCGACAGCCCGACCAGCTCGCTGGGCAGGTGGAAGCCGGTAATCTGTTCTTCACCGCTGTCACTGAGGCTGAAGGTTTTCAGCGCGCCGGAACGTACCGCGTAGACCGAGCCAAAATTGTCGCCCTGGCGGAACAGGAACTCGCCCTTCTTCAGGGGGCGGCCGCGCTTGACGATTTCATCCAGTGCGTCCATGTCCTCCAGATTGAGTGACAGCGGCAGGCACAGGGGGGCCAGGCTGCAATCCTTGCAATGGGCCTGGTTGTGTGGGCGCAGTTTGACTGGCTCGGACATTTCTATCGATCCTTGTGGGAAAGCACACATAAGCTGTAAGGGTAACTCACAGCATAGGTTGTAGGCCAGTGCGCGCTAGTGTGGTGCGACCTGGCCGGGCCTCGGCGGGAGTGTGCCGAGGCCTGTCAATTGCCCATAGTGTGCCTGACAAGGCGTTCTGTCCATGCGGTTGATCGACTCGGTCAGTTCATATCACCCGAGAGAAGCGCTGCTGGTTGTGCATGGCCAGGTAGGCGTCGAACACCATGCATACCGAGCGCACCAGCAGTCGCCCGGCCGGGAGTACCTGTATGCCCTTGGCATCCAGGCTGATCAGGCCATCGCGCTGCATGGCCTGCAACTGTGGCCATTGATCCTTGAAGTAGCCACGAAAGTCGATGGTGAAGGCTTGCTCGACGGTGTCGAAGTCCAACTCGAAATGGCAGATCAATTGCTGGATGACTGCCCGGCGCAGGCGGTCATCCGGGTTGCACAGCAGTCCGCGTTGGGTCGCCAGTTGGGCGGTGGAGAGTGTGTCCTGGTAGGTGGCCAGGTCGCTGCTGTTCTGGCAGTACAGGTCGCCGATCTGGCTGATGGCCGATACGCCCAGGCCGATCAGGTCGCAGTGGCCGTGGGTGGTGTAGCCCTGGAAGTTGCGCTGCAGCGTGCCTTCTTCCTGGGCGATGGCCAGTTCGTCGTCGGGCAGGGCGAAGTGGTCCATGCCGATGTAGCGGTAACCCGCGCCGGTCAGTTGCTCGATGGTGGCCTGGAGCATTTCCAGCTTGGCCGAAGGCGTCGGCAGCTCGGTGCTGTCGATGCGTCGCTGGGGCATGAAGCGCTCGGGCAGGTGGGCGTAGTTGAATACCGAGAGGCGGTCCGGCTGCAGACGGATCACTTCCTCGACGGTACGGGCGAAGCCTTCAGGGGTCTGCTTGGGCAGGCCGTAAATCAGATCGAGGTTGACCGAGCGGAACTGCAGGGTGCGTGCGGCCTCGATCAAGGTGCGGGTCTGCTCCAGGCTTTGCAGGCGATTGACCGCACGCTGGACGGCTGGGTCCAAGTCCTGTACGCCCAGGCTCACACGGTTGAAGCCCAGCTCGCGCAGCAGACCCATGGTCGACCAGTCCGCTTCGCGCGGGTCGATCTCGATACCGTAGTCGCCGGAATCATCGTCGAGCAGGTGGAAGTGCTGGCGCAGGGTGGCCATGAGCTGGCGCAGTTCGACATGACTGAGGAAGGTGGGCGTGCCACCGCCGAAGTGCAATTGCTCGACCTGCTGCTTGGTATCCAGGTGGCAGGCGATCAGCTGGATCTCCTGCTCCAGACGTTGCAGATAAGGCTGGGCCCTGGCGCGGTCCTTGGTGATGACCTTGTTGCAGGCGCAGTAGTAGCAGATGTTGGCGCAGAACGGCACGTGGACGTACAGCGACAGTGGGCGGACCGCGCGACGGCTCTCGCGCAGGGCGTGGAGCAGGTCGAACGAGCCCACTTCGCCGTGCAGTTGCATGGCGGTCGGATAGGAGGTGTAGCGTGGGCCGGCCAGATCGTAGCGGCGGATCAGGTCGCAGTCCCAGCGTAGGTCGTCGAGCATGGTGGTCCCCGGAGAGAGCGGCAGTGTCCGGAGTCTAGGGCGGCCTGTTGGAACCCGTCTTGATTTGCATCAACGGGGTCTGAATGCGCTGGCGGGGCGGTGCCGCGTCAGTGCCCCATCAACCAATGCTGATGCGGCCCTGGCAGGGTCCACAGGCCGAACAGGATCACCAGCACCCCCCCGGCCATGCGCACACCGCGCCGACGCAGCAGGGCGCCGATGCGTTCGGCGGCCAGCCCCGTGGCCACCAGGACCGGCCAGGTGCCGATGCCGAACGCCAGCATCAGTGCTGCGCTATGAGTGGCATTGCCCTGGCTGGCAGCCCACAACAAGGTACTGTAGACCAGGCCGCATGGCAGCCAGCCCCAGAGGGCACCGAGCAGCAGGGCTCGGGGCAGGCTGGAGACCGGCAGCAGGCGGGTGGCCAAGGGCTGGATGTGGCGCCACAAGCCGCGGCCCACTGCTTCGATACGAGTCAGGCCGCTCCACCAGCCAGCCAGGTATAGCCCCATGGCGATCAGCAACAGTGCGGCGACCACTCGCAGGCCTTGGGCCAGAGGGCTGCTGGCCAGCGCCACGCCGGCCAGGCCAAGCAACAGGCCGGCGGTGGCGTAGCTCAGCACACGTCCCAGGTTGTAGGCCAGCAGAAGGCGCAGGCGACGATTGCGTTGCTCCGGGGGGATGGCCAGCGTGAGGGCGCCCATCAGGCCGCCGCACATGCCCAAACAGTGCCCGCCGCCGAGCAGGCCGAGGACCAGTGCCGAGCCGAGCAATGGAAGCAGGTCAGGCACGGGCGGGCGGATCCTTGTCGTCGGGCTGGCTGTCGTCGGGTTTGACCGCGGCCTGGTGGCGGGGGTCCTGGTCGTCGAACAGGATGCTATGGGCGGGGCTGTCGAGGTCGTCGTATTGGCCGCTGTCCACTGCCCAGAAGAAGATGTACACGGCCACGCCGACGATCAGCAGGGCCGCGGGGATCATGACGTAGAGGGCGGGCATAGCGGTTTCCTTTCGGTCGCGGGCGTCTCGCCCGCAGGCAGGCTCGCGGCTCTGGGCCGGGTCAGGCGCAGGGCATTGAGCACCACGATCAGCGAACTGACCGACATGCCGATGGCCGCCCAGACGGGCGTGATCCAGCCGAGGGCGGCGAACGGCAGCATGAGGCCATTATACAGGGTCGCCCAGAGCAGATTCTCGATGATATTGCGGCGCGTGCGCCGGGCCAGGTCGAAGGCTTGCACCAACGCATTCAGGCGGTTGGACAGCAGCACCGCGTCGGCGCAGGTCTTGGCCAGGTCAGTGGCCGAGCCCATGGCGATGCTGATGTCGGCGGCGGCCAGCACCGGCACGTCGTTGACCCCGTCGCCCAGCATCAGCACCTTGTGGCCCTGTGCCTGCAGCGCCTTGAGTCGCTCCAGCTTGTCGTCCGGGCGCAGGCCGCCAATGGCCTGGTCGATGCCCAGTTGCGCGGCCACTTCGGTGACCATCGGCGAGCTGTCGCCCGACAGCAGCAGGGTCTGCCAGCCGCGGGCTTTGCAGGCGGTGAGCAGGGCGGGTGCGTCATCGCGCAACCGATCATCCAGGCCGAACCAGGCCAGCGGGCCTTGGTGATCGCCCAGCAGGAGCCACTGGCCACGGGCCTCTGGCACCGGCGGTATCTCTGCGCCGCTCAACGCGCAGACGAACGTGGCCTGGCCGATACGCAACTGCTGCCCGTCGAAGCGCCCTTCCAGGCCGAGCCCAGGCACGGTCTGCACATCCTCGGCTGGTTGCGCGGTGCGACCGAAGGCGCGGGCGATGGGATGCTCGGAGCGGTTCTCCAGCGCGGCGGCCAGCGCCAGGCAGCGATCGGCAGAAAGCGCGCCCAGCGGGTGGATGCTGCGTAGCGCCAGGCGGCCCTCGGTGAGAGTGCCAGTCTTGTCGAAGATCACCGTGTCGACCTGGTTCAGCCCTTCCAGCACATGGCCACGCGTCACCAGCAGGCCCAGTTTGTGCAGGGTGCCAGTGGCGGCGGTCAGGGCCGTCGGCGTGGCCAGCGAGAGCGCGCAAGGGCAGGTTGCTACCAGCATGGCCAGGACGATCCAAAAGGCCCGCGCGGCGTCGAGTTGCCACCACAGCAGGCCGATGGCCGCGCTGGCTACCAACGTGAACAGCAAGAACCACTGCGAGGCGCGGTCGGCGATTTCGGCCAGGCGCGGTTTTTCCGACTGGGCCCGCTCCAGCAGGCGGACGATGGCCGAGAGGCGGGAGGCCTGCCCCAGCGCTTCGACTTCCACGGTCAGAGGGCTTTCAACGTTCAGCGTACCGCCGGTGACCCGGTCGCCGACCTGGCGCGCGAGCGGCAGGTATTCTCCGGTGAGCAGGGATTCGTCGACGCTGGAGCAGCCATCGACGATGCGACCGTCTGCGGGGATCACCGCGCCAGGCAATACCTGGACCCGGTCACCCTGATTGAGCTCGCCCAACAGGATGCGCTCGGCGTTTCCGGCGCCATCCAGACGCAAGCAGGAGGCGGGCAGGAGGTTGACGAGTTGAGCGGTGGCCGCTGCCGTGCGCTCTCGGGCGCGGCGTTCCAGATAGCGGCCGGTGAGCAGGAACAGCGCGAACATGCCCACGGTGTCGAAATACAGCTCGCCGCTGCCGGTGATCGCAGTCCAGATGCCGGCGCCATAGGCCAGGGCGATGGCCAGCGACACCGAGACGTCCATGGTGAGATGGCGTGTGCGCAGGTCGCGGGCAGCCCCTTTGAAGAACGGCGCGCAGCTGTAGAACACGATCGGAGTGGTCAGGAACAGCGCGACCCAGCGCAGGATGGTGTGCAGCTCGGGGCTCAGGTCGATGTTGAATTCCGGCCAGGTGGCCATGGTTGCCATCATCGCCTGGAACCACAGCAGGCCCGCCACGCCGAGGCGGCGCAGGGCACTGCGGTTTTCCTGGGCGAGGCGTTCGGCGGCCTGGTCCGGCTGGTAGGGATGGGCGGCGTAGCCGATCTGGCGCAGTTCGGACAGCAGATGAGAAAGGGCCAGTTGACGGTCGTCCCAGGTCACCAGCAGGCGATGATTGGACAGGTTCAGGCGTGCTTCGGTGACGCCGGCCAGGTTGCGCAGGTGCTTTTCGATCAGCCAGCCGCAGGCGGCGCAACTGATGCCTTCGATCATCAGCGTGGCTTCGGACAACTCGCCCTGGTGGCGCACGAAGGTCTGTTGCACATCGGTGCGATCGTACAGCGCCAACTCATCCTGCAATTGGCGCGGCAGGGCTTCGGGGTTGGCGCTGGTGTCACTGCGGTGCTGGTAGTAGTGCTCCAGGCCGCCCGCGACGATCGACTCGGCCACCGCCTGGCAGCCGGGGCAGCAGAACTGACGCGACTCGCCCAGGACCACCGCGGTGAAGCGGCTGCCGGCGGGGACGGGGAGAGCGCAGTGGTAGCAGGGGGTGGGTTGGGTCATGTTGGCGCGGTCTTAATGTCTTGTGCCGCGAAAGGGGCGCAAAGCGCCCCCAATCATGCGACGGTTCATTCTTGGTGCTCGGCACCCTGCAGGGCTTCGTCACCCAGTTCCAGGGTTACACCATGGGCGACCTTCTCCTCCTCGAACAGGCGCCAGACGTGGCCATCCTCGCTGCCCAGCAACTCGACGAAACGCCGGCCTTCGACCCGGTCATCGAGCTGGCCGAGATAGCGGCCGGGTTCGCTGCGGGCCAGCTGGACCTTGCGGTCCTTGTCGGGTTGGGTGGGCGAGATCAGGTTCAACTCCAGCGTCTGCGGGGCGCTGTTGCCGATCAGACGTACGTCGACTTCGCCGGTCAGCTCGTCCAGATGGACGCTGGCCTTGAGGTTGAGGGTCTGGGCCAGCAGCTCACGATCCAGGGAGCGGTTGATCCCCTTGCCGGCCTCGTAGTAGTTGTCGTTCACCAGGTTGTCGGGGTTGCGCACGGCGATGCTGACCATGGTCAGGCTCAGGCACACCGAGGTGGTCAGGATGCCGATGATGATCCAGGGCCAAAGGTGCTTGTACCAAGGGCTGTCGGCGGTTGCGGCAGGCATTGTCGAGTTCTCTCTCAGCGGATTTGCGGGCCGATGAAACGGCTCTTGGCTTCAACCTGGGTGGCGCTTTGATCGGCGTCCTTGAGGATGAAGGTGATTTCGTTGGTGGTCGAGGGTAGTTGCTCGGGCGCGACCGACAACTGCACCGGCAGGCTGACGATATCGCCGGCAGCAACGCGGATCTCGCGATGGCCTTCGAGCTGCAGGCCAGGCAGGCCGGTAGCGTCGAGCACATAGACATGATCACGCTGATCCTTGTTCATGACCTTGAGGCTGTACACGTTCTCGATCCGCCCTTGGGCGTTTTCGCGGTACAGCACCCGGTCCTTGCTGACATCGAAGCCCACCAGCGAACGGGTGGCGAAGGCGGTGGCGAGCAGGCCGATCATCACCAGCAGCACCACGGCATAACCGATCAGGCGCGGGCGCAGCATGTGGGTCTTCTGCCCGGACAGGTTGTGTTCGGTGGTGTAGCTGATCAGCCCTTTTGGATAGTCCATCTTTTCCATGATGTTGTCGCAGGCGTCGATGCAGGCCGCGCAGCCGATGCATTCGATCTGCAGACCATCGCGGATGTCGATGCCAGTGGGGCAGACCTGCACGCACATGGTGCAGTCGATGCAGTCGCCCAGGCCCTTGGCCTTGTAGTCGATGTCCTTCTTGCGTGGGCCACGGGTCTCACCGCGGCGTGGGTCGTAGGAGACGATCAGGGTGTCCTTGTCGAACATCACGCTCTGGAAGCGGGCATAGGGACACATGTACACGCACACCTGCTCACGCAGCCAGCCGGCATTGCCGTAGGTGGCCAAGGTGAAGAACGCGACCCAGAAATAGGCCCAGCCATCGGCTTGGCCAGTGAAGAATTCGCTGACCAGTTCACGAATGGGCGAGAAGTAGCCGACGAAGGTCATGCCGGTGACGAAACCGATCAGCAGCCACAGGCTGTGTTTGGCAGCCTTGCGCAGGAACTTGTTGGTGCTCATTGGCGCCTTGTCGAGCTTCATGCGCTGGTTGCGGTCACCCTCGGTGACCTTCTCGCACCACATGAAGATCCACGTCCAGACACTCTGCGGACAGGTGTAGCCGCACCATACGCGGCCTGCGAAGACGGTGATGAAGAACAGGCCGAAGGCCGACACGATCAGCAGGCCCGAGAGCAGGATGAAGTCCTGCGGCCAGATGGTGGCGCCGAAGATGTAGAACTTGCGCTCGGGCAGGTTCCACCATACGGCCTGGTGGTCGCCCCAGTTCAGCCACACGGTGCCGAAGTAGAGCAGGAACAGGATCGCCCCGCCGACCATGCGCAGCCTGCGGAACAGGCCGGTGAAGGCACGGGTGTAGATTTTTTCCCGGGAGGCGTAGAGGTCGACGGATTCCTTGCCTTTCTTGGCGGGCGGGGTGACGTCATGTACCGGAATTTGCTTGCTCATCATCATGTCCCACGGCAGTGGAAAAACGCTGCGGCCAGTGCATGCCGGCCGCGTTTGTTACCAGTCAGGTGTCTGGGAGCATGATACGCCCGTCATGGCACCTGGGGTGTGGCTGCGGCGTTAAGTCGCATTGGGTTGTATTCGATTATCGTGTATTGGGGCTCGCCTTGACGCAGGTCAATTGACAAGGCGTGCCCGCCGCAGGCAAGTGTCTATGCCCGATACAGCCTCAGGTGCCTCAGGGTTTCGGCTTGGGGCCAGTCGTTGTTCCTTACACATTTGATGGTCAACCCTTGAGCGTCGTTGTCCAGCTCGGCCAGCAGATAGGTTCGCTGGGAGGCCGAGCCACTCAGGAACACCGGCACCACGCCATATTGCCTGTTGGAGCGATACCAGCCTCCGGCTTCTGTGTGATAGTGGCCACCGAATACGGCGTTGACCTGGCAGTGGTTGATCATGTCCCTGAAGTGCATCAGGTCCTCCTCGGTGCCATCCCAATCGTCTGGTTGATGCAGGTTGAGCAGGATGATCTGGCCGTTCTCATAGGCTTCCTTCAATTGCCCCTCCAGCCAGCCCAGCGCGTCGGTGACGCTGAACTTATGGCGGTGCTCGAAGGGCCATGCCCATCCACTGTCGAAGTCCACGCGATAGGTTGGCTCATTGTTCAGCTGGATCAGGCGAACCCGACCGAAACTGATGCTATACCCCAGGCTGCCGCTATAGCTGGTCTGCTTGTAGCTGCCGGAGGTCGCGACATCCATCGTGTCCACGAGCCCTCGGTGATGGTCGATCAGATCTATCACACTGTCCCTGGGCCCGCCGTTGTTGAATGAGCCCCCGGACTCATCGGTGACATTGTTCCTGTAGTCATGGTTACCCAGGCCGAAGTAGTAGTTCTCTTGCAGGTGGCGCTCGATGATCGGGTAGAGGACTTTGCGTTGCCAGCCGTGCCCGTAGGCAGTCATGTCGCCATTGATCATCACTGGGACGCCTGTACCGCCAAAGCTGTTGCGGTAGCTCGCAATGCTGGCGTACTGCTCGTGGATCAAGGCTTGTGACGTTTCGTTGCGTTCGGCGTTGCTTTCATAATCGCCGTAGTCGGAAGCGGGCGTCCATGGGTACTGTGGATCGGATGCGAACACGAACGCTCTGGGTGTTGGGCGGTTGCCATAGCGGCCAGGCTGTTTTGGGGGTAGGGCTACGGGATAGGTGGGGTAGGTCATTTCGTAAATCCTCTGGGTAAGTCAGGCTTGGTGCCTGTTCACCAGAGAATTTCCCAGTGCCTTGCCCTTCGGAATCCGGTAGCGCTTCCTCCTATCAATCCTGCCAGCCCAGAAAAAAGCGACCCCGGTGTTGATCGCCGGGGCCGCTCGTTTTGGTCACTCTGCTTTCTGCTGCTCGGCGTCCTGGTGCGAAAGGCTGTAGACATAGGCCGCCAGCAGGTGGACCTTGTCGTTGCCCTGCATCTGCGCCTGGGCCGGCATCTGGCCTTGGCGGCCATAGCGGATGGTCTGCTGCAGCTGGGCGAAGCTCGAACCGTAGATGAACGCCTGCGGATGCGTCAGGTTAGGCGCGCCCATCGCTGGGGTGCCTTTGCCTTCGGGACCGTGGCAGGCCACGCAGTTGGCGGCGAAGAGCTTCTGGCCATTGGCCGGGTCGGCCTTGGCGCCTTCGGGCAGCGTGCGGCCATCGAGGTTGGTCAGGACGAAGGCGGCGACATCGGCCACGCCTTGCTCGCCCAACACCTCAGCCCAAGCCGGCATGACGCCGTGGCGACCATTCATGATGGTGGTCTTGATGGTCTCCGGCTCCCCGCCCCAGCGCCAGTCGTTGTCGGTCAGGTTGGGGAAGCCGTAGGCGCCCTTGGCATCGGAGCCATGGCACACCGAGCAGTTGGAGGCGAACAGGCGGCCCCCCATCTTCAGTGCCTGCGGATCCTTGGCGACTTCTTCGACCGGCATGGCGGCGAACTTGGCGAAGATCGGCCCGAAGCGGGCGTCGGCCTTGGCCATTTCCTTTTCCCACTCGTGCACGCCGGTCCAGCCGGCCTGGCCGTTGGAGAACTCGGTCTGTTTTTCGGTATCCAGGTACTGGTAGCCAGGCAGGATGCCTTTCCAGTTACCCAGGCCCGGATACAGCACCAGGTAGCCCAGGGCGAACACGATGGTGCCGACGAACAACCAGAACCACCACTTGGGCAGCGGGTTGTCGTATTCCTCGATACCGTCGAAGGCATGGCCGACGGTCTCGTCGGTGATTTCCTCGCGCTGGCCCTTGCGGGTGGAGAGCAACAGCCAGGTCAGGGAAAAGATGGTGCCCAGGGTCAGGACGGTGACGTACAGACTCCAGAAGGTTGTCATTGTTCTTTGCTCCTAGAAGCTTTCGCTTGCGCTTGCTCGACGTGCCGGCTGGCTTCGGGATCATCGGCGAACGGCAACTGGGTTGCCTCGTCGAACTCCTTCTTGCGCCGTGGGTTGAACACCCACAGCGCCAGGCCTACGAAGGCGACCATCACCACGACGGTGCCCAGGCCGCGAATCATCCCGATATCCATCAGTGTCACCGCTTGCTCTTGATGATGGTGCCGAGGCCTTGCAGGTACGCCACGAGGGCGTCCATCTCGGTCTTGCCCTTGACCGCGTCGCGGGCGCCGGCAATGTCCTCGTCGGTGTAGGGCACGCCCAGGGTGCGCAGGACTTCCATTTTCTTCGGCGTGTCCTTGCCATCGAGCTTGTTCTCCACCAGCCAAGGGTAGGAGGGCATCTTAGACTCGGGCACGACGTTGCGCGGGTTGTACAGGTGCGCGCGGTGCCAGTCATCGGAGTAGCGCCCGCCCACACGTGCCAGGTCTGGACCGGTACGCTTGGAGCCCCACAGGAACGGGTGGTCCCACACGCTCTCGCCGGCCACCGAGTAGTGACCGTAGCGCTCGGTCTCGGCACGGAACGGACGGATCATCTGCGAGTGGCAGCCAACGCAGCCTTCGCGGATGTAGATGTCGCGGCCCTCGAGCTCCAGCGCGGTGCGGGGCTTCATGCCTTCGACCGGCTTGTTGGTGACGTCCTGGAAGAACAGCGGGACGATCTGGGTCAGGCCGCCGATGCTGACGGCGATGACCATGAAGAAGGCCAGCAGGCCAATATTCTTCTCGACTGCTTCGTGCTTCATCAGTGAGCTCCCACGACGACGATCTTGGCGGCTTCCTCAGCTTCGGCCGGCTTCGAGGCGCGGACGGTGCGGTAGACGTTGTAGGCCATCAGCAGCATGCCGGAGGCGAAGAACGCACCGCCCAAGGCGCGGACGATGTAGCCCGGGTGGCTGGCCTGGAGGGCTTCGACGAAGGAGTAGGTGAGGGTGCCGTCGTCGTTGATGGCGCGCCACATCAGGCCCTGGGTGATGCCGTTGACCCACATCGAGGCGATGTACAGCACGGTACCGATGGTTGCCAGCCAGAAGTGCGCGTTGATCAGGCCGACGCTGTGCATCTGCTGGCGGCCATAGACCTTCGGAATCATGTGGTACAGCGAACCGATGGAGATCATTGCGACCCAGCCGAGGGCACCGGCATGGACGTGGCCGATGGTCCAGTCGGTATAGTGCGACAGCGAGTTGACGGTCTTGATGGCCATCATCGGGCCTTCGAAGGTGGACATGCCATAGAAGGCCAGCGAGACGACCAGGAAGCGCAGGATCGGGTCGGTGCGCAGTTTGTGCCAGGCTCCGGAGAGGGTCATCATGCCGTTGATCATGCCGCCCCAGCTCGGTGCCAGCAGGATGATCGACATCACCATGCCCAGCGACTGCGCCCAGTCAGGCAGCGCGGTGTAGTGCAGGTGGTGAGGGCCGGCCCAGATGTACAGGGTGATCAGTGCCCAGAAGTGGACGATCGACAGGCGATAGGAGTAGATCGGACGCTCGGCCTGCTTGGGTACGAAGTAGTACATCATCCCCAGGAAACCGGTGGTCAGGAAGAAGCCCACGGCGTTGTGGCCGTACCACCATTGGATCATCGCGTCGGTGGCGCCGGAGTAGGCCGAGTACGACTTGAACAGGCTGACGGGTAGAGACATGTGGTTGACGATGTGCAGCATCGCCGTGACCACGATGAAGCCACCGTAGAACCAGTTGCCGACATAGATGTGCTTGGTCTTGCGCTTGACGATGGTGCCGAAGAACACCAGGCCGTAGGTGACCCAGACGATGGCCAGGAGAATCGCCAGCGGCCACTCGAGCTCGGCGTATTCCTTGGTGGTGGTGTAGCCCATCGGCAGGGTGATCAGCGCGCCGACGATCACCGCCTGCCAACCCCAGAAGGTGAAGGCGGCCATGCTGTCGGAGATCAGCCGAGTCTGGCAGGTGCGCTGCACGACGTAGTAGGAAGTGGCGAACAGCGCGCAACCTCCGAAGGCGAAGATCACCAGGTTGGTGTGCAGCGGGCGAAGGCGGCCGAAGCTCGTCCATGGCAGGTCCAGGTTCAGCTGGGGCCATACCAATTGCGAGGCGATGAAGACGCCGAGCCCCATGCCAAGGATCCCCCAGACCACCGTCATGATGGCGAACTGGCGGACGACCTTATAGTTATAAGCAGTCGGACTGATTGCAGTGCTCATTCTAAGGTTCCACGGTTTTGGGTGTTCTTGTTGGTCGAAAATCGGCGCCAGTATCGATAACCACCAGGGTTATGGCAACGCAAGGATCATGACGCCGACCCGTGTCCAGGCCCTTTCCACCACCGTCCCGCGGTTTAGGGGCTGGATGATTGTACACAAATAAATGTTTGTAATGTGTACTGTTTTTCGCCTTTTTCTGATCGATCGGTCAAGCTTTTTCTGCGGGGCTCCGGCGGGAAGGGACGTTCACCGAAACCTGTGCGATCGACCGTAAAAGCCGTTGCGCGGAGTCAGGCCATGCGCCGCGCCAGGTGGGTTCGCTATAAGCGAGGCCACTGTGGCAACAAGCTTAGTTCTGTTCAGAGGGGGTGCAAGGAGGGATGAGGCTGGGAGGGCGATGGTGGAGCCCTTGACGGACGTCGCTCGTCCTGGTGCTTCGGCGGGATTTTCGCGGGTAAGCCTCCCACAAGGATCGTCGCTGTCCTTGTGGAAGCGGGCTTACCCGCGAAGGTGTTACTTGGCAGTCACGCTCTCGGAGGCAGCATCCTGCGACAGGCTATACACATAGGCGGCCAGCAGATGGACCTTGTCGTTGCCCTGGATTTCACGCTGAGCAGGCATCTGGCCCTGGCGGCCGTAGCGAATGGTCTGCTGCAGCTGGGCGAAGCTCGAGCCGTAGATGAACGCCTGCGGGTGGGTCAGGTTGGGCGCGCCCATCGCTGGGGTGCCTTTGCCTTCTGGGCCGTGGCAGGCCACGCAATTGGCGGCGAAGATTTCCTGGCCCTTGGCCGGATCGGCCTTGGCGCCTTCGGGCAGGGTACGGCCATCGAGGTTGGTCAGCACGAAGGCGGCGACATCGGCCACGCCCTGTTCACCGATCACCTCGGCCCAACCCGGCATCACGCCATGGCGACCTTCCATGATCGAAGCCTTGATGGTCTCCGGCTCCCCGCCCCAGCGCCAGTCCTTGTCGGTCAGGTTGGGGAAGCCGTAGGCACCCTTGGCGTCGGAGCCGTGGCACACCGAGCAGTTGGAGGCGAACAGGCGGCCACCCATTTTCAGTGCCTGTGGGTCCTTGGCCACTTCTTCCACCGGCATGGCGGCAAACTTGGCGAAGATCGGCCCGAACTTGGCATCAGCCTTGTCCATTTCCTTTTGCCATTCGTTGACCTGGGTCCAGCCATTCTCGTAGCCGGGCAGGATGCCTTTCCAATTGCCCAGGCCCGGGTAGAGGATGAGGTAGCCCACCGCGAACACCAGGGTGCCGACGAACAGCCAGAACCACCACTTGGGCAGCGGGTTGTCGTACTCCTCGATGCCATCGAAGCTGTGGCCCATGGTCTGGTCGGTGGTGTTGTTGCTCTGGCCCTTGCGGGTGCCGAGCAGCAGCCAGGTCAGGCCAATGAGGCTGCCGATGGTCAGTACACTGATGTAGGTACTCCAGAAGGTGGTCATTACCGATTATTCCTCATGGCAGGTTCCTGCCCGGCAGGGGGCAGGCGGTCATCGACGAAGGGCAGCAAGCGCGCTTCGGCGAAATCACGGTCGCGGCGGCGGTTGAAGACCCACAGGCTCAGGCCGATGAAGGCGATCATCACCACCAAGGTGCCCAGGCCGCGGATCATGCCGATATCCAGTGACAGTTCCATCGTTACCTCTTGTTCTTGATCGCGGTGCCCAGCACCTGCAGGTAGGCCACCAGGGCGTCCATCTCGGTCTTGCCCTTGACCGCGTCGCGGGCGCCAGCGATGTCTTCGTCGGTGTAGGGCACGCCCAGAGTGCGCAGGGTGCGCATCTTGGTGTCGGTGTGGCTGCTGTCGACCTTTTGCGCGACCAGCCACGGGTAGGACGGCATCTTCGACTCGGGCACGACGTTGCGCGGGTTGTACAGGTGCGCGCGGTGCCAGTCGTCGGAGTAGCGCCCGCCCACACGTGCCAGGTCTGGACCGGTACGCTTGGAGCCCCACAGGAACGGGTGGTCCCACACGCTCTCGCCGGCCACCGAGTAGTGACCGTAGCGCTCGGTCTCGGCACGGAACGGACGGATCATCTGCGAGTGGCAGCCAACGCAGCCTTCGCGGATGTAGATGTCGCGGCCTTCGAGCTGCAGGGCGGTGTAGGGCTTCATGCCTTCGACCGGCTTGTTGGTGACGTCCTGGAAGAACAGCGGGACGATCTGGGTCAGGCCACCGATGCTGACGGCGAACACCATCAGCAATGCCAGCAGGCCTACGTTTTTCTCGATGACTTCATGTTTCATCAGGCGTATCTCCTCAGGCCAACTGGGCGTTCGCAGGGGCGGCGTCGGTGGACGGTACGCGCACGGTGCGCCAGGTGTTCCAGGCCATCAGCAGCATGCCGCTGAGGAAGATCGCGCCGCCGACGAAGCGGACGATGAAGCCAGGGTGGCTGGCCACCAGGGTTTCGACGAAGGAGTAGGTGAGCGTGCCGTCGGCGTTGACCGCGCGCCACATCAGGCCCTGGGCGATGCCGTTGACCCACATCGAGGCGATGTACAGCACGGTGCCGATGGTTGCCAGCCAGAAGTGCGCATTGATCAGGCCGATGCTGTACATGCGCTCCTTACCGAACACCTTCGGAATGGTGTGATACAGCGCGCCGATGGAGATCATCGCGACCCAGCCGAGGGCGCCAGCGTGTACGTGGCCGATGGTCCAGTCGGTGTAGTGGGAGAGGGCGTTGACGGTCTTGATGGCCATCATCGGGCCTTCGAAGGTGGACATGCCGTAGAAGGCCAGCGAGACCACCAGGAAGCGCAGGATCGGGTCGCTGCGCAGTTTGTGCCAGGCTCCGGAGAGGGTCATCATGCCGTTGATCATCCCGCCCCAGCTCGGCGCCAGCAGGATCAGCGACATGATCATGCCCAGCGACTGCGCCCAGTCAGGCAGGGCGGTGTAGTGCAGGTGGTGAGGGCCGGCCCAGATATACAGGGTGATCAGCGCCCAGAAGTGGACGATCGACAGGCGATAGGAATACACCGGGCGCTCGGCCTGCTTGGGCACGTAGTAGTACATCATCCCCAGGAAGCCTGCGGTCAGGAAGAAGCCCACGGCATTGTGGCCATACCACCACTGGACCATCGCATCGGTCGCGCCTGCATAGATCGAGTAGGACTTGGTCAGGCTGACGGGCAGTTCCAGGTTGTTGACGATGTGCAGCATCGCCACGGTCAGGATGAAGCCGCCGTAGAACCAGTTACCGACGTAGATGTGCTTGGTGTTGCGCTTGATCAGCGTACCGAAGAACACCACGGCATAGGCGACCCAGACGATGGTGATCAGGATGTCGATCGGCCATTCCAGTTCGGCGTATTCCTTGGAGCTGGTGAAGCCCAGCGGCAGGCTGATGGCTGCCAGCAGGATCACCAGTTGCCAGCCCCAGAAGGTGAACGCGGCCAAGGCAGGTGCGAACAGGGTGGTCTGGCAGGTGCGTTGCACCGAATAATAGGAAGTGGCGAACAAGGCACAGCCGCCGAAGGCGAAGATCACCGCATTGGTATGCAGCGGTCGCAGGCGGCCGAAGCTGGTCCAGGGAAGGTCGAAGTTGAGGGAAGGCCAGACGAGT
The DNA here is from genome assembly GCF_002741075.1 of Pseudomonas putida. NCBI lineage: Bacteria > Pseudomonadati > Pseudomonadota > Gammaproteobacteria > Pseudomonadales > Pseudomonadaceae > Pseudomonas > Pseudomonas putida. Next base: position 3,335,262 of record NZ_CP016634.1, on the reverse strand, counting down.
TGCGCGGCAATGAAAACGCCGAGCCCCATCCCGACGATTCCCCACACCACCGTCATGATGGCGAATTGGCGGACCACCTTGTAGTTATAGGCGGTACTGCTGGTTGTGTTCATGTATGGGTTCCCATCCACGGTTATAGGCAGGCTAGATAGCGAGGCAAGCATGAGTAATGGGCACATTGCCGGTATTGACGGGGATCAATGGGCGCAGGTGGGAAATGTCCCAGGCTTGCGCTGCGATCCTCCGAGAATTCGGAGGGATCAGGACTACAAGGGCTGCCTGATCCTGGCCCACGGCGCGGGCGCGCCGATGGACAGCGATTTCATGGAAGGCATGGCGCAAAGGCTGGCGGGGCAAGGGGTGGGGGTGATCCGCTTCGAGTTTCCCTACATGGCCCAGCGTCGCGAGGGCGGCGGCAAGCGGCCGCCCAACCCACAGAAGGTGCTGCTTGACTGCTGGCGCGAGGTGTACCGTCAGGTGCGACCATTAGTCGCGGGGCCGTTGGCCGTCGGTGGCAAGTCCATGGGCGGGCGTATGGCAAGCCTGCTGGCTGACGAGTTGGAGGCTGATGCCTTGGTGTGCCTGGGGTATCCGTTCTATGCGGTGGGCAAGCCGGAGAAGCCCCGGGTCGAGCATCTGGCGGGATTGCGCACTCGTACGCTCATTGTCCAAGGGGAGCGGGATGCCCTGGGGAATCGGGAGGCGGTGGCGGGATATGTGTTGTCGCCAGCGATCGAGGTGTGTTGGTTGGCGGCTGCGGATCATGACTTGAAGCCGCTGAAGGCGTCGGGCTTGACGCATGAGGGGCATCTGCAGATGGCGGCTGAGCGGGTTGCTGCGTTTCTGATGAGGTAGTGGTGTTGGTTGTGAGATTTGTGGGCTGATCTGTTTTTGGGGTGACGCTTAGTCACCTTTGCGCCCATGCCTACTTTTGCCCAAGAGCAAAAGTAGGTCGCCGTAAAGGCGAAAAGCGCCAGTGGCGTCACCACCAGAAACGGATAATCACACGACCCAAAAACACCTTAGTCGCGATACTCACACAGGTAAGCCGTATCCACTGCCACCTTCAACTGGAACTTGCTGTCCGCTGGCACATTGAACTGGCTTCCCGCTTTGAAAACCTCCCAGTTATCGCTCCCCGGGAGCTTCACGGTCAGTGCGCCGGACACCACATGCATGATCTCTCGCTTGGCCGTGCCAAACTCATATTCGCCCGGTGCCATGACACCCACGGTAGCCGGACCTTCTTCGCCAGTGAAGGCGATCGACTTGACGGTGCCATCGAAGTACTCATTGACCTTGAACATGGAGCGACTCCTGAAATGAGGGAGGAAAGAAGGCTGGCCAGTATGCCCAAGCCCCAACACCTCGTCATCTGAATTCAAGTGCCGCTGGCCGGCAGGCTCAAGGGAAGCAACCGCGCGGTGTTGCGGGCATCTTCCAGGGCGCGGTGCTGCTGGCCGGTGAACTGCAGGCCCGCCAGTTGCAGGGCGCTGTTGAGCCCCATCGGGCGCTGTAAGTGACGGGCCTTGGCGAAGCGTTGCTTGAGGTTGATATGGGGCAGGGCCTGCAACAGGCTGGTGAGCTGGTGTTGTTTCCATTCCTGCTGCAATTGCTGACGGTCGTAGTCGCCCCAACTGACCCAGGCCTGCAACTGCCCCTGGTGATGGCCGAGCCAGCGCTCGAACTGGGCCCAGACCTCGGTGAAAGTCGCAGCGCCATCGACGCTGGCCTGGGTGATGTGGGTCAGCTCACGGCAGAAGGGGGTCAGTTGCGGCCGCCGCCGAGGCCGTACGAAGCGCTGGAAATGATCGATTTCGCGGCCTTCGCGGGTCACCAGGCTCGCCCCGATTTCAATGATTTCCATCTCCGTGACGGGCCAACCACCGTCATCGGTAGTCGCTTCCAGGTCAATCACCAGCCAATGCCCCATACCGGGCTCCCGTGCAAGACGCAGTACCCTGCGTGGTCGCTAGAGCGTAGCCAATCTCGGGCCCAAGGGCATCCCCTGGCACAATGCTGCTGTTTTGACATCGGCGGAGGTTGTGCCTTGGCGGGAAAACGCCTAGCTTTGCTGGATACATTCGCAAACCGTGATGAGTGTCTGCTTTTGACTCCTATGCCCGGCTCGAAGGCTTTGTCTTCCTTGTTGATGCTCGCCGCAGTGTGGATGGCGGTGCCTGCGTCGGCGCAGGCGGTCGTCGAGGTCAGGGTCGGGGCGGCGCATTTCCCGCCTTATACCGTGCGTCCAGAGCAGGGCGCTGAAAGCGGCCTGTTGCCGCAATTGCTCAAGGCCCTCAACCAGCAACAGCACAGCTACCATTTTGTCCTGGTGCCGACGTCTATACCTCGGCGTTTTGGCGACTTCCAGCAAGGGCGCACGGACATCGCAGTGTTCGAGAACCCCAAATGGGGCTGGGAACAGATTCGCCACGAAAGCGTGGACATGGGCCTGGAAGATGCCGAAGTGTTCGTCGCACGCCAACAGCCCGGGCGAGACCAGCAGTATTTCAGCAGTCTGCAAGACAAGCGCTTGGCGTTGTTCCACGGCTATCACTACGCCTTCGCCGACTTCAACGCCGACCCTCACTACTTGAGTCAAGCCTTCAGTGCCACGTTGACCTATTCCCACGACAGCAACCTGTTGATGGTGCAGCGCGGACGCGTCGACATCGCCCTGGCGACGCGATCGTTTCTGATCGACTTCATGGCGCGAAACCCGGACAGCCGGGGGCAACTGATGGCCTCCGAGCGGATCGATCAGGTCTATCACCACTATGCGCTGGTGCGCCCAGGCGCGCCGATCAATGCCCGGGCATTCGCCGCCTTGCTCGATCGGCTGCGCCAGAGCGGCGAATTGCTGCGCATCTTCCAGCCTTATCGGATCAATGTCGTGACGCCGACTGGCAACTAAATTCCCGAATGCGCGTCACGTCTACCGGATTGAGCCTCCCTTTCAATGCCGTGAGCCATGACCATGCCGTTCGATGCCGATTCGCAGCTTCTTTCCCTGCCGCGTTGGCGCAGCCTCAGCGCCGACGAGGGCGATTGCCGGTTGAGCCTGACCCTGGAGGGGCGCGCGCTGATTCAGGTTCGCCTGACCCCTGGCGAGCCGTTGCACATCCACCTTGAGCAGCTTTGCCCGGAGCGTCCCGCACAAGCACTGTGGGCCGCCTGCTACTGGCTGCTTTGCCGTGATCCGGCGCGTCAGCGCCTGGTCTGGCATTGCCGACAACCCATGAACATGGCGTTGGCCAGCGGCCTGTTGGTACCCGGCGAACAGCCTGGCCAGTACCTGTGCGAGCGGGGGATGTTCTGGCAACTGCCGCAGCCCTGGCTGGGCGAGGCGCAGGCCGGCGTTTACCCGCAGCAGATGTTGATCAGCGACGGCAAGCGCCATCCGCGTCGTGCGCCCAAGCCTCGAGGTGAAGTGTACCGGCGGTTCGATGCGCGATTAGGCGCTTGGGTATCGCTGCGCACGCTTGAGATCGAGCAGGATCTGGAGCGTTTCAATCGTTGGCAGAACGATCCGCGGGTGATGCAGTTCTGGCAGGAGGACGGCACGCTCGAACAGCATCGCCAATACCTGGCCAAGCTTGAGGCCGACCCGCATACCCTGACCTTGATCGGCTGCTTCGATGACCAGCCTTTTGCGTACTTCGAGGCCTATTGGGCCAAGGAAGACCGCATCGCGCCGTTCTACCCGGTGGACGACTACGACCGAGGGGTCCATATGCTGGTGGGCGAGCAGGCCCATCGCGGCCCGCACAAGGTGGCCAGCTGGCTATCGGCACTGGTGCACTATCTGTTCCTGGACGACCCGCGGACCCAGCGGGTGGTTGCCGAACCGCGCGCCGACAACGGCAAGATGATCGGCTACTTGCACGACCAGTGCTTCCATTGTGAGAAAGAGTTCGATTTTCCGCACAAGCGGGCGGCATTGATGATCCTGGGGCGGGAGCGGTTCTTCGATCGTTGTCCGTTGGCTTGAGGTGACCTGCCGCATCGCGGCGCTATCTTCGCGGGTGCAGCGGTGTTATTGAGAGCACCGCAGACCCCGTGGGAGCGGGGTCACCCGCGAAAATAACGCATGGGTTTCAAGCCTGGCGCCCGTGCTTGCGGCAGTGGATCAGGGCATCGCGGATCATGAAGTTGACCAGCGTCGGCGAGACGCCCAGTTCCTTGGCGATGTCTTTCTGCGGCACGCCATGCAGGCGATACATCTCGAAGGCATAGCGGGTGCGCTGGGGCAGCTCGCCCAGGGCATCGGCGATATGTTCGAGGGTGGCGAGATTGATGTGGGTGGCCTCGGGCGAGGCGTTCTGCAGGACGACGTTGAGGCCTTCTTCTTCGCTGCCGGAGTACTTCAGCTCCATGGCCTGCTTGCGGTAATGATCGATGGCCAGGTTGCGCACGATCTGAAACAGGTAGCTGAGCTGGGCCTTGAACGATGAGGTGATCTGCGGCGCGGCGCTGAGTCGGAAGAAGGCATCCTGGACCACATCCTCGGCGCGCGAACGGCAGCCAGTGATGCGGGCAGCGATCTTGACCAGGATGCTGCGGTTGTCGACGAAGGCCTGGAGCAGTGGTGAATCGCACTTTCTTGTGGATAGTTGTTCCGCCATGGAAATCACCTGGTCTTGGAGGGAGAGAGGATTACGTCTGCGTGGGACGTTTCCTACGACGAGCGACAAATTATTCACAATGATAATGATTGTCAAATGCGAAAAGTAATTAGTATCTGCGGGTTTCCGTTCTAAGCGTCAGCGCGTGAATTCGGTCACGCGATGGCATCTTGCTGGCGTTGCGCGTCGTGCGCCGCTGGCGCCAAGGCGTTTAATTATTTGCCTCGCCCATCCGTTCCCCTGTGTACATCCGGCTGCCGAACGCTGCCCGCCCGCCTTGCGCGGTGCAGCCCCGGCGCGACTTACCCAGACACTGGCAGGAACTCCCCATGATGGACGCCTTCGAACTCCCGCTCTCGTTGGTCCACGCCCTGGCGCAGCGCGCCTCGCGGACCCCCGACCGGATCGCCTTGCGCTTTCTGGCCGATGATCCCAGCGAGCAGGCCGTGCTCAGCTACCAGGATCTGGATCTGCGAGCGCGCGCCATCGCTGCGGCCTTGCAGGCGCGTACCGATTTCGGCGACCGGGCTGTCTTGCTGTTTCCCAGTGGCCCGGACTATGTCGCGGCGTTCTTCGGGTGCCTGTACGCCGGGGTCATTGCCGTGCCGGCGTATCCGCCGGAATCCTCGCGGCGTCATCACCAGGAGCGACTGCTGTCGATCATCGACGATGCCCAGCCGCGCCTGCTGCTGACCGTCGAGGGCCTGCGCGATAGCCTGCTGGGTCTCGACGCCCTGGCAGGGCAGGACGCCCCTGGCTTGCTGGCGGTGGATCGACTGGATCTGGCGTTGGCCGCAGACTGGCGCGAGCCGGCCCTGAGCGGCGAGCACATCGCTTTCCTGCAGTACACCTCCGGTTCCACCGCCTTGCCCAAGGGCGTGCAGGTCAGCCACGGCAACCTGGTGGCCAACGAGCAGTTGATCCGCCAGGGCTTTGGTATCGACGTGAACCCGGACGATGTGATCGTCAGCTGGTTGCCGCTGTACCACGACATGGGCCTGATCGGCGGGCTGCTGCAACCGATCTTCAGCGGCGTGCCCTGCGTGCTGATGTCGCCGGGCTACTTCCTCGCCCGGCCATTGCGCTGGTTGCAGGCGATCAGCCAGTACGGCGGCACCATCAGCGGCGGCCCGGACTTCGCCTACCGCCTGTGCAGCGAACGGGTCAGCGAGGCGGCCCTGGCCGGCCTGGACCTGAGCCGTTGGCGCGTGGCGTACTCAGGGTCCGAGCCGATCCGCCAGGACAGCCTGCAGCACTTTGCGGACACGTTCGGCGCATGTGGTTTCCAGGCGAGCAGTTTCTTTGCCAGCTACGGCCTGGCCGAGGCGACGCTGTTCGTCAGCGGCAGCCGCCGTGGCCAGGGCATCGCGGCCGTGACATTGGGCGCTGAGGCATTGGCCGCCAACCGCGCCGAACATGGGCAAGGCAGTGTCCTGATGAGCTGTGGCTACCCACAGCCCGGCCATGCGGTGCGCATCGTCGACCCGCAGCGCCTGCAGGTGCTGGGCGACAACCGCGTCGGTGAGGTGTGGGCTGCCGGGCCGAGCATCGCCCAGGGCTACTGGCGCAACCCAGAGGCCAGCGCGCGTACCTTCGTCGAACAAGATGGTCAGACCTGGCTGCGCACCGGGGACTTGGGCTTCATGCGCGATGGCGAGCTGTTCGTCACCGGGCGTCTGAAGGACATGCTCATCGTTCGCGGTCAGAACCTCTACCCGCAGGATCTGGAAAAGACCCTTGAGCGAGAGGTCCAAGGCCTGCGCAAAGGCCGTGTGGCGGTATTCGCCGTGGATGATCAAGGTGAAGAGGGTATCGGCGTGGCGGTGGAGATCAGCCGCAACGTGCAGAAGGCCGTCAAGCCTCAGGATTTGATCCGCACCTTGCGTCAGGTCATCGCCGATGCCTGCCGCCAGGCGCCGGCGGCCGTGCTGCTGCTCAACCCGGGCGCATTGCCCAAGACCTCCAGTGGCAAGCTGCAGCGCTCGGCCTGCCGCCTGCGCATGGCCGACGGCAGCCTGGACTGCTATGCGCGCTTCCCGGCAATTGAAGCGCCAGTTGTTGTGCAGGCAATCGACGATGATCTGCAAGGACGCATCGCGGCGATCTGGCGCGAGGTGCTGAAGGTCGAAGCGGTGGCGCCGGACGATCATTTCCTGCTGCTGGGCGGCAACTCCATCGCCGCCACCCAGGTGACTGCTCGTCTCGCGGACGAACTGGGCGTGGGCCTTGGTCTGAGCACCCTGTTCGAAGCGCCGACCCTGGCCGACTACAGCGACGCGGTGGCAGCGATCCTGACCGAAGGTGGCGCGATACCGGGGCCTATCGAGGCCCTGGTGCGGGGCAAGGCGTTGCCGCAGTCGCTGGCCCAGAACCGGCTGTGGCTGCTGTGGCAACTGGAGCCCCAATCGGCGGCTTACAACATCCCTGCCGGCTTGCACCTGCGGGGCGAGTTGGACGAGGCGGCGCTGCAGGCGAGTTTCCAGGCGCTAGTGACACGTCACGAGTCACTGCGCACGCAGTTCAGCGAGGTCGATGGCCAGGCCTTGCAGCAGGTGTTGCCCGAGGTGGCGTTCGAGCTGCACCGCATCGATCTGCAAGGGTTGGACGCAGAGCAGGTCCAGGCCTGTCGTGAAGCCGAGGCGCGGCAGCCGTTCGACCTCGGCCAGGGGCCGCTGCTGCGCGTCACCCTGGCGTGCCTGGACGACGAGGACCACCAACTCTGGGTGACCCTGCACCACATCGTCGCCGATGGCTGGTCGCTGAACGTGCTGCTCGACGAATTCGCCAAGCTGTATACCGCCCACTGCCAGGGTCTTCAGGACAATCTGGCGCCATTGCCGCTGGGGTACGCCGACTATGGCTATTGGCAGCGCCAATGGTTGGCCGACGGCGAAGGTGCGCGGCAGTTGGAACACTGGAAGGCGCAACTGGGTGATGAACTGCCGGTGCTCGATTTGTGCACCGACCACCCGCGCGCCGCGCAACGCACCCATCGTGCGGCGCGCCTGAGCGTGAACGTACCCGCCAGGCTGGCCACCGCCCTGGACACCCTGGCCCGCGAGCAACAGGCCAGCCTGTTCATGGTCCTGCTGGCCGGCTGGCAGGGCCTGTTGCACCGTTACACCGGCCAGGGCGATATCCGCGTCGGTGTGCCCAATGCCAACCGCCCGCGCCTGGAAACCCAGGGTATGGTGGGTTTTTTCATCAACACCCAGGTGCTGCGCGCCGAGCTTCATGGCCGCCTGCCGTTCGACCAGTTGCTGGCCCAGGTGCGCCAGGCCACGTTGCTGGCCCAGGCCAATCAGGACCTGCCGTTCGAGCAACTGCTCGAGGCGCTGCCGGGTGCCCGCGAACAGGGCCTGTTCCAGGTGATGTTCAACCATCAGCAGCGCGACCTGTCGGCACTGCGCCGCTTGCCTGGCCTGCTCGCCGAAGAACTGCCATGGCACAGCCGCGAGGCCAAATTCGACCTGCAACTGCACAGCGAGCAGGATCACCAGGGCCGCTTGAGCCTGGCATTCGACTACGCCGCCGAACTGTTCGAGGCCGACACTATCGAGCGTCTGGCCGGGCACCTGCTGGCCCTGCTCGAACAGGTCTGTACCTGCCCGCAGTTGCCGCTGGGTGAGGTGCAATTGCTCGATGACACAGACCGTGCACAGTTGCTGGCCTGGGGGCAGGCGCCAGCGCCGACCGCCCAGCGCCTGGTGGTTGAACAGCTGGGCGCTCAGGCGCAACGCACCCCCGAGCGTACGGCGCTGGTGTGGGAAGGCGGCCAGCTCGACTACGCCACCCTGCACCAGCGGGCCAATCGCCTGGCCCATTACCTGCGTGACAAGGGTGTGGGGCCGGACACCTGCGTGGCCATCGCCCTGGAGCGCTCGCCGCAGTTGATGATCGGCTTGCTGGCCATTCTCAAGGCCGGTGGTGCCTATGTGCCGCTGGATGTCGACTACCCCGCCGAGCGCCTGGCCTACATGCTCACCGATTGCGGTGCTGGCCTGCTGCTCAGTCATAGCGACACACTCGAGCGCCTGCCGCAGGTCGAGGGCGTCAGTGCCATTGCCCTGGACCAGCTGCACCTGGACAGCTGGCCAAGCCATGCGCCAGGCCTGCACCTGGACGGCGACAACCTGGCCTACGTGATCTACACCTCCGGCTCCACCGGCCAGCCCAAGGGCGTGGGCAACACCCATGTCGCACTGGCCGAGCGCCTGCTATGGATGCAGGGCACCTATGCGCTGGATGAAAGCGATGTGCTGATGCAAAAAGCGCCGATCAGTTTCGATGTGTCGGTGTGGGAGTGCTTCTGGCCATTGGTCCAGGGCTGCACGTTGGTGCTGGCTGGCCCTGGCGAGCACCGGGACCCGCAGCGTATCGCCGAGCTGGTGCAGGCCCATGGCGTGACCACACTGCATTTCGTTCCGCCGTTGTTGCAGGTGTTCGTCCAGGAGCCGCTGGCCGCGGGCTGCACCAGCCTGCGTCGGGTGTTCTCCGGTGGCGAGGCGCTGTCTGCGCAGCTACGTGACCGCGTGCTGCAGGTATTGCCGCAGGTGCAACTGCACAACCGCTATGGCCCGACGGAGACCGCCATCAACGTCACCCACTGGCATTGCCGAGCCGAGGATGGTGTGCGCTCGCCCATCGGCCGGCCGCTGGGCAACGTGCTGTGCCGCGTGCTCGATGACGGGCTGGAATTGACCGCTCCCGGTGTGCCGGGCGAGCTGTGCCTGGGCGGCGCGGGCCTGGCCCGTGGCTACCTGGGCCGCCCGGGGCTGACCGCCGAACGCTTCGTGCCCCAGCCTGACGGCAAGGGCGAACGTCTGTACCGCAGCGGCGACCGTGCCCGCTGGCTGATGCCGCTACAGGCTCTGGAATACCTCGGCCGCCTTGACCAGCAAGTGAAGGTGCGGGGTTTTCGGGTCGAGCCGCAGGAGGTCCAGGCCTGTCTGCTGGCCGAGCCGGGTGTCGAGCAGGCCCTGGTGCAGATCCATCAGGATGCCGTCGGGGCGCAGTTGGTTGGCTACTACAGTGGCGTCGAACAGTCCGAGGCGCTGCTCGTGGCCTTGGGCGAACGCCTGCCGGCCTACATGGTGCCGGCGCAGCTGATTCACGTGGCCCAGATGCCCTTGGGCCCGAGCGGCAAGGTCGATCGCAAGGCGCTGCCTGCGCCGGTCTGGCGGCAACGTGCGCACGTCGAGCCGCACAGTGCCGTACAACGACAAGTGGCGGCCATCTGGCGTGAGGTGCTGAACCTGCCGCGGGTTGGCCTGCAGGATGACTTTTTCGCCCTTGGCGGCCACTCGCTGCTCGCCACCCAGATCGTTTCGCGCACCCGCCAGGCGCTGGATGTCGAGCTGCCGCTCAAGGCCTTGTTCGAGGCCAGCGAGCTGGGCGCCTTCTGCGCCGAGATCGTGCGCATCCAGGCCACTGGTGGGCACAACCTGCAAGGCGCCATCGAACGGGTCGACCGTCGCCAGGCGGTGCCGCTGTCGTATTCGCAGCGGCGCATGTGGGTGCTGTGGCAGATGGCGCCGGACAGCCCGGCGTACAACGTCGGTGGCATGGCGCGCCTGCGCGGGGCGCTGCATGTGGATGCGTTCGAGCGGGCCCTGCAGGCCTTGATCGTGCGCCATGAAACCCTGCGCACCACCTTCCCGGACATCGACGGTGTGCCTTGTCAGTGTGTGGCCGAGGACAGCCCGCTGCGCGTGCAGTGGCATGACTTTTCCGCGCTCGAAGGCGATGCCCGCGAGCAGCGTTTGCAGCAGTTGGCCGATGAACAGGCGCACCTGCCGTTCGACCTGGCGCGCGGCCCGCTGCTGCGCGCCTGCTTGGTCAAGACCGCAGAGCGCGAACATTACTTCGTCCTGACCCTGCACCACATCGTCACCGAAGGCTGGGCCATGGACATCTTCGCCCGCGAGCTGGGCGCGCTGTACGAAGCCTTTGTCGATGATCGCGAGTCGCCCCTGGCGCCGTTGCCGGTGCAGTACGTGGACTACAGCGTCTGGCAGCGCCAGTGGCTTGAGAGCGGCGAGGGAGACCGCCAACTGGGCTACTGGAAAGCCCGCCTGGGTGACGAGCATCCGGTGCTGGCGCTGCCTTCGGATCGTCCGCGCCCGGGGGTGCAGAGTCATCGTGGCGCGCTGTACCGCTTCGACCTCGACCCCGCGCTGGTCGAGCGCGTGCATGCCTTCAACAGCCAGCGTGGCCTGACTTTGTTCATGACCATGACGGCCACCCTGGCCGTCTTGCTGCACCGCCACAGCGGCCAGCGCGACCTGCGTATTGGCGCGCCGATGGCCAACCGCATCCGCCCGGAAAGCGAAGGCCTGATCGGTGCCTTCCTCAACACCCAAGTACTGCGTTGCGAGCTCGATGGGCAAATGACGGGCGCCGCGTTGCTCGAACAGGTACGCCGCACGGTGATCGATGGCCAGTCGCACCAGGACCTGCCGTTCGACCAGTTGGTGGAGGCCCTTCAACCCCCGCGCAGCAGCGCCTACAACCCGCTGTTCCAGGTGATGTGCAACGTCCAGCGCTGGGCTTTCCAGCAAAGCCGTGAGCTGGCGGGCATGACCGTGGATTATCTGGTCAACGACGCCAGCGCGACCAAGTTCGACCTCTATCTGGAGGTGACTGACCTGGACGGTCGCCTCGGCTGCTGTCTGACTTACAGCCGCGACCTGTTCGATGAACCGCGCATCGCCCGCATGGCCGAGCACTGGCAGCAACTGCTGATCGGCCTGATCGACGCCCCTGACCTGCGCCTGTGCGAGCTGGCGATGCTCAGCAGTGCCGAGCAGCAGGTGTTGATTGGCCAGCTGCAAGGGGAGCATAGCTTCGAGCCCGACCACACGCTGCACGGCCTGTTTGCCCAGCAAGCTTCGCGCAGTCCGCAGGCACGGGCGTTGACCTTCGCTGGCCAACACCTGACCTACGCCGAGCTGGACCAGCAGGCCAACCGCCTGGCCCGTGCGCTGCGCGAGCGCGGTGTCGGGCCGCAGGTGCGGGTGGGGCTTGCCCTGGAGCGTTCGCTGGAGATGGTCGTGGGCCTGCTTGCCATCCTCAAGGCGGGCGGTGCCTATGTGCCGCTGGACCCTGAGTACCCGCTGGACCGCCTGCGCTACATGATCGAGGACAGCCGTCTCGGCCTGCTGCTTGGCCAGCGCGCGCTGCTCGCGTCCTTGGGCGAGCTGCCCGAAGGCGTGGCGCACTGGTGCCTGGAGGATGATGCCGCGTCGCTTTGCCGTTACAGCGATGCACCGCTGGATAACCTCAACTTGCCTCAGCACCAGGCGTACCTGATCTACACCTCCGGTTCCACCGGCCAGCCTAAGGGCGTGGTGGTCAGCCATGGTGAAATCGCCATGCATTGCCAGGCGGTGATCGCAGCATTTGGCATGCGTAGCGACGACTGCGAGCTGCACTTCTATTCGATCAACTTCGACGCCGCCACCGAGCGCCTGTTGGTGCCATTGCTCTGCGGCGCCCGTGTGGTGCTGCGTGGTCAGGGCCAGTGGGGCGCCGAGGATATTTGCCAACTGGTGCGCGAGCAGCAGGTGAGCATCCTGGGCTTCACTCCCAGCTATGGCAGCCAGTTGGCCCAGTATCTGGTCGGGCTGGGCGAGCATTTGCCGGTGCGCCTGGTGATCACCGGGGGCGAGGCGCTGACCGGGGAGCACCTGCAGCGTATCCGCCAGGCCTTCCTGCCACAGCAGTTCTTCAATGCCTACGGGCCGACCGAAACCGTGGTCATGCCGCTAGCGTGTCTTGCGCCGCAGCAATTGTCGGTGGAGGCGGGTAGTGTGCCGATCGGCCGGGTGATCGGAGCGCGCACGGCGTATGTGCTCGATGATGATTTGGCGCTGCTACCCCAAGGCGGTATCGGTGAGCTGTATATCGGTGGTGTGGGGCTTGCCCAGGGGTATCACGATCGCCCGGGGCTGTCGGCCGAGCGCTTCGTCGCCGACCCGTTCAGCCAGCACGGCGGTCGCTTGTACCGCACGGGAGATCTGGTGCGCCTGCGCGCCGATGATCTGGTGGAGTATGTCGGGCGTGCCGACCAGCAGGTGAAGATCCGGGGTTTCCGTATCGAGCTGGGGGAAATCGAAAGCCAGTTGCAGGCCCATGCCGATGTCGACGAAGCCGTGGTCGTCGCCTTGGACCTGCCGGGGGGCAAGCAATTAGTGGGTTATCTGGCCTGCCCGCAGGCCAGTGCCGATGCCGACACTCAGGCCGCCTTGCGCGAGGCGGTCAAGGCCCATGCCCGGCAACACCTGCCGGACTACATGGTGCCTGCGCACCTGGTGCTGCTGAGCCGTCTGCCGCTGATGGGCAACGGCAAGCTCGACCGGCGTGCCTTGCCGGCGCCGGATCTTGAGCAGGCGCGCCAGCACTACCAGGCGCCGGCCAACGAACTGGAGCAGCAACTGGCGCAGGTCTGGCAAGAGGTGCTCAACGTCGCCCGCATCGGCGTGCAGGACAACTTCTTCGAACTGGGGGGCGACTCGATTTTGTCGATTCAGGTGGTTAGTCGCGCCCGCCAGCTGGGCTTGCAGTTCACCCCGCGCGATCTGTTCCAGCACCAGACTGTCCAGGCGCTTGCCGCCGTGGTCAGCCGCAGCGAGGCGCCAAGCGGCATCGAGCAGGGCGTGCGGCGCGGCAGCAGTGCCTTGACGCCGATCCAGCGGTGGTTCTTCGACAGCGAAGTCGCTCAACCCCAGCACTGGAACCAGGCCGTGCTGTTGGCGGCGCGCGAGCCGTTGCAGCCCCCGGTGCTGGAGCGGGCCCTGGCGGCATTGGTGGCGCATCACGACAGCCTGCGCCTGCGTTTCACCCAGACCCAAGGGCATTGGCAGGCCGAGTACGCACAATCGCTTACCCAGCAGTTGCTTTGGGTCGCCACCGTGGCTGACCTGGATGACTGCCAGGCGCTGTTCACCGACGTGCAGCGCAGCCTGGACCTGGCCGAAGGCCCGCTGCTGCGGGCGCTGTTGGTAACCGATGGGCAGGGAGCGCAGCGCCTGTTGCTGGCGATCCATCACCTTGTGGTGGACGGGGTGTCCTGGCGCGTGCTGCTGGAGGACCTGCAAGCGCTCTACCGTGGCCAGCCCTTGTCGGCCAAGACCCACGCCATGGCGGATTGGGCTGCGCGCCTGGCCAGCTACGCGGGCAGTGACTCCCTGCGCGACGAGCTTGGCTGGTGGCAAGACCAGCTCGGCACCGCCAGTCACGAATTGCCCTGTGACCATCCCCTGGGCGGCAATCTGCACCGCCATGCCCGCACCCTGGCCATCGTCCTGGACCAGGAGCAGACCCGCCAGTTGCTGCAACAGGCGCCTGCGGCCTACCGCACCCAGGTCAACGACCTGCTGCTGACCGCCTTGGCGCGCACCCTGTGCCGCTGGAGTGGCGACAGCCAAGTGCTGGTGCAACTGGAAGGCCATGGTCGTGATGGCTTGTTCGAGGACATGGAGCTGACCCGCAGTGTCGGTTGGTTCACCACTGCCTATCCGCTGTGCCTGACCCCGCGCCTGGGTGACGCCGAACAGGACCGCGCCGCGGCTATCAAGGGCATCAAGGAGCAACTGCGCCAGGTGCCGCACAAGGGGCTGGGTTATGGCGTGCTGCGTTACCTGGCCGACACCACCGGGCGCGAAGCCATGGCCGCCTTGCCCCAGGCGCGCATCACCTTCAATTACCTGGGCCAGTTCGACCAACAGTTCGACAGCGCCGCGCTGTTCCAAGCACTGGATGCGCCGACAGGCCTGGCCCATGACCTGGACGCGCCGTTGCCCAACTGGCTCAGCGTCGACGGTCAGGTGTATGGCGGTGCCCTGCAACTGCGCTGGACCTTCAGTGTCGAGCGTTATGACGAGGCGACCATCGCCGCATTGGCCGAGGCGTATCGCCAGGAATTGCTGGCGTTGGTGGCGCATTGCCTGGCCGATGGCACGGGCAGTTTCACGCCATCGGACTTCCCCCTGGCGCACCTGACCCAGGCGCAGATCGACGCCTTGCCGGTACCGGCTGCGCAGATCGAGGATGTCTACCCGCTCACGCCCATGCAGGAGGGCCTGCTGCTGCATACCCTGCTGGAGCCGGGCACTGGCATCTACTACATGCAGGACCGCTACCGCATCGACAGCGCCCTGGACCCCGAGCGCTTCGCCCAGGCCTGGCAGGCCGTGGTGGCGCGTCACGAAGCCCTGCGGGCGTCGTTCAGCTGGAGCGCCGGCGAAGCGATGCTGCAGATCATCCACAAACCCGGCGACACGGCGCTGGACTACCAGGATTGGCGCGATCTCGACGACGCGGCCCAGGAGGCGCGCTTGCAAGCGCTGCACAAGCAGGAACGCGAAGCCGGCTTCGACCTGCTGCGCGAGGCGCCTTTCCACCTGCGGCTGGTACGGGTTGCCGACGCGCGCTACTGGTTCATGATGAGCAACCACCACATCCTCATCGATGCCTGGTGCCGTTCGTTGCTGATGAACGATTTCTTCGCGCTCTACCAGGCCCTGGGCGAGGGCCGTGCGGCCCAGTTGCCGGTGCCGCCACGCTACCGTGACTACATCGGCTGGCTGCAACGCCAGGACCTGGGTGAGGCGCGTCAGTGGTGGCAACGCAACCTGGCAGGCTTCGAGCGCGCCACGGCCATCCCCAGCGACCGGCCACTGCGCCACGATCATGCGGGCAACGGCATGATCGTCGGCGACTGCTACACCCGCCTGGATGTGCGCGACGGCGTGCGGCTACGTGAGCTGGCCCAGGCGCATCAGTTGACCATCAACACCTTCGCCCAGGCGGCCTGGGCCTTGGTCCTGGCCCGTTACAGCGGCGAGCGCGACGTGGTCTTCGGCGTCACCGTGGCCGGTCGCCCGGTGAGCCTGCCGCAGATGCAGCGCACGGTCGGCCTGTTCATCAACAGTATCGCCCTGCGTGTGCAGCTTCCCGGGCCGGGCCAGCGCCAGAGCGTGCGCCAATGGCTGCAAGGCCTGCTCGAGCGCAACATGGAGTTGCGTGAGTATGAGTACCTGCCGCTGGTGGCGATCCAGGCGTGCAGCGAACTGCCCAAGGGCCAGCCGCTGTTCGACAGCCTCTTCGTGTTCGAGAACGCGCCGGTGGAAAGCGCCGTGCTGGACCATGCCCAGCACCTGAACGCGACCTCCGACTCGGGCCGCACCCATACCAACTTCCCGCTCACGGCAGTGTGCTATCCCGGCGACGACCTGGGCCTGCATGTGTCGTTCGATCAGCGTTATTTCGACTTCGCCACCGTCGAGCGTTTGCTGGCTGAGTTCAAGCGCCTGTTGCTGGCGCTCGTGGAAGGCTTCGAGGGCGAGGTGGCCGAGTTGCCGTTGCTTGGTGAAGCCGAGCAGCGCTTCCTGTTGGAAGATTGCAACTGCACCGAGCACGCCCATGCGCTGGAGCAGAGCTACATCGAGCTGTTCGAGGCGCGGGTCGCCGCGCACCCTGAGCGGATGGTCGCGCGCTGCCTGGAGGCTTCCTACGACTACGCCGGGCTGAACCTTGCAGCCAATCGCCTGGGCCATGCGCTGGTCGCGGCGGGTGTGGCCATCGACCAGCCGGTGGCGCTGCTGGCCGAACGTGGCCTGGCGTTGCTGGGCATGATCGTCGGTTGCTTCAAGGCCGGCGCCGGCTATCTACCGCTGGATCCTGGGCTGCCGTCGGCGCGTCTGCACCGCATTGTCGAGCTCAGCCGCACCCCGGTGCTGGTGTGCACGGCGGCGTGCGCCGAGCAGGCGCGTCAGTTGCTCGATGAAGTTTCAGGTGCTGCCCGGCCGAGATTGCTGGTGTGGGAACAAGTGCAGGCCAGCGCCGTGGCCAGCCACAACCCAGGCATCCACAGCGCAGCGGACAACCTGGCTTATGTGATCTACACCTCTGGCTCCACCGGCTTGCCCAAGGGAGTGATGGTCGAGCAGCGCGGCATGCTCAACAACCAGTTGAGCAAGGTGCCATACCTTGAGCTGGACGAGCAGGACGTGATCGCTCAGACCGCTTCCCAGAGCTTCGACATTTCGGTGTGGCAGTTCCTCGCCGCGCCCTTGTTCGGCGCCCGGGTGGAGATCGTGCCGAACGCCATCGCCCATGATCCGCAAGGCCTGTTGGCACATGTAGAGGCCACTGGCATCACCGTGCTCGAGAGCGTGCCCTCGCTGATCCAGGGCATGTTCGCGAGCGAGCGGCAAGCCTTGGAGGGCCTGCGCTGGATGCTGCCAACCGGCGAGGCCATGCCACCGGAGCTGGCCGCCCAATGGTTGCAGCGGTATCCGCACATCGGCCTGGTCAACGCCTACGGCCCGGCGGAATGCTCGGACGACGTGGCGTTCTTCCGGGTCGATGCGGCGTCTACCCGTGGCAGCTATCTGCCGATCGGCACGCCCACCGACAACAACCGCCTGTACCTGCTCGACGAGTCCCAGGCCCTGGTGCCGCTGGGGGCGGTGGGGGAATTGTGCGTGGCCGGGACCGGTGTCGGGCGCGGCTATGTGGGCGACCCGCTGCGCACAGCGCTGGCGTTCATCCCGCATCCGTACGGGGCGCCTGGCGAGCGCCTGTACCGCACGGGCGACTTGGCACGGCGCCGGGCCGATGGCGTGCTTGAATACGTGGGCCGGATCGATCACCAGGTGAAGATCCGCGGCTACCGCATCGAGCTGGGTGAGATCGAAGCGCGTCTGTACGAGCAGGCCGAGATTCGCGACGCGGCGGTGGGCGTGCAGGAGGGTGTCAACGGCAAGCACCTGGTCGGCTACCTGGTGGCGCATCAGGGCGTGACGGCCGATGCAGCGCTGTTGGAGCAGATCAAGCTACGCCTGCGCGCCGAGTTGCCGGACTACATGGTGCCTGTGCACTGGGCCTGGCTGCAGAGCCTGCCCCACAACGCCAACGGCAAGCTCGACCGCAAAGCCCTGCCCGCGATCGACATCGGCGCGCAACATAGCCAGGACTACCTGGCGCCACGCGATGAGCTGGAGCACACGCTGGCTGGCATCTGGGCCGAGGTGCTCAAGATCGAGCGAGTGGGCGTGCACGACAACTTCTTCGAGTTGGGCGGGCATTCGTTGTTGGCGACCCAGATCGCCTCGCGGGTGCAGCAGCAGTTGCAACTGAACGTGCCGCTGCGGGCGATGTTCGAATGCAGCACGGTGGAGGCGTTGGCCGAGTATGTGCGGGGGTTGGAGGGCAGTGCGCTGGACGAGGACAAGGTTGACCGGCTCAGTGACCTGATGGCGGAGCTGGAGGCGCTTTGAGGGAGTGGGGCGCTTTGCGCCCCTTCGCGGGTGAACCCGCTCCCACAGACACAGCGGTGTTCTTAGCAATGCCACTGCGCCTGTGGGAGAGGGGTTACCCACGCATGGAGGAGGCGGCAGCCTGCGTTCAGCGTTTGCCCAGAATCTGTCCGAGCATCTCTGGTCGCGGCGCCCCTTGCTGGCTCTGCAACTGGCCTTTGTCATCCTGGTAGAAGATCGCCGGGGTCGCCGCCAACCCCATCTCATCCATCAGGGCCATGTTGGCCGCCAGTTTTTGGCGCACCGCCTCGGGGATGGTCTCCAGCGGCTTGAGGGTGCTGGCCTTGCCGGCCTTCTCATGCTGTTGCAGGGCTTTGGCCGGGTCCTTGGCGGCAAGCAGCGCCGCCGACTTGCCAGGGCTGTCCTCGCGGATGATGCCGACCATGATGTGGCGCAGTTGCACCTTGCCTGACTCGACCCAAGGCCGCGCCTGCTCCCAGAACATGTTGCAGTACGGGCAGTTGGGGTCGCTGAACAGGTATACCTTGCGCGGGGCGTCGTCCTTGCCATCTGCGATCCAGGCGGTCTTTTCCATCTTGGCCCAGATCGCCTTGCTCATCGGGGCATACACCAGCTTTTGCAGCGGCTCGGCGCTCAGGTCCTTGCCCTGTTCGTCGAACAGGCTGCCGACCAGCACATGCTTGCCGTCAGGGGTGAGGTACAAGGCGATGCCGTTGTTCTGGTAGGCGGCGGCATAGCCTTTGAGGCCATTGGGCGCATCGAAGCTGCCCTTGATCTCGGCACCCTTGGCTTGCAGTTGCTGAATTGCCTTGGGCAGTTCCTCGGCCTGCAGCGTGGGGGCGGCGAGGATGGTGAGGGCCAGGGGCAGGAGGGCATTCAATCGCATGTCAATTTCCTTGTGCGGCGGAGGCGGGCAGGTTGGCCTGCTCGAAAGGTTCCAGGGCGCGGTGCAGGCTGGCCCGGGACAACTCGCCCAGGTGGCTGCCGATCAAGCGCCCTTCGGCGGTGTAGAACAAGGTGGTGGGCAGGGCCATGGAGCCGACCTGCTGGGCCAGTTGACCGCTGCCGTCGAACAGTACGTGGGTAAGACTCAGGCCGGTGGTGGCCAGGAAGGTGCTGACGTTCTCGGGTGTCTCGCCCTGGTTGACGAACAGGAACGTCACGTGCGGGTACTCGTCCTGGGCTTGCTGCAGCACCGGCATTTCCCGGCGGCACGGCGGGCACCAGGTGGCCCAGAGGTTGATCACCAGCGGCTTGCCACGGTAATCGTGCAGCGCCACCGATTGCCCGCTGGCATTGCGCAGGCTCAGCGCAGGCAGCTCGGTGCCTTTGCTGTAGAGATGGCTGCCAAGGCTGGCCAGTGTCCAGAACACCGCACCGCTCAGCAGCGCCCAGCCCAGTGGCCGGCGCAGGCCCGGATGACGTCGGCCCTGCCACAGGGCGCCGATGACGATGCCGATCAGCCCGGCCCAAAGCAAAAAGCCGCCGTCGCGAATGTCGATGGCCTGCAGCGGATCGTCGCGGAACATCGGCCAGTACGCCAGGACGAATCCTGCGCGCGCGCACAGCAGCCCCAGCAGGAACAGGTTGAACAACGCCGACTCGGGGCTTTCACCGCCGCGCCGGGCCACCCACGAGCCCACGACACTGGCCACGACCAGAGCCGCCAGCAGCAGCAGGTGGTTGAGGGCCATGGTCAGTGGCCCCAGGGTAACGGTCAGCATCAGCCTTGGCTCCTGGTCTGGGCCCAGTGTCGTTGGAAGGCTGCGGCATCCACCTCGCCGGTGATGCGTCGGGCACGGCGCTCGTCGCCTTCCGGGCCGATCCAGATCAGGCTGGGCGGGCCGGGTACCTGGTAGCGTTGCAGCAGTTCGCGGCTGGCCGGGGTGTCAGCGGTGACATCCAGGCGCACCAGGTGCACATCGGCCAGGTTGGCGAGTACATCGGGCCGGGCGAACACCTGTTTCTCCATCACCTTGCACGACACGCACCAATCGGCATAGTAGTCCAGCATCACCCACTGACCGCGTGCCTTGGCGGCGTCCAGTTCGCGTTGCAGCGCTTGGGGCTGGCTGACGGTGACGAAGGTATCCTCGGCCTTGGCCGCGCTTTGCGAGCCGCTGCCGGCAAAGGGTTGCAAGGGTTGCCATAGATCATCGCCGCCTGCGGCCGCGCCAACCAGCAACAGCCCACCCCAGAATGCGCCGAGCAAGGGGGCCGCGCGCAGGGCCGGCAAGCGGTGCAGGGCCGGCCAGGCGGCCCAGGCCAGGGCGATCAGCCAGGCGCCGCCCAAGGCCAACAGCAAGGGGGCCGGCAGCAGGCTGCGGACGGTGTACAGGGCCATGGCCAGGAACACGAAGCCGAACAGCCCCTTGACCAGGTTCATCCAGGCGCCGGGGCGGGGCAGGTAGCGGTTGCCGAGGGTGACCAGCAACAGCAGAGGGACACCCATGCCCAGGCCTAGGCTGAACAGCACCAGCGCCCCTTGCAGCACATCGCCGCTCTGGGCGATGTACAGCAAGGCGCCGGCCAGCGGAGCGGTCATGCACGGGCCCATGAGCAGGCCGGAGAGTGCGCCCAGCAGGGCCGCGCCATACACATTGCCGCCGCGAGTGCCTTGGCCTGCACGGTCCAGGCGATCGCGCAGGGCGACAGGCAATTGCAATTCGAAGGCGCCGAACATCGGCAGGGCGAGGATCACGAACAGCGCCGCCAGGCTGCCCAGCAACCAGGGTTGCTGCAGCCAGGCCTGCAGGCTGGCGCCCAGCAGGGCCGCGACGACGCCAAGGCCGGCATAGACCAGCGCCATGCTCAGCACGTAGACCCCCGCCAGCAGCCAGCCACGGCGGGCGCTGGCGCCATTGCCCAGGACCAGCCCGGCGAGGATCGGCAGCATAGGCAGCGAGCAAGGCGTGAAGGCCAGCAGCAGGCCAAGGCCGAAGAACGCCAACAGGCTCCAGGCCAGGCTGGCCTGTTGCAGGTCGCTGGCCAGGGCCTGGTCAGTGGCTTGCGCCGACGCCGGCGTCGCCTGGCCGCCAAGGTCGATGGCAGTGGTTTGAGGGGGATAGCACAGGCCGGCATCGGCGCAGCCCTGCCAGCCCAGGCGCAGTTGACCTTGGGCGTTGGCAGGTATGAGTAGTTCGAGTTGGTTGCGGTAGACCGCGCTGTCACCGAAGAACTCATCGTGATGGTTCTCGGCGGGCGGGAGCTGTGGATGTTGTTCAGGCGCAAGGCCATCGAACTTCAGGCGCTTCTGGTAGAGGTAGTAGCCGTCCTTGATCTGGAAGTACAAGCGCATCTGGCCGTCGGGCTGGCGGTCGTGGGTCAGGACGAAGGCCTGGTTGACCGGCAGGAAGTCCGGCTTGGTCTCGAACGGGTTGGCCTGCAGCGGGCCGGCCAGCAGGAATGTCAGGAAGAGCAGGAGAACGCGCATGTCTTCGCCTTGGCAGAACTGTGAATTTGGCCATGCTGGCCGTGGTTGATTAACCCAAGGTTAACCGGCGCAGTTTCGCTGCCATTGTGTAGGCGCGGCGTGGCATTCGGTTGCGCAACGGCGAGTACCGCTGTTCGAAGAATCATTCATAATCGGTTCTTAATCCGCCAAGCGTGCAATACAAGCTTCCCCACCGGAGACCCCCTCATGCACGTACTGCTTTGCGAGGACGACGACCTGATCGCCAGCGGCATCTGCGCCGGCCTCGCCGCCCAAGGCCTGACCGTGGACCGGGTGGCCACCGCTTCGGCCGCGCAGGCGCTGCTTCAGGCCGCGCAGTTCGATGTGATGATCCTCGACCTGGGCCTGCCCGACGAAGACGGGCTCAAGCTGCTGCGCCGTTTGCGCCAGCAAGGCGTGACCCTGCCGGTGCTGGTGCTCACCGCCCGCGATGCGGTCACCGACCGGGTCGATGGCCTGCAGGCTGGGGCCGACGACTACCTGCTCAAACCCTTCGACCTGCGCGAGCTGGCCGCCCGCCTGCATACCCTGTTGCGCCGCGTGGCCGGGCGTGCGGTGAATGTCATCGAACATGGCCCGCTGCGCTACGACCCCAGCAGTTGCGAGGCCACCCTGGCCGGCCAGGCGGTGGACCTCTCCCGTCGCGAGCAGGCGCTGCTCCAGGCCTTGCTGCAGAACCCCGGGCGGGTGCTCTCCAGCGAGCAGCTCAAGGATTGCGTCTATGGGTTCAGCGACGAAGTCGAAAGCAATGCCTTGAACGTGCATATCCATCACCTGCGCCGCAAGCTCGGCAACAGCATCGTCGAGACCGTGCGCGGCCTGGGTTATCGCCTTGGTCCGGCCCAGGCCCCGCAGGAGCCTGCGCCATGAGCCTGCGCGCGCGCCTGACGCTGATCCTGGGCATCGCCTTCGTGATCATCTGGGCGCTGGCCGCCGCCTGGATGCTGCGCGACCTGCGCCAGCAGATGATGTTCTCCCTCGACCAACGCCTGGTCGCGTCGGCGCGTATGGTCGCCGGGTTGATCGAGCAACTGCCCCAGCCGCTGGCGGCCAAGGGCGAGGATGCGCATTTCTCCGCCGACCAGCTCAGCGTGCCGGATGGCATGGCTTGCCAGGTCAGCTCCCTGCGCGGTGAGATCCTGGCCAGCAACCACAAGCACGACGGCGCCATGGACGATCAGCGCAGTGGCTTCCGGGACCAGACCATCGACGGTGCGCTGTGGCGCACGTTCACCTACAACCATGGCGATGTGCGCATCACCACCGCCGACCGCCATCAAGAGCGTGAGGCGCTCAATCGCTCGATCCTGCTGGCGGCCTCGGCACCGGTACTGATGGCCCTGCTCGGCAGCCTCGGGCTTTTGTGGATAGGCGTCGGCAAAGGCCTGGAGCCGCTCAACCGCATGCGCGACGCCTTGCGCAGGCGCCGAGCCGACAGCGTCGAGCCGCTGCAGGTGGCGGGTATGCCCAGTGAGCTGCAGCCGTTGCTCGAAACCCAGAACCAGCTGTTCCTGCGCATCGCCCAGACCATCGAGCGCGAGCGGCGCCTGACCGACGATGCCGCCCATGAGCTGCGCAGCCCTTTGACCGCGATCAAGACCCACCTGCAGGTGGCGCGCATGACCGAAGGCGCGGTGCGCGAGCAAGCCCTGGAGCATGCCGAGCAAGGCACCGACCGCATGCACCGGACCCTTGAGCAACTGCTGATGCTGGCCCGGGTGGAGGGCAGCCTGTCGTTCGACGACGGTGTGCAGTGCAGCGCCGAACAGGTGGCGCGCCAGGCGGTGCAGGACGCCGGTGGCGGCGACAACCGCCGTATCGTCGTGCGCCTGCCAGAGGAGGCCAGCCGGATCTACCTGGGCATGCCCGCCCCCCTGGCAGTGGCGGCGCTGCGCAACTTGCTGGACAACGCCCTGCGCCATGGCGGCGACAATGCGGTGGAACTGGAGGTGCAGATGGCCGATGGGCAGGTGGGGTTCATGGTCCGGGACCACGGGCCGGGAATCGCCGAAGAGGACATCGAGCACCTGACCGAGCGCTTCTGGCGCCATGACCAAAGCGGTGGCTGCGGGTTGGGGCTGGCGATCGTCCAGGCCATCGTCCAGCGCTGCGCCGGCAGCTTGCGCTTCGAAAGCCACAGCGATGGGCTGCGGGTGTGGCTGCGGGTGCCGGCGCGCCAGGTGGCCTGATCATTGAGGCGGCGCAAACCTCTTCGCGGATAAACCCGCTCCCACAGGTTTTCCGCTGCTCTCAGTGCCGCCGCTGGACCTGTGGGGTTTGCCTGCGAAGGAGTTACCTGCTGAAAAACCTGCCTGACGGCTAAATCCTCGCCTCGCTGAAGCGTTTCCCAAGCGATACCACCCGACACCTCTCTCCACTTACGGGGGCGTGGCGGGGCTCATTCGCTTGTTCGCGAGGATTTTCCGATGTCGATCGTCTCCAGCCTTGCCCACGTCCCGTCGAGCCGCGCGCCACAGGCGTTGTACACGTTCGAGGATTCGCCCCTGCTGTTGCGCCAACGGCAACAGGAATCCAACGCGCGCAGCTATCCGCGTCGCATTCCCCTGGCACTCAAACGCGCCCGTGGCATCCATGTCGAGGACGTCGAAGGGCGTCAGTTCATCGACTGCCTGGCCGGTGCCGGCACTTTGGCCCTAGGCCACAATCACCCGGTGGTGATCGAGGCCATCCAGCGCGTGCTGGCCGACGAGCTGCCCCTGCACACCCTGGACCTGACCACGCCGGTCAAGGACCGCTTCGTCCAGGACCTGTTTGGTGTATTACCCGACGCCCTGCGCCGGGAGGCCAAGGTCCAGTTCTGTGGGCCGACCGGTACGGATGCGGTGGAGGCGGCACTGAAACTGGTTCGCACCGCCACGGGGCGTAGCACCGTGCTGGCGTTCCAGGGCGCCTACCATGGCATGTCCCTGGGCGCGTTGAGCCTGATGGGCAGCCTGGGGCCGAAAAAGCCGTTAGGAGCGCTGCTCGACCAAGGCGTGCAGTTTCTGCCGTACCCCTACGACTACCGGTGCCCGTTCGGCCTGGGTGGCGAGGCGGGCGTGCGGGCCAACCTGCATTACCTGGAGAACCTGCTGTGCGACCCCGAAGCGGGTGTGGCGTTGCCGGCGGCGGTGATTGTCGAAGTGGTCCAGGGCGAGGGCGGCGTGATTCCGGCTGATATCCAGTGGCTGCGCGGCCTGCGCCGCATCACTGAACAGGCAGGGGTGGCGCTGATCGTCGACGAGATCCAAAGTGGCTTCGCCCGCACCGGGCGTATGTTCGCCTTCGAGCATGCCGGCATCGTGCCGGACGTGGTGACCTTGTCCAAGGCCATTGGCGGCAGCCTGCCCCTGGCGGTGGTGATCTATCGCGACTGGTTGGACACCTGGAAGCCCGGTGCCCATGCCGGCACCTTCCGCGGCAACCAGATGGCCATGGCGGCAGGCTCCGCGGTGATGGGGTATCTGGTCGAACAGGGGTTGGCCGAACATGCCGAGGCCATGGGCCAGCGCTTGCGCGGTCATTTGTTGCGTCTGCAGCGCGACTATCCGCACCTGGGGGATGTCCGCGGTCGCGGCTTGATGCTCGGGGTCGAACTGGTGGACCCGGACGGCGCCGTCGATGCCCTGGGCCATGCACCCGCCAACGGCGCCTTGGCGCCGAACGTCCAGCGCGAATGCCTCAGGCGCGGGTTGATCCTGGAGCTCGGCGGGCGCCATGGCGCGGTGGTGCGCTTCCTGCCGCCTTTGATCATCACTGCCGAGCAGATCGACGACGTGGCTGATCGGTTTGCCCAGGCCGTGCAGGCGGCAGTTTGCACAGGTTGATCGCAAGTCTTGGTGGGCAGCGGCGAAGCAACCCTCGGGGCTCTTACCCCGCAGTAAATTTCCCGACCCAGGCTACGTCCTAGCTTGGACAGAGCCCACAGTGTGGCTGGAACGGATAGAAGCGCAATGGGCATTTCCCGACGAGGATTCATCGCAGGCCTGGCCGTGGCCGGGGCAACCGGTACGGCGGCGTATTACGCGCACAAGACCCTGACCCACGACCCTGAGGACGACATCGTCACCCCAGGGGAGGCCAGCGTCGAATTGGCTGACTATGCAGGGCAAGTACTGGCCGATCACCTGCGTGGGATCTGGGACGTGCGCTTCGAAGGCGCTGAATCGGGCCTTGAAGGGCTGCCGGTGCAAGGTGTCGAGCTGTTTCTCGATGTCGCCACCAAGGGCCGTGGCTTGCGCGGCTTCGTCGATACCGGCGAGCGCCTGCGTGGCGACGGGGTGGCCCATTACCGGGTGTTGGGCGACCTGGTCGGGGCCTCTTCGGCGCAGGTGCGCTGGCGGTTGCTCAACCAGCGGGGCGGGCCGAGCTACGAATGCACTGCCAGTCTCGACGAGGTCTGGGGCGATTTCGCCAATGCCGGTACCGGCACCCTGAGCGGGCGCCTGCAGCGGCTGGATCGACCACTGAACCTGCCGTTGGCCGACAGCCGCTTTGTCGCGGTCAAGCGGCGCTTCCCAGAGGCCCGCGAGCGCATCGGCTACACGCCGCAGATGCAGGCCTGGGTGCTCAGCGCCGAGCACCGTTTGTTCCATCAGCTTTGGCACGCCACCCGGGACAAATGGCATGACCTGTCCGAGCAGCAGCGCGGCGCCTTGCGCGGTCTGGGCTGGCAGCCGGGTCCAAGGGAGCGTGAGCGCGACGCCCGTGGCCCGCGCAAGCATCGCAATGGCTCGGGGATCGATTTTCTGTTCATGCACCGGCACATGCTGCAGTCCGCGCGTCGACTGCAGGATTTGCCGTCCTGGACGCACTTCCCATTGCCGCAGCCGAGCGTCGAGCTCGACCGGGCAGGCTTTGCCCGCTACCACGAGAACCACGATGGCTGCTGTGTGCCGCCCAGTTGGCAGGCGCCGGACGATGAGCCCTATGGCCAGTGGGTGTCGGCGATCAAGGCCGGCGAGACGTTCTGCAGCAACTTCCAGGTCTGGGAGTCGCAATATCAAGATCCTCGGTACCTTGCAAAACTGAGCCTGGGCGCGCTGGGTTCGGAGATGGAAATGACCCTGCACGACTGGCTGCACATGTGCTGGGCTTCGGTGCCGCGTGATCCGCTTAACGGCGCACCGGTGCCTTTCGCGCGTGATCCGGCGGACTTCGCCGCGCGTTGGTTCGGGCCGGACAACGACTTTCTTGGCGACCCGTTTTCCTCCCATGTGAACCCAGTGTTCTGGGGCTTCCATGGCTGGATCGATGACCGGATCGAGGACTGGTACCGCGCCCAGGAGCGCTACCACCCAGGCCAGGTGCGGCGTGTGCAGGTCAACGGCGTGAACTGGTTCGCGCCAGGGCGCTGGGTGGAGGTCGATGATCCCTGGCTGGGGCCGGACACCCATGGTTGCAGCACGGTTCCTGGCATGCGTCCCGGCAAGTCGGTGGAGATGGACGTCGAGACCATGAAGCTGGCGCTGCGCATCACCTTTGGCGAGGATGATGCGATCGGCGATCTGGTGCGGCGGGTGCCGCGTCGACCCTGGTATGCGCGGCATCTGTCGCTGAAAAACATTGTGTCCTGATCGATGCCCAGGGGCCGCATAGCGGCCCCGATGCCGTTCAGCGCGGCACCTGCCAGCCACCCCCCAATGCCTTGTACAACGCCACGCTGCCCTGTAGCCGGGCCAGGCGCAATTGTGCCTGCTGGTCCTGGGCTTCATACAAAGTGCGCTGGGTTTCCAGCACGCTGAGCAACGTCTCGGCCCCTGCGGCATAACGCTGTTGGGCCAGGTCGAACGCGATGCGCGCCTGGCGCACTTCCTCATCTTGCCACTGGCGCTGATTGTCCACGCCCCGAATGGCGTTGAGCGCCTTTTCCACGTCGGCGAAGCCCGCCAGGATGCTCGCCCGGTAGTTCTCCAGCAGTTCTTGCTGCTCGGCCGTGGCCAGGTCGCGGGCGGCGCGCAGGCGGCCGTTGTTGAAGACCGGCGCGATCAGCCCGCTGGTGAGGGTGTAATAGGGGCTGTCCAGGATCTGGGCGAAGGTGCGTGCGCCACTGCCCAGGTCGGCGCCAAGGGTCAGCTTGGGCAGCAGCGCGGCCCGGGCGACTTGTACATTGGCGCTGGCTGCCGCCAGGCGTGCCTCGGCAGCGGCGATGTCGGGGCGTCGGCCGAGCAGGTCGCTGGGCACGCCGCTGCCGATGTGTGGCCATTGCAGGGCGCCGAGGGTGTGGCGGCTGGCGGGCAGGCGCTGGACCGGCTCGCCCAGCAGGGTGGCCAAGGTGACGCGGCTATCCTGCCATTGCTGCGCAAGCAGCGGCACCTGGCGTTCCTGGGCAGCCACCAGGCTGCGCTGCTGGGCCAGCTCCAGGCGCGTGGCCGAGCCTGATCGCTCCCGCGCTTGCACCAGCGTCAGCACATCACGGGCGTTGCTCAAGTTCAGACGGGCAATGCGCAGCTGTTCCTCCAATGCCAGGCCTTGGAGGTAACTGTCGGCCACCGCGCTGGCCAAGGTCAGCTCGACCGTCTGGCGGTCGAAACGGCTGGCGTCCAGGCCATGCAAGGCGCTGTCGCGGGCAGCGCGCAGGCCTCCCCAGAAATCGATCTCGTAGCTGGCGCTCAGACGGGTGCCGAACGAGGTGCTGGTGCGCTCGCTGCTGCTGGCATCGAGCTGGTCATTGCCATCGCCGCGCAGCAGGCGCTGGCGGCTGCCATCCAGGCCGAACTGCACCTCGGGCAACAAAGGCGCACCCGCGATCACTGCGCGGGCCTGGGCCTGGCGCACCCGTGCGGTGGCGGCGCCGAGGTCATGGCTGTTGGCCAGGGCTCGTTCGATCAAATGGTCCAGCTCAGGGCTGGCGAAGGCCTTCCACCAGACAGCGTCGGGCCGCGGCCGGGCACCGTCGTCGGGCTGGGTGAGCCAGGCCGCTGGGGCGGCGATACCGGCCTCCGGTGCGGGCGGTGTGCTGCAGGCGGCGAGGGCGAGGCTCAGGGTCAACAGGCTGATGCGGCTGGGCAGGGTCATGAGTTATACGCTGGTAAGGGCTTTGACCGGATCGAGGCGAGCGGCCTTGCGGGCCGGCATGAAGCCGAACACCACGCCGGTGACGACGGCGCAGGCGAATGCGCCGAGAATGGCAGGCAAGGCGAACGCCACGGCAATGCCTGCGAGCATCAGGCCACTGCCGATGCACAGGGCAAGGACGATGCCCGTCACCCCGCCGACCATCGACAGCATCACCGCTTCGCTGAGGAACTGACGCAGGATGTCGCGCTGACGGGCCCCAGTGGCCATGCGGATGCCAATCTCGCGAGTGCGCTCGCGCACGGTCATGAGCATGATGTTCATCACGCCGATGCCGCCGACCAGCAAGGAGATGGCGGCAATGGCACCGAGCATCAGCGACAGGCTGTTCTGGGTGCGTGCCTCGGCCTGGATCAAGGCGGCGTCGTTGGTCAGTTCGAAGTCGTGCTTGCCTTGGTGACGCTGGCGCAGCAGGTGGTCGATGGCCGCTTCGGTGTCATGCACACGTGAGGAATCGAGGGCGGCGATGGTGACGTATTCGGGGTCGTAACGGCCGAACAGGCGGATGGCGGCGGCGGAGTAGGGCACCACGATGCGTTCGTCGCTGTCCTGGTCGCCCGAGCTGGCACCCTTGCCGGCCAGGATGCCGATGACCTGGAACGGCACGTTGCCAATCAACAGGTACTGACCCAGCGGGTCGCGCTGGTTGTCGAGCATCTTCTCCTTCACTTTCTGGCCGATCACTGCCACGGCGGCGCCACTGGCTTCGTCTGCTTCGCTGAATAAGCTGCCCTCGACCACCGGCCAGTTGAAGATCTCAGGGAACCAGGTGTTGTTGCCGCCGACATAGAACTGCTGGCTGTTGTTGCCGTAACGCACCATCAGCTCTTCGCCGATGACCGGCATGACGCGTTTGACCTGGGGCAGCTCGGCGATCGCGGCGACATCGTCCAAGGTGATGAGGCCCGCCGGCTCGCGCAGGGTCGCCGCCTTGCCGGACAGGTAGAGGATGTTCGAGCCGAACGCGGCCATCTGCGCCATGACCTGACGTTTGCTGCCTTCACCGACTGCCAGCATCACCACCACCGAGGCAACGCCGATGACGATGCCGAGCAAGGTCAGGGCCGTGCGAAAGCGGTTGATCCACATGACCCGCCAGGCCGCCTGCAAGGCTTCGAACAGCTCGCCTTTCCAGGCGCCGCGCAGGGTGGCGCCGCGGTCCAGGCGCTGGCGCAGCTCGTCGGCTTGCAGGCCTTGATGGCTCTCGGTTGCGGGGGCCTCGTCGGCCGAGTCGCTGATCATCAGGCCGTCGCGGATCTCGATGACTCGGTGTGCGCGTGCCGCCACTTCGCGGTCATGGGTGATCAGGATGATCACATGGCCTTGGTGGGCGAGCTCGTCCAGCAAGGCCATGACTTCGGCGCCGCTGTGGCTGTCCAGTGCGCCCGTGGGCTCGTCGGCGAGGATGATGTGGCCACCGTTCATCAAGGCCCGGGCGATCGATACCCGTTGCTGCTGGCCGCCGGACAACTGGTGTGGGCGGTTGCCGGTGCGGCTGGCCAGACCCAGGCGTTCGAGCAGGGCGTGGGCCCTGGCGTGGCGTTCGACGGCTGGGGTGCCGGCGTAGATGGCCGGCATCTCGACGTTCTCTTGGGCGGAGCCCGAGGGGATCAGGTGATAGCCCTGGAACACGAAGCCAAAGGCCTCTCGGCGCAGCCAGGCCAGTTCGTCGCTGTCCAGGTCGGCGACGTCCTTGCCGGCAAAGCGATAATGGCCGGCGCTTGGGCGATCGAGGCAGCCGAGGATGTTCATCAGCGTCGACTTGCCTGACCCCGAGGCGCCGACGATGGCGACGAACTCGCCGGGGTGGATGCTCAGGCTGATGCCGCGCAGCACCTCGACTTTGGGTGTGTCGATGCCGCCGTAGGCCTTGCGGATGTCGGTGAGTTCGATCAGGGGCGCAGACATTCAACCTCCGCTGGCGGACGGGGCACCGATGACCAGGCGCTCGCCCTCGCTCAGACCGTCGAGGATCTGCACGCGCAGGCGGTCGCTCAGGCCGGTGCGGACCTGACGCTGCTCGATCTTGCCTTCGCGATTGAGCACCTGGGCCAGGCGCAGGCCGTCGCCGTCGGTGTCGTCCAGCGCCGCCAGAGGCGCGGTGAGCACCTGCTTGGCCTGGCCGGCGACGAAGAACACCTGGGTGGTCATTTCGGCCATCAGGGCGCCATCGGGGTTATCGACGTCCAGCAGCACGGTGTACTGCACCACCTTGTTGCCGGTGGTGCCGATGCTGGCGCTGGCCGGGCTGCCGCCACCCTGGCTGGCCTGGTCCAGTGGCTTGGGCGGGATCGGCAGGATCTGGCGCACGCGGCTGCTCCAGCGGCGTTTGCCGCCGGCCAGGGTGGTGAAATAGGCGCTCATGCCGGGCTGGACCTTGCCGATGTCGGCTTCCGACACTTGGGCCCAGACGGTCATCGGCGAGAGCTTGGCGATACGCAGGATCAACGGCGTCTGTTGCTGGGCGTTGAGGGTCTGGCCCTCCCGAGCATCCACCGCGACCACGGTGCCGCTCATGGGCGCGTAGATGCGTGTGTAGCCCAGTTCGGCCTCATCGCTGCGCAGGCTGGCCTGGGCCTGGCGGATCTGCGCCTGGTACATGTCGATGCGGGCCTGGGTCACCTTGAGTTGGGCCTGGGCCGTTTGCAGGTCTTCCTCTCGGGTGGCGCCGGCGGCGGCCAGGTCGCGTTGGCGTGCGTGCTGCTGGGTGGCCAGCCGGTGCTGGGCGCGTTGCTCGGCCAACTGGGCCTTGAGGTTTTCGATCGAGTAGCGGCCGGCGTCGAGCCTGGCTTGCTGGGTGGACGGGTCGATCTCCACCAGCAGTTGGCCCTGGCGCACTGGGTCGCCCACCTCAACGTGCAGGGTGCGGATCTGCCCGGAGGCCTGGGCGCCCACATCGACATAACGCCTGGGCTGCAAGGTGCCCAGGGCGGTGACGCTGCTTTCGATATCGCCCCGCACGACCTCGACGGTGCTGACCGGCAGCGCGCCGAAGGGCAGGGTCTTCCAGGCCAGCGAGGCACCCAGGCCGAGCAGGCCCAGGCCACCGAACAGGATACGACGGCGGGTGTTGGTTAAGCGTTTCATGCAGGCTTCCGGCCAGGAGTGATGGCCACGCGCGGTCAATCGTGGGGCGCAAGGCGGTCCCAGTTAGACGAAGCCTGGATGTCGGAATTTAAGCGCAGAAGGCAAAGAGGTAGGCTGTTGCTGAGAATAATTATAATTTGTAGTATGTCGCATTGATATCACTTCGTCCCGTGTTCCGATTGCAAGTGTCGAGCAAGGAAATGCCAGGTACCGTCGTGGAACATTACTATCGTGAGCTGGTGAGTTTCCTTTCCGCGCGCCTGGGCAACCGCCAGGCGGCAGAGGACGTCGCCCATGATGCCTACCTGAGGGTGCTGGAGCGCACCGATGCTCAGCGCATCGAACACCCGCGCGCCTTTTTGTACCGTACTGCACTGAATCTGGTAGTCGATCGCCATCGGCGTCATCAGGTACGCCAGGCCGAGCCGCTGGAGGTGCTGGATACGGACGAGCGCTGGCATGGGCCTGGGTTGTCCCAGCGCATGCAGATGGACCAGCGCCTGGAACTGATGCAGCGCGCGCTGGATGAACTGAACAAGCCCTGCCGGGAAAGCTTCCTGCTGCGCAAGCTCGAAGGGCTGTCCCACCAGCAGATCGCCGAGCGTTTGGGGATCTCCCGCAGCCTGGTGGAAAAGCACATTGTCAATGCGATGAAACACTGCCGCGTGCGCATGCGCGAGTGGGAATCCTGACGTATTCGACACGGCGCTGAAACACCCGTATCAGCTGCGTTACACCCTTGATGGCAAATGAAAATTCCCATGCTGGCGACTTGATTTCTCCTGGTTTCCCGACAACTATCAAGGAAAGTCCCCGGCCAGGCCCCGTCGCGGCGGTCGCCTGTACTGGCGTAGTAGGGGCAGGGCGTATTTCCTCAACCCTCGTTGCCCAGGTGCAGACGATGGCAAACAAGACCCTGCGCATCCTCATTGCCGACGAGCATCCGTGCCAGCGTTTGCAACTGGAGAAAATGCTCAATGGCCTGGGCTATTACCGCATCGCCCCGGTGGAGAGCTTCGAAGACCTGCAGCGCCTGGTGCAGAGTGCGCTGCAACCGTTCAACCTGTTGATCGGCAATATCGAGCTGGCCAGCCACGCTGGTGTCGACCTGGCGCGCTTCTGCCGGGTCAGCACCCAGATCCAGCATGCCTTGCTCTACCACTCCCAGCACTTGAAGGTGCCTGCGGTGCCTCAGGCCCAGCGCCAGGCGGTGAACATCAGCCTGCCGCGCGTACCGGATGACGAGGCGCTGGAATCGTTCATGGCGATCATCGACCTGCCGCTGGTGATAGGGCAGTTGCCTCTGCCGGCGAGCTTGGTGGGCAAGGGCGGCCCGATCCGACGCATGAACTACGGCCACACGGTGTTCAGCCGCTCGAGCTGAGTCGGGTGGGGCAAGGGGGTGGCATTTGCTATCCTCTTGCCTTTTGCCGATCTGCGGAACCTTGCCATGACTGCCATCGATACCGCCCGTGCGCCCCGGTTCAGCCGTGGCGATCACCGGACCCTGGGCCTGGCGGCGTTGGGCGGCGCGTTGGAAATCTACGATTTCATCATCTTCGTGTTCTTTGCCCTGACCCTCAGCCAACTGTTCTTCCCGCCCGAGATGCCCGAGTGGTTGCGGCTGCTGCAAAGCTTCGGGATTTTCGTCACTGGCTACCTGGCCAGGCCGCTGGGCGGCATCCTGATGGCGCACTTCGCCGACCATCTGGGGCGCAAGCGGGTGTTCAGCCTGAGTATCCTGATGATGGCCTTGCCGTGCTTGCTGATCGGCGTGATGCCGACCTATGCCGATATCGGCTATGCCGCGCCGCTGATCCTGCTGGCATTGCGCATCCTTCAAGGCGCTGCAGTGGGCGGCGAGGTGCCGAGCGCCTGGACCTTCGTTGCCGAACACGCCCCTGTTGGCCGACGCGGTTATGCCCTAGGCTTTTTGCAGGCCGGGCTGACCTTCGGCTACCTGCTGGGTGCCCTGACCGCGACCTTGCTGGCGCAGGTCTATAGTCCGCAAGAAATTCTCGACTACGCCTGGCGTTATCCCTTCCTGTTGGGTGGTGTGTTTGGTGTCATCGGCGTCTGGTTGCGCCGTTGGTTGAGTGAAACGCCGGTATTCCTGGCCCTGCGCGAGCGCCAGGAGCAGCCGGTGGCGTTTCCACTGCGCAGCGTGCTGGGTGAGCATCGCCATGCGCTGTTTCCGGCGGCGCTGCTGACCTGTGTGCTGACCTCGGCGGTGGTGGTGTTGGTCGTGATCACGCCGACCGTGATGCAGCAGCGCTTTGGCATAGCCGCAGGGCACACCTTCGCCCTGAGCAGCGTGGGCATCGTCTTTCTCAACATCGGTTGCGTATTGGCTGGCCTGCTGGTCGACCGCATCGGTGCGTGGCGTGCGTTGATGATCTACAGCCTGCTGCTGCCCTTGGGCATCGGAGCGTTGTACGCAAGCCTGGTGGGGCAGTTGGGCTGGATCTGGTTGGCCTATGCTCTGGCGGGCTTGTCCTGTGGCGTGGTGGGGGTGGTGCCGTCGGTGATGGTCGGGTTGTTCCCGGCGCAGATCCGCGTTTCGGGTATTTCCTTTACCTACAACATCGCCTACGCCCTGTGGGCCAGCACCACGCCGCTGGCGTTGATCGCATTGATGCCTTGGAGCCCCTGGGTATGCGTAGGGTTCTGCTTGGTCATGGGGCTTGTCGGCTTCATGACGGCGGTGTACTTCCGCCATCGTAGGCCCGTGTGTGCAGCGCAGTGCTCGGTCACCTCGCCACTCTAGCGAAGCAGCCTGGGTCCTACGGGACGCGTGCTGGGGTTCACACCTGGAAGAGGGAACAGCGCTGACTGCCGCTGGTGTTCCACATCCGTAGATTGCTCGGTCCTTGATTCAAGTACCCGCATCTAACGGATTTGGAGACAATCGATGTACGGTTTCAACGTGAAATGGCAGACGCGCGAGCAACTGCCGGAAATCCCACAGGACATGCTGTTTTCGGGTGTGTCGCACGACGCGCCAGAGGCTGATTCCGGCCATGCCCCAGTGATGAGAACACCCGTTATCAACTGGGGGAGCAGCAAAGCCTGCGTCTTCGATGACCGGGTACATCATGAGCAGGCCTGGCTGGTGGTCTATGGAGACGGCCAGCGGCTCACTGGCGCCCATCTTCTGCAAGGGTTTCGGCATATCGCTGACATCCAGGAAGCGGCCAGTGGCGTTGCACTGCGTCTGATCGATGCCAATGGCCGTGATGCGGAAGTCTCGCACCTACAGCTCGATTCGCTCGATGGCAAGGAAGGCCGCGAGTCCGAAATCGAGGGGCTTCCGGTGGGCCTCCCATTCTGTCTGGGCCATGAGCACGCGCTGCTGATGGCCGATGAAAAAGGCGTGCGCATTGATTCGGGGCCGGAGACGCTTGCCATGCAATGGATGTTCAAGGACGGGAAACTGACCAGTGTCGCTACCGGTCAGGTGCTTGGTCTGGGCATACGTTGTCTGCCTGCCGCCCAGGGGAGCGAAAGATGGCATCTCTCGCCCGAGGGGGCGCTTGGGTTTGGCGATCAAACGCAGGCGCTGTGTGCCGATTCGGTGCACGGCGAGGTCTGGCTGGGGCCCCAGGACACGCGTTCGCCATCCGTGCGCTGGCAGGTGAAACGACCGCGCAACAAGGCATCGGGCATGTTGCTTGAGACACTCGTCCTGCATGTCCAGGTTTGCGACGAATACAGCGCCGGAACTGCGGACAGCGTCTATTTCTCGATCAACGGCAGTCGTCACCAGCAGTTTCTGGCCAGGAATTTCGAACGAGGCTCGGCCTTGGTCGCCGACGTGGATCTGGTCAGCATGTTCCAGGGGCGCGCGATCTTTGCCGACGAACTTGTCAGCGTGGAGTTGTATCAGGTGAGCGGCGACGGCTATGGTCCGGCATGGCGGATGAGTTCGCTGGATCTGGTCGTCAATGCCCACATGAGCAATCGTGTGCTGGGATCCGACAGTCCATGGCTGTTGCCAGCCTCAGGCGCAAACTGGACGGGCAAGATCAATTGGTTGGACTGGCGCGAGGAGGGCGGGCAGACACCGTTGGACTTCGCCGGATACACCTATCCGGTCAACTGGCGACCTCTGCTGTCTGATTGGCTGAATTGGCGCTCCTACGAGCCTGAAACGATCAATGGAGTCTGCCAGCTGATTGGCGAGTACCAGGGCAGGCTTCTGGCCTACGATCTCAAAGACAAGAAACCGGTCTATCTTGAGCCCAATACCGAGATCGACTCTTACACGTGGGTCTACACCCCACAGGGAAGCATCATTGTCAGGCGTTGGGACAAGACCGCATCCCGCAGCAGCTATATCCGCCATAGTCAACTCGGCTCCGGCAACCCGGTCGTCTGTGCAGGAGAGTTCAGCATCGCACGTGTAGCGTCCCACACGATCGTGCAGGATCTGCTGGGGATGATCAACGACGCGTCTGGGCATTATTTGCCCGATGGTGGCGCCTGTCTGGCGCATGTGCGTGAGCGGCTCGCTCAGCTTGGGCTGGATACGAGTGCCACGCAGGTCCGTTACAGGACCATAGCCCCGGCCGTATGATTGTCTGCAATCCAATACGAAAAAGCCCCCAGGGCCTGGCCTTGGGGGCTTTTTCGTGCAAGGGCGGTCTTACATGTTCGGGTAGTTCGGTCCGCCCGCGCCCTCTGGCGTGACCCAGGTGATGTTCTGGGCCGGATCCTTGATGTCGCAGGTCTTGCAGTGCACGCAGTTCTGCGCGTTGATCTGGAAGCGCTTGTTGCCATCTTCCTGGGTGACCACTTCGTACACGCCGGCCGGGCAGTAGCGCTGGGCCGGTTCGTCGTACAGCGGCAGGTTGCTGGCGATTGGCACGCTGGCGTCGGCCAGCTTCAGGTGGCAGGGTTGTTCCTCTTCATGGTTGGTGCTGGAGAGGAATACCGAGCTCAACTTGTCAAAGCTGAGTTTGCCATCGGGTTTGGGGTAATCGATCTTCTGCGAATCGGCCGCAAGCTTCAGGCAGGCGTAGTCCGGCTTGGTGTCGTGCAGGGTGAACGGCAGCTTGCCGCCGAACCAGTTCTGGTCGATGTAGTTGAATGCACCGCCGAGCAACGGGCCGAACTTGTGCAGCGCAGGGCCGAAGTTGCGACTGGCGAACAGCTCGTCATACAGCCAGCTGGCCTTGAAGGCGCTGACGTAGTTGTCGAGGGTGTCGCCACCTTCGCGGCCGGCGAACAGCGCTTCGGCCACGGCGTCGGCGGCGAGCATGCCGGACTTCATGGCGGTGTGGCTGCCCTTGATCTTGGAGAAGTTCAGGGTGCCCAGGTCGCAGCCGATCAGCGCGCCGCCGTTGAAGACCATCTTCGGCAGCGAGTTCAGGCCGCCTTTGCAGATGGCGCGAGCGCCGTAGCTGATGCGCTTGCCGCCTTCGAGGTACTGGCTCATCACCGGGTGATGCTTCAGGCGCTGGAACTCGTCGAACGGAGAGAGGTACGGGTTGGCGTAGGACAGGTCGACGATCAGGCCGACCACCACCTGGTTGTTCTCCAGGTGATAGAGGAACGAGCCGCCGGTGTTCTCTGCGCTCATCACGTCCAGCGGCCAGCCGGCAGTGTGCACCACCAGGCCTTGCTCGTGCTTGGCCGGGTCGATTTCCCAGATTTCCTTGAGGCCGATGCCGTAGTGCTGGACGTCGGAATCGCTGTCGAGGTTGTAGCGCTTGATCAACTGCTTGCCGATGTGTCCGCGGCAACCTTCGGCGAACAAGGTGTACTTGGCGCGCAGTTCCATGCCTGGGGTGTACAGGCCGTCTTTGGGGTTGCCTTCGCGGTCGACACCCAGGTCGCCGGTGATGATACCGCGCACTACGCCGTTTTCGTCGAACAGCGCTTCCTGGGCGGCGAAGCCTGGGTAGATTTCCACGCCCAGGTTCTCGGCCTGCTGGGCCAGCCAGCGGCACAGGTTGCCCAGGGAGATGATGTAGTTGCCCTGGTTGTGCATGGTCTTGGGCACGAACAGGTCAGGGACCTTGGTCGAGCTGCCGGCATCCTTGAGTACATAGATGTCGTCGCGCTTGACCTCGGTGTTCAGCGGAGCGCCGAGTTCTTTCCAGTCGGGGAACAATTCGTTCAAGGCGCGAGGTTCGAACACCGCGCCGGAGAGGATGTGGGCACCGACTTCCGAGCCTTTCTCGACCACGCAGACGCTGATCTCGTTACCGGCTTCGGCGGCCTTCTGCTTCAGGCGGCAGGCGGCGGACAGGCCCGCCGGGCCTGCGCCGACGATGACCACGTCGAATTCCATGTATTCGCGTTCCACTGGTTCTCTCCTACTCAAGGCTCATCGCTGTTGCTTGTCTTGTCTTTTTGGGTGATGGAGGGCCATGCACGACTGTGTAAGCTGTAGCTTCGTGGATGACGGACTACACCGCTTTGTCTTGGCCGCGCATTATATCTACACCACTTGGCGGGTCCAATACAAACGTTTGTTTGAATTTGCCGGAGCCCAGTAAAATCACTGGAACGCGGCTGGAGGCTGGCCGATTTGCCGTATTGACCGGATTAGGTGTTACGGTCAAGATACGAGCGGTTTTACGCTCGCCGTAGGCTGACCGCCGGGCGCAGGTGTACCCCTAAAGACCAGGCGTGGAGCAGGGTTTTCGGGCCGAATCCGGCTTTGTAGTGGAGTCTACACGCCACGACAGGAAATGACCCGTCGGTTTTGCCGGCGAAGTCAAAACAGGACTGTTCGGTCACAGGAAATTTCCCGCAGCCAGGAACGTTTTTAGAGGTGCCCTTGTACCCACGCGCAATCGCCGGGCATGCCCCAGGCGACATTCTTTTCACCGGAGAGTAACGAGGAATCCATGAAGGTTCTTGTAGCTGTCAAACGAGTGGTCGACTACAACGTCAAGGTTCGCGTCAAGGCGGACAACTCCGGCGTCGACCTTGCAAACGTCAAGATGTCCATGAACCCCTTCTGCGAAATCGCCGTGGAAGAAGCCGTACGCCTGAAGGAAAAGGGCGTGGCTACCGAGATCATCGCCGTTGCCGTCGGCCCGACTGCTGCCCAGGAGCAGCTGCGTACCGCTCTGGCCCTGGGTGCTGACCGCGCCATCCTGGTCGAGACCACTGAAGAGCTGAACTCCCTGGCCGTGGCCAAGGCCCTCAAGGCCGTGGTCGACAAGGAGCAGCCGCAGCTGGTGATCCTCGGCAAGCAAGCCATCGACAGTGACAACAACCAGACCGGCCAGATGCTGGCCGCGCTGACTGGCTACGCCCAGGGCACCTTCGCCTCCAAGGTCGAAGTGGCTGGCGACAAGCTCAACGTCACCCGTGAAATCGATGGCGGCCTGCAGACTGTCGCGCTGAACTTGCCGGCGATCGTCACCACCGACCTGCGTCTGAACGAGCCGCGCTACGCGTCGCTGCCCAACATCATGAAAGCCAAGAAGAAGCCGCTGGAGACTGTCACTCCAGACGCGCTGGGCGTCTCCACCGCTTCCACCACCAAGACCCTGAAAGTCGAAGCCCCGGCTGCTCGCAGCGCGGGTATCAAGGTCAAGTCGGTGGCCGAACTGGTCGAGAAACTGAAGAACGAGGCGAAGGTAATCTAAATGACTATCCTGGTTGTCGCTGAACACGAAAACGGTGCCGTTGCCCCGGCTACCCTGAACACTGTTGCCGCTGCCGCCAAGATCGGTGGTGATATCCACGTGCTGGTTGCAGGCCAGAACGTCGGTGGTGTCGCTGAAGCCGCCGCCAAGATCGCTGGCGTTGCCAAGGTGCTGGTTGCGGACAACGCTGCCTACGCCCACGCCCTGCCGGAAAACGTAGCGCCCCTGGTCGCTGAGCTGGGCAAGGGCTACAGCCATGTGCTGGCTCCGGCTACCACCAACGGCAAGAA
The DNA here is from genome assembly GCF_002741075.1 of Pseudomonas putida. Taxonomy (NCBI): domain Bacteria; kingdom Pseudomonadati; phylum Pseudomonadota; class Gammaproteobacteria; order Pseudomonadales; family Pseudomonadaceae; genus Pseudomonas; species Pseudomonas putida. The sequence continues at coordinate 3,295,839 of NZ_CP016634.1, read as the reverse complement.
CATCCTGCCGCGCGTTGCCGCGCTGCTGGACGTCGATCAGATCTCCGAGATCATTTCGGTCGAGTCCGCCGACACCTTCAAGCGCCCGATCTATGCCGGTAACGCTATCGCCACCGTGCAATCCAGCGCTGCGGTCAAGGTCATCACCGTGCGTACCACCGGTTTCGACGCCGTGGCCGCCGAGGGTGGTTCGGCTGCCGTCGAGGCTGTCGGTGCCGTGCACGATGCTGGCAAGTCCGCTTTCGTTGGCGAAGAGCTGGCCAAGTCAGATCGTCCTGAGCTGACCGCTGCCAAGATCGTCGTCTCCGGTGGTCGCGGCATGGGCAATGGTGACAACTTCAAACACCTGTACGCTCTGGCCGACAAGCTCGGCGCCGCTGTCGGTGCTTCGCGCGCTGCAGTCGACGCAGGCTTCGTGCCCAACGACATGCAGGTCGGTCAGACTGGCAAGATCGTCGCCCCGCAGCTGTACATCGCCGTCGGTATCTCCGGCGCAATCCAGCACCTGGCGGGCATGAAGGACTCCAAGGTGATCGTCGCGATCAACAAGGACGAAGAGGCACCGATCTTCCAGGTGGCCGACTACGGCCTGGTCGCCGATTTGTTCGAGGCGGTTCCAGAGTTGGAAAAGCTGGTCTGATCCGGCGGCTTCACTTATAAAGAAGCCCGGCCCTCCGAAACGAGGTCCGGGCTTTTTTCTGGCTGCAAGGAGTAGCGCATGGGGTTTCGCAAAGCAGGCAGGGTACTGGCCTGCATGGCGGCGTTGTCGGCGCCATTGGCAATGGCGGCAGGCAAGTGCGAACGTCTGGTGGCGACCGGCAGCCCGGATGCTCCGCCGTATTCCTGGCAGGATCCGAAAGATCCTCGGCACCTGATCGGGGCCAATGTCGACTTGCTGCGTCAAGTCGCAGCCGAGCTGGGGGTGTCGGTCGAAGTGCTGTACGCCGGCAAGCGCGACCAGGCGTTGGAGGAAGTGCGCAGCGGGCGCATGGACCTGTTGATCGATACGCCCATGCAGGTCGAGCAGTTGACCGCCCTTGACTACATCCACCCTCCGTTGCAGCTCAACGAGTACCTCGTCTGGACCCGCCATGACGCCACATTGGTGTTCGACGGGCCGGCGGACCTTGCCCAGTACCAGGGCAGCATTTCGGAGCGGGCCCGATTGACACCGGCCTTCGAGGCTTTCGCCAAGGCCCAGCTCAAACTTGCCCCTGCTCAGAATCTGACCCAGGCCTTCCAGAAACTGGTGCTGGGACAGGTCGACTATGTGCTGGCCGGGCGTTACTCGGGCATGGGCATGGTCCAGAGCCTCGGTATGGGCAACGACCTGATCGCCCGCGGGCTGCCGGTGGACCGGCCTGGGCTGTACCTGGCCGTGTCGCATAACTCGGCTTGCAATGACACTTGGCTGCGCGGACAACTGGCAAAAAAACTGACAGAATTGCCGATCTCCGGGGCGTCCCAGGCCGTGCTGCAGCGCAATGTCGAGCGCTGGAAGGCGCAGATGCAGGCGCCTCTGGATGCCCCTAAACAGTAGGAATGCAATGAGAACCCAATCACTGATCCTTGCCTTGGCCATGCTCGGCCTGGCTGGCTGCGCCAACGATCCTGCGCCCAATGAGCAGATGCGTCTGTCCGAGCAGGCCTTGGAACAGGCCAAGGCCGTCGGTGCCACCGAGAAGGTGGCGGAATTGAAACTGGCCGAAGACAAGCTGGCGAGAGCCAAGACCAACATGGCCACCGAGGATTACCGTGACGCGCGTATGCGCGCGGAGCAGGCCGAGCTGGATGCGCGCCTGGCCGAGGCCCGGGTATTGACCCAGAAGAGCGAAGAGCAACTCCAGGTCCTGCAAACACGGGTCAAGCGCCTTCGCAAGCAGCTGGAGGTGCAGCCATGATGCGTCGTCAATCGATGACCGCGCTGGCACTGCTGGCACTGGTCGGGTTACAGGGTTGCGCGAGCCAGCGCAGCGAGTCGGCGCTCGATGAGGCGACGGCCGCCTTCCAGAAGGTCAAGGATGATGCCGATGTGCTGCGCAGCGCGCCGCGCGATGTGATTCGCGCAGGTGAATCCCTGGCCCGTGCCGAGCGTCTCTCGAGCTATATCGGAACCGGCTCCGACGTGCGTCACTACGCGTATTTGAGCAAGCGCTACAGTGAGATCGCCACCGAACATGCCAACTTGGCCCTCAATCAAGAGCGTCTGGCCAAGCTCGACCTGGAGCGTCAACGCTTGCAGCTGGGGCTGCGCGAGGCCAAGTTGGCCAGCGTGCAACAGCAGGGCAAGTGGGTCGAGGCGCAGATCGCGGCCATGGCCTCCGAGCAAAGCGATCGCGGCTTGGTGATGACGTTGGGCGATGTGCTGTTCGACACCGGCCGGGCCGAACTCAAGACCTCTGCCAGTCGCACGGTGCTCAAGCTCGTCCAGTTCCTGCAGCTCAATCCGCGTCGCGTGGTGCGGGTCGAAGGTTACACGGACAGTACCGGCCTTCCCGAAGACAACCTAGCACTGTCGCGCGACCGTGCCCAGGCCGTGGCGGACATGCTCGTCGACCTCGGTGTGGATGAAAAGCGCATTCAGGTCGAAGGGTACGGTGACCAGTATCCGATCGACGCCAATGCGTCCGAGCGGGGCAGGGCGCAGAACCGTCGGGTCGAAATCGTCTTCTCCGATGAGAAGGGCAAGCTCGCGCCAGCGCGTTGACCTCGGGGCGCTATGCGCCCCTTCCTGTCGTCCTTTGGCGGCTTCGTTCGTCGGTGAAGGGATAGGTTCGTTGATTCTGTGATTGTTACGTGACTGTATTGTTGACTATTCTGCAATCTGTCCCAGTACACTTCGTAACTGTTACGGTATTCTGACTCGGCTTTGAGTCGCACAAGAACAACGAACCCGTCCGCGTTTCGAGAGCCGCCATGACCAACCTGCTGCTGTACCAGCGCATTGCCCAGCAACTGGCCGATGACATCCGCCGAGGTGTCTACCAGCCCGGCGAGCGTGTGCCCTCCGTGCGTAAGATGAGCGCCCAGCTCAACGTCAGTCATGCCACGGTGCTGCAGGCCTATGCCAACCTGGAAGATCAGGGGTTGATCCGCGCGCGGCCGCAATCGGGCTACTACGTGCACCAGACGCCGGCGCTCACCGCGCAGACCCCGGAAATCGCCCGGGTCGAGCGGCCCGGGCTGGTCACTCGTGCCAGCATCATCCAGCAGGTGTTGACCGAGGCGCGACGAGATGGCGTTTTCCCCTTCGGTGCGGCGGTCCCGCATGTTGACTATCTGCCAGTGCGGGCGCTGCATCAGCAGTTGGCCAAGGTGACGCGCTTTCATAGCCCGCGCGCCTTCAGCTACATGTTCAGCCCTGGTTTCGAGCCGCTGCGTCGGCAGATCGCCATTCGTATGCGTGACGCCGGGGTGTTGGTCGATCCCCGCGAAGTGGTGGTCACCCACGGTTGCGTCGATGCCCTACAGATGTCGTTGCGGGTGCTGACCCGGCCGGGTGACCTGATCGCAGCCGAATCGCCCACTTATTATGGATTGCTGCAGTTGGCCGACCTGTTGGGGCTCAAGGTCATCGAGATTCCCAGCGATCCGTCGACCGGCATCAGCCTGGAAGCACTGCAACTGGCCGCCAACCAGTGGTCGATCAAGGCCCTGGTGCTGACCCCGCGCCTGAGCAATCCCTTGGGAGGCACGATTCCTGAAGACAGGCAGAAACAGTTGCTGCGCCTGGCCTCGGACTTCGATATCCAGATCGTCGAGGACGACATCTATGGCGAGCTGATGTTCGAGCAGGGGCGGACCAAGGCGCTCAAGGCGTTCGATCGTCTGGATCGGGTCATCTACTGCTCGAGCTTCTCCAAGACCTTGTCACCTGGGGTGCGGGTGGGCTGGATGATAGCGGGTCGCTACCAGGACGAGATCCAGCGCCTGCAGACCTTCACCACCCATTCGGCTTGCAGCGTGACTCAGATGGGGGTGGCCGCTTACCTGGAAAACGGCGGCTATGACCGCCACCTGCGTTATATCCGCCAGGAGTACCGCAAGAACCTCAGCGCGTATCAGTTGGCCGTGCAGCAGCATTTCCCTGAAGGTACACAGATGACCCGTCCCACGGGAGGGTTCATTCTCTGGGTGAGCCTGCCGGGGAGAGTCAATACCCAGGATCTGCATGTGCGTGCGCTAGAGCAGGGGATCAGCATTGCACCAGGGCTTATCTTCAGCAACACCGAGCAGTTCAACCATTGCATTCGGCTCAATTGCGGCATTCCGTGGAACAAGGAGGCCGAGCGAGCCGTGATCACGCTCGGTCTGCTGGCCCATCAATTGTGCAAGTCGTCGACAGGATCACTCTTGTAAATCTTGCCAGGGGCGGGCAGAACAGAGAGCATACGCACTTTTCCAGCACGCCCCTGATGTCCATGAAAGCGCTTCGCTCGTTTGTCCTGTTCCTTTGCCTTACGCCGATGTGCCTTTCCGGTGCCCTGGCGCATGCCGCTCAGCCTGCGACCAAGGCGTCTGCAGCGCATACCAAGGCGGAGGCCAAGCCGGTGCGCAAGCAGGCGGCGGGCAAGACTGGCAAAGTTGCGAGCAAGGCGCCGGCCAGGGGGAAGGCCACGCCTTCCAGCAAGGTTGTGCGCAAGAAGCCCTTGGCCAAGTCGGTCGCCAAGCCATTGCCCAAGCCAAAGCTGGACCTGAGCTTGCCTGCCGCGATGGTGGAGGAACTCAAGCCTGAGGTCGGTGATCCGGTGATGCGCCGCAAGCCTTTGTTGCCGTCGATGTTTCCGCAAAAGCCAGTGAGCGACGACAGTCCCTTCCAGCTCAATGGGCGCCTGATCAACAACGAAATGCAGTTGCAGTTGCGCAACGACAGCCGGCATGACGTGGAAGGTGCGGCCATCGATTTCGAGTTTCGTCAGTAGCGGTTCCAACTGACTGCTGGGTCACGGCAGATTTCATCCGTTCCGCAATTTCAAACGTATGTTTGAGCGGTTACTATCCAGGGACGTTCGTCCCGTTTTGCTCCTGGGGGTCCTGTTCCATGAAATGCCGAGAGGGCTGCGGCGCATGCTGCATCGCCCCATCCATCAGCTCGCCGATGCCGCGCATGCCCCAGGGCAAGCCTGCTGGTGAGCGGTGCCTGCACCTGACCATCGACAATCTCTGCGAGCTGTTCGGCAAGGCTGAACGGCCGGCGGTGTGTGGTGGGTTCAAGGCGGACGCGCAGGTGTGCGGCAGTGATCGCGACGAAGCGATCAGGATTCTCGGTTGGCTGGAGCAGATGACGGCGGCGTGACAGGTTGGGTCTTCGACAACAAGGAACAAAACGATGAGATCGATCAAGCGTATTGCACTGCTGTGTGGCGTCGGTGTTCTGCTGTCGCCGGTTGCCTGGGCCGAAAACTGGCAGGTGGCCAAGGACGAGGAGGGGATCAAGGTTTCCCTCAGCGAAGTGCCGGGTTCCAAGTACAAGGCCTATCGCGGTGTGACCGTGATCAAGGCGCCGCTGGCCAAGGTCAAGGCTTTGCAGGAAGACACTGTTGGCGCCTGCAAGTGGATCCATGAGTGCGAGTCGCAAAAGCTGCTCAAGCAGGAGGGGGCGCAGAGCTGGACCTATACCCGCTTCAATACGCCCTGGCCGGTGACGCCGCGTGATTCGATCCTGCACGTGACCACCACCGAGGAGGCCGATGGCAGCCTGGTGCGCAAGCTTGAGGAGGACTCGAAGTACCTGCCGGAGGAAAAGGGTTATGTGCGTGTAGCCCAGGTTCAGGGCTTCTGGAAACTGGTGCCCAAGGGTGACAGCACCGAGGTGACCTACCAGGTGCATACCGAGCCTGGAGGCAGTGTGCCGTCCTGGCTGGCCAACAAGTTCGTGGTGGATGCGCCGTTCAATACCCTCAAGGGGTTGCGCGAAAAGGCTGAAAAGCCCTGAGATAGCTGTCTAGTCCTGAAATAGGTTTACACCTGTTCAGGTAGGCCGACAGGCCTCAAAACGCCCGATGCACAGCATCGGGCGTTTTGTTTTTCAGGGCCATATGAGGCCGTTCTGTGTTGTAGATCTGCACTGCCTCGTCAACCATCTGTCTCGCTTGCTCCAAATCTGCAGGGCTACTCAACAGCAGCTCCATCTTGAGGATTCCGTTGATTCGCTCGGCCAGCGCGTTCTGGTAGCAGTCATACCCATCAGTCATGGAGCACTGAACGCCGTGCCGTTGATGCAGTGACTGGTATAGCGCCGAGCAATATTGGATGCCTCGATCCGAATGGTGGACTAATGGCTGGCGACGACGTCGCTTTCGTAGTGCCTGCTTGAAAGCTTGCGCCACTGACTCGGCATGCAGGCTTTCATGGACGTGGTGGCCAACGATTTTCCTGGAGTACGCATCCGTTATCAGGCTCAGGTATAGCGGGCCGTTACGTGCGGGCAGGTAAGTAATGTCGGCCACCCAGACATGTTCCGGCCTTGTCGGAACAATCTGGCTTGGCCCGGGCTTGAGTAAGTTGGGGTGGCGGTAGAAGCGATGAAAGCTTTGTGTTGTCTTGTGGTAGGCCCGCTTAGGCAGTACGAGCAAACGGCGCTCTCCCAAGACTTGGAACAGCCTATCTCGGCCGATCTGGAGTCGTCTGTCAGGCTGGCAATGCAGCAGATAGTGCAGCTTGCGTGTACCCAGACGAGGCTGGCGCATCCGGACTTGCTGAACAAACTTAACCACCCGGTCTGCCTGGCGCTCTTTGCCATCAGCGGCTCGGTTGCGTTTGTAGTAAGCCTGTCGACTGATGCCTAGAAACTGACAAGCCCTGGCAATGCTCAGTCCTGCGACTTGACCTTGCGAGAGGACTTGCCGGATCGCTTTTTTACGACCGAAACACCATAGTCATTTTTCAGAACATCGACGACCGTCTCGAAGAACTGGGCCTTCTGGCTCATCAGCTCAAGCTGCTGCTCAAGCTCTTTGATCCGCTGCTCTGGAGTGAGCGGTTTGGGGTCAGACATCGCGCAGCTCCTCTCGGCTCGGATCGATGCCCCTTGGCTCCAATCCTGCCGACCGTGCTTACGCAACCATACCAGAACCGTCGATCGACCCTGGATGCCATACCGTTCCTGGGCCTGGCCGTAGGTCATCTCGCCTTTTTCAATCTGATCAACCACCGCCAATTTAAAAGACAGTGAGTAATCTCGCTGTGTGCGCTTTACACCTTGCTCCATCTGACTCTCCGGAAATTCGGGATGGGAGGTGTAAACCTTATTCAGGACGGGACAAGCGCCATAAAAAAGGCTGCCCCAAGGGCAGCCTTTTTTACGTTCGGCTCGATGAGCTTACTTGCGGTCTTTCAGGTCGACGATGTCGCGCTGCTCGTGGCCAGTGTACAGCTGGCGCGGGCGGCCAATCTTGTACGGGCTGGAGAGCATTTCCTTCCAGTGGGAGATCCAGCCGACGGTACGTGCCAGGGCGAAGATCACGGTGAACATGCTGGTTGGAATGCCGATCGCCTTCAGGATGATGCCGGAGTAGAAGTCGACGTTCGGGTACAGCGAGCGCTCGATGAAGTACGGATCGGTCAGGGCGATCTCTTCCAGGCGCATGGCCAATTCGAGCTGCGGGTCGTTTTTGATGCCCAGTTCGCTCAGAACTTCGTCGCAGGTCTTCTTCATTACGGTAGCGCGCGGGTCGCGGTTCTTGTACACGCGGTGACCGAAGCCCATGAGCTTGAACGGATCGTTCTTGTCCTTGGCCTTAGCGATGTACTTGTCGATGTTGGAGACATCGCCAATTTCATCGAGCATGGTCAGTACCGCTTCGTTGGCGCCGCCGTGGGCCGGACCCCACAGGGCAGCGATGCCCGCGGCGATACAGGCGAACGGGTTGGCGCCCGAGGAGCCTGCCAGGCGCACGGTGGAGGTGGAGGCGTTCTGCTCGTGGTCGGCGTGGAGGATGAAGATCCGGTCCATTGCCTTGGCGAGCACCGGGCTGATCGGTTTGATCTCGCACGGTGTGTTGAACATCATGTGCAGGAAGTTTTCCGCGTACGACAGGTCGTTGCGCGGATACATCATCGGCTGGCCCATGGAGTACTTGTAGACCATCGCGGCCAGGGTCGGCATTTTCGCGACCAGGCGCACCGCGGAGATCTCGCGATGCTGCGGGTTGTTGATGTCCAGGGAGTCGTGATAGAACGCCGACAGGGCGCCGACCACACCGCACATCACCGCCATCGGGTGAGCGTCGCGGCGGAAGCCGTTGAAGAAGGATTTCAGCTGCTCGTGAACCATGGTGTGGTTTTTCACGGTGCTGACGAACTGGGCCTTCTGCTCGGCGTTCGGCAGTTCGCCGTTGAGCAGCAGGTAGCAGGTTTCCAGGTAGTCCGATTTCTCGGCGAGCTGTTCGATCGGGTAGCCGCGGTGCAGCAGGACACCCTTGTCACCATCGATGTAGGTGATCTTCGACTCGCAGGACGCAGTCGCCATGAAGCCAGGGTCGAAGGTGAAGTGACCAGTAGCCCCCAACCCGCGGACGTCGATAACATCGGGACCAACGGTGCCGGTTAAAATGGGCAGCTCGACGGGGGCTGCGCCCTCGATGACCAACTGCGCTTTTTTGTCAGCCATGTGGCCTCCTATTAATGCTTGAAATCATCAGACAGACCCCCCACGCAGGGCCCGCACCACTATAGAGGGATAAATTCGAATGTCAATTTGCCTAAAGGCTGGTTGAAACGCCCTCTGAGCCCTGATTTTTCACGAAATTCTCGCCCGTTTACGCCTTTTGTTCGTTAAAGGCAATGCGCTATTTGGGCTAGCCCCTCACGTTGTCATGAGCAGCCTAACTGTCTATACTCCGCAACCGACCGCCAGGGGCTTGCAAGCCCGTTCCGCTGGGGGTCGTCGCTCCCTGGGTGGTGGGTACCTGACCAGTACACTTACCAACAACTTTGCCCTGTTAGCTAGGGGCTCTTCAGTGTGAAAAAAGCCGTGAAAAGCCAACGACCTGTAAACCTAGACCTAAGGACCATCAAACTCCCGATCACCGCGTACACGTCCATTCTTCACCGTATCTCCGGCGTCATCCTGTTCCTTGGCCTGGCCATCATGCTTTACGCATTGGGCAAGTCGCTGGGTTCTGAGGAGGGCTTTGCCGAGGTGAAGGCGTGTCTGACCAGTCCGCTGGCCAAGCTGGTGACTTGGGGCCTGCTGTCCGGCCTGCTGTACCACCTCGTTGCAGGTGTACGTCACCTGATCATGGACATGGGTGTCGGTGAGACGCTCGAGGGCGGCAAGCTGGGCTCGAAAATCGTGATCGTCATCTCCGTGGTGCTGATCGTTCTGGCGGGAGTTTGGGTATGGTAACTAATGTCACGAACCTGTCGCGTTCGGGCCTCTATGATTGGATGGCGCAGCGCGTATCTGCGGTCGTTCTCGCGGCTTACTTCATCTTCCTGATCGGCTACGTCGCCGCTCACCCGGGTCTCGACTATGCCCAGTGGCACGGTCTGTTCTCCAACAACGCGATGCGTATCTTCAGTCTGCTGGCACTCGTTGCCCTGGGCGCTCACGCCTGGGTCGGCATGTGGACCATTGCCACCGACTACCTGACGCCGATGTCCTTCGGCAAGTCGGCGACTGCGATTCGTTTCCTGTTCCAGGCTGTATGCGGCGTTGCGATGTTCGCGTACTTCGTCTGGGGTGTGCAGATTCTCTGGGGTATCTGATCCATGGCTAGCATTCCAACCATTTCTTTCGACGCCATCATCATCGGTGGCGGCGGTGCCGGCATGCGCGCTGCGCTGCAGCTGGCCCAGGGCGGTCACAAGACTGCCGTAGTCACCAAGGTCTTCCCGACCCGTTCGCACACTGTATCCGCCCAGGGCGGCATCACCTGCGCCATCGCTTCGGCCGACCCGAACGACGACTGGCGTTGGCACATGTACGATACCGTCAAGGGCTCCGACTACATCGGTGACCAGGACGCTATCGAATACATGTGTCAGGAAGGCCCGGCTGCGGTCTTCGAGCTGGACCACATGGGCCTGCCGTTCTCGCGTACCGAAACCGGCCGTATTTACCAGCGTCCATTCGGTGGCCAGTCCAAGGACTTCGGTAAGGGTGGTCAGGCCGCCCGTACCTGCGCCGCTTCCGACCGTACCGGTCACGCGCTGCTGCACACCCTGTACCAGGGCAACCTGAAGGCAGGCACCACCTTCCTCAACGAGTACTACGCCGTTGACCTGGTGAAGAACCAGGACGGCGCTTTCGTCGGTGTGATCGCAATTTGCATCGAAACCGGCGAAACCCTGTACATCAAGTCCAAGGCCACCGTTCTGGCCACTGGCGGTGCGGGCCGTATCTACGCCTCGACCACCAACGCCCTGATCAACACCGGTGACGGTGTCGGCATGGCCCTGCGTGCCGGCGTGCCGGTGCAGGACATCGAAATGTGGCAGTTCCACCCGACCGGCATCGCCGGCGCCGGTGTGCTGGTCACCGAGGGTTGCCGCGGTGAGGGTGGCTACCTGATCAACGCCCACGGCGAGCGCTTCATGGAGCGTTACGCGCCGAACGCGAAAGACCTGGCCGGTCGCGACGTTGTCGCTCGCTCCATGGTCAAGGAAATTATCGCCGGCAACGGCGTGGGCCCGAACAAGGACCACGTACTGCTGAAGCTGGATCACTTGGGCGAGGAAGTGCTGCACAGCCGCCTGCCGGGTATCTGCGAACTGTCCAAGACCTTCGCCCACGTCGACCCAGTGGTCGCGCCGGTTCCGGTCATCCCGACCTGCCACTACATGATGGGTGGTATCGCCACCAACATTCATGGCCAGGCCATCACCATGGACGCCGAAGGCAAGGATCACATCATCCCGGGTCTGTTCGCCGTGGGTGAAGTGGCGTGCGTATCGGTTCACGGTGCCAACCGCCTGGGTGGCAACTCGCTGCTGGACCTGGTGGTCTTCGGTCGCGCCGCCGGCCTGCACCTGGAGAAGGCGCTGACTGAAGGTGTCGAGTACCGTGACGCCAGCGACACCGACGTCGACGTTGCCCTGAACCGACTGAACAAGCTCAACGAGCGCACCACTGGCGAAGACGTTGCCAGCCTCAAGCGCGAGCTGCAGAGCTGCATGCAGAACTACTTCGGTGTATTCCGTACTGGTGAATACATGCAGAAGGGTATCGCTCAGCTGGCTGGCCTGCGCGAGCGTATCGCCAACGTCAAGATCAACGACAAGTCCCAGGCCTTCAACACCGCGCGTATCGAAGCGCTGGAGCTGCAGAACCTGCTGGAAGTCGCCGAAGCTACCGCCATCGCGGCCGAAGCCCGTAAAGAGTCCCGCGGCGCTCACGCCCGTGAAGACTATGAAGACCGTGACGACGAAAACTGGCTGTGCCACACCCTGTACTACCCGGGTGAGAAGCGCGTCGCCAAGCGTGGCGTCAACTTTGCGCCGAAGACAGTTCCTGCCTTCGAACCAAAAGTCCGGACTTACTAAGGGTGGCCGCTATGTTGCAAGTCGAAGTTTATCGTTACAACCCGGACACCGATTCGGCGCCGAAGATGCAGACCTTCCAGGTCGACACCGGTGGCAAGGATCTGATGGTCCTGGACGTGCTGGCACTGATCAAGGAGCAGGACGAGGGCTTCTCGTACCGTCGCTCCTGCCGTGAAGGCGTTTGCGGCTCCGATGGCATGAACATCAACGGCAAGAACGGCCTGGCCTGCATCACCCCGCTGTCGTCGGTGGTCAAGGGCAACAAGCTGGTTCTGCGTCCGCTGCCGGGGCTGCCGGTCATTCGTGACCTGGTCGTCGACATGAGCATCTTCTACAAGCAGTACGAGAAGGTGAAGCCGTTCCTGCAGAACGACACCCCGGCCCCGGCCATCGAGCGTCTGCAGTCGCCGGAAGACCGCGACAAGCTGGACGGTCTGTACGAGTGCATCCTGTGCGCTTGCTGCTCGACCTCCTGCCCATCGTTCTGGTGGAACCCGGACAAGTTCCTGGGCCCCGCTGCGCTGCTGCAGGCCTACCGCTTCCTGGCCGACAGCCGCGATACCAAGACTCAGGAGCGCCTGGCGTCCCTGGATGACCCGTTCAGCGTATTCCGCTGCCGCGGGATCATGAACTGCGTAAACGTTTGCCCGAAAGGTCTGAACCCGACCAAGGCAATCGGTCACGTACGTAACATGCTGCTGCAAAGCGGCACCTGATTCAAAAATGTTGCACCAGCAGTAAGCCGAGGTGCGGGCGCTGAGCTCGCGCCAAGGTAAAACCCGAGCAAGGGCTCACAAAGCCTGCGCTCATTACCTATGAAGATATGAGACCAGCAGGGGCTTCCGGGCTGGTACCCGGAAAATCAGCAGGATCCAGGTGGCGTGGTTCAGTCGCTGTGTTCGGACTTTTCCAGGTTTGCTGTGGCTCTTGCCGATCAGTCCCCTAACCGAGGGTGACCAAGCATGCAAGAAAGCGTGATGCAGCGCATGTGGGAAAGCGCCCACCTTTCAGGTGGTAACGCTGCATATGTGGAAGAGCTTTATGAGCTCTACCTGCACGACCCTAACGCTGTGCCAGAAGAGTGGCGCACCTACTTCCAGAAGTTGCCCGCCGACGGCAGCACCGCTACCGATGTATCGCACTCTACAATCCGCGACCATTTCGTACTGCTGGCAAAGAACCAGCGCCGCGCCCAACCGGTTTCCGCCGGGAGCGTGAGCAGTGAACACGAGAAGAAGCAGGTTGAAGTTCTGCGACTGATCCAGGCCTATCGTATGCGCGGCCATCAGGCTGCCAAGCTCGACCCGTTGGGGTTGTGGCAGCGTCCTGCGCCCGTAGACCTGTCGATCAATCACTACGGCTTGACCAATGCCGATCTTGATACGACCTTCCGTGCCGGCGACCTGTTCATCGGCAAGGAGGAAGCGAGCCTACGCGAAATTTTCGATGCGCTGCAGAAGACATATTGTCGCACCATCGGCGCCGAGTTCACCCACATCGTCGATTCCGAGCAGCGCAGCTGGTTCCAGCAGCGTCTGGAAAGCGTACGTGGCCGTCCTGAATTCTCCGCCGACGTGCAGACCCACCTGCTCGAGCGTGTCACTGCGGGCGAAGGCCTGGAAAAATACCTGGGCACCAAGTACCCAGGCACCAAGCGCTTCGGCCTCGAGGGCGGCGAAAGCCTGATCCCGATGCTGGACGAAATGATCCAGCGCTCCGGCTCCTATGGCACCAAGGAGGTCGTGATCGGCATGGCCCACCGCGGCCGTCTGAACGTGCTGGTCAACACCTTCGGCAAGAACCCGCGCGAGCTGTTCGACGAGTTCGAAGGCAAGAAGATGAACGAGTTGGGCTCCGGTGACGTCAAGTATCACCAGGGCTTCTCCTCCAACGTGATGACCCCCGGTGGCGAAGTTCACCTGGCCATGGCGTTCAACCCTTCCCACCTGGAAATCGTCTCGCCGGTGGTGGAAGGTTCGGTGCGCGCCCGTCAGGACCGTCGCAACGACACCGTGGGTGACAAGGTTCTGCCGATCTCGATCCACGGTGACGCTGCGTTCGCCGGCCAGGGCGTGGTCATGGAAACCTTCCAGATGTCGCAGACCCGCGGTTTCAAGACCGGCGGTACCGTGCACATCGTGATCAACAACCAGGTTGGTTTCACCATCTCCAACCCGTTGGACTCGCGTTCGACCGAGTACGCCACCGACGTCGCCAAGATGATCCAGGCGCCGATCCTGCACGTGAACGGCGATGACCCGGAAGCGGTGCTGTTCGTCACCCAGCTGGCCATCGACTATCGCATGCAGTTCAAGCGTGACGTGGTCATCGACCTGGTCTGCTACCGTCGTCGCGGCCACAACGAGGCCGACGAGCCGAACGGCACCCAGCCGCTGATGTACCAGCAGATCAGCAAGCAGCGCACCACCCGTGAGCTGTACGCCGACGCACTGATCCAGGCCGGTCGTATCGATGCCGAGCGCGCTCAAGCCAAGATCGACGAGTACCGCAACGCCCTGGACAACGGTCTGCACGTGGTCAAGAGCCTGGTCAAGGAGCCGAACCGCGAGCTGTTCGTCGACTGGCGTCCGTACCTGGGCCATGCCTGGACCGCGCGTCACGACACCCGCTTCGACCTCAAGACCCTGCAGGACCTGTCGGCCAAGCTGCTCGAACTACCGGAAGGCTTCGTCGTCCAGCGTCAGGTCGCGAAGATCTACGAAGATCGCCAGAAGATGCAGGCCGGTGGTTTGCCGATCAACTGGGGTTATGCAGAGACCATGGCCTACGCCACCCTGCAGTTCGAAGGTCACCCGATCCGCATGACCGGTCAGGACATCGGCCGTGGCACCTTCTCGCACCGCCACGCGGTGTTGCACAACCAGAAGGACGCCAGCACCTACGTGCCGCTGCAGAACCTGTTCCCGGGCCAGCCGAAGTTCGAGCTGTACGACTCCTTCCTGTCGGAAGAAGCGGTACTGGCCTTCGAATATGGCTATTCCACCACCACGCCGAACGCGCTGGTGATCTGGGAAGCCCAGTTCGGTGACTTCGCCAACGGTGCCCAGGTCGTGATCGACCAGTTCATCACCAGTGGCGAGCACAAGTGGGGTCGTCTGTGTGGCCTGACCATGCTGCTGCCGCACGGCTACGAAGGTCAGGGCCCTGAGCACTCCTCGGCGCGTCTGGAGCGTTACCTGCAGCTGTGCGCCGAGCACAACATCCAGGTCTGCGTACCGACCACCCCGGCTCAGATCTACCACCTGCTGCGTCGCCAGGTCATCCGTCCGCTGCGTAAGCCGCTGATCGTCCTGACGCCGAAGTCGCTGCTGCGCCACAAGCTGGCCATCTCGACCCTCGAAGAACTGGCCGAAGGCTCGTTCCAGACCGTGATCCCGGAAGTCGACACCCTCGACCCGGCCAAGGTCGAGCGCCTCGTGCTGTGCAGCGGCAAGGTCTACTACGATCTGCTGGAAAAACGCCGTGCCGAAGGCCGCGAAGACATCGCCATCGTGCGTATCGAGCAGCTGTATCCGTTCCCTGAGGACGACCTGGTGGAAATCCTGGCGCCTTACACCAACCTCAAGCACGCGGTCTGGTGTCAGGAAGAGCCGATGAACCAGGGCGCCTGGTACAGCAGCCAACACCACATGCGCCGTATCCTGACCCGCCACAACAAGGCGCTGGTCCTGGAATACGCCGGCCGCGACGCTTCCGCCGCGCCAGCCTGTGGCTACGCTTCGATGCACGCCGAGCAGCAGGAAAAACTGCTGCAGGATGCCTTCACTGTCTAACGCCTTCGCGCACCTGAAACCGAATTTAAGGAAACACTGACAATGGCTATCGAGATCAAAGCCCCAACCTTCCCGGAATCGGTCGCCGACGGCACCGTTGCCACCTGGCACAAGAAGCCGGGCGATGCCGTCAAGCGTGACGAGCTGATCGTAGACATCGAGACCGACAAGGTCGTCCTGGAAGTCCTGGCCACCGCCGACGGCGTACTGGGCGACATCGTCAAAGGCGAGGGCGACACCGTCCTGTCCGACGAAGTCCTGGGTTCGATCGTTGAAGGCGCCGCGGCGGCTGCTCCTGCTGCCGCTCCGGCCGCTGCTGCTCCGGCTGCCGCTGCCGCCGATGCTGGCGAAGAAGACCCCGTCGCCGCTCCAGCCGCTCGCAAACTGGCTGAAGAGAACGGCATCGACCTGGCCTCGGTTGCCGGCACGGGCAAAGGTGGTCGCGTCACCAAGGAAGACGTGGTTGCTGCCATCGCCAACAAGAAGGCCGCGCCTGCCGCCGCTCCAGCTGCCAAGCCTGCTGCCGCTGCACCTGTGGTCACCGCCGCAGGCGATCGCACCGAGAAGCGCGTGCCGATGACCCGTCTGCGCGCCAAGATCGCCGAGCGCCTGGTCGAAGCCCAGTCGAGCATGGCCATGCTGACCACCTTCAACGAAGTGGACATGACCGAAGTCATGGCCCTGCGTTCGAAGTACAAAGACCTGTTCGAGAAGTCTCACAACGGCGTACGCCTGGGCTTCATGTCGTTCTTCGTCAAGGCTGCCACCGAAGCACTGAAGCGCTTCCCGGCCGTCAACGCCTCGATCGACGGCAACGACATCGTCTACCACGGTTATGCTGACGTCGGCGTCGCCGTCTCCAGCGATCGCGGCCTGGTGGTTCCGGTCTTGCGCAATGCCGAATCGATGTCGCTGGCCGAAATCGAGAACGGCATCGCCACCTTCGGCAAGAAGGCCCGTGAAGGCAAGCTGGCCATCGAAGAGATGACTGGCGGTACCTTCACCATCACCAACGGTGGTACCTTCGGTTCGATGATGTCGACCCCGATCGTCAACCCGCCGCAGGCTGCCATCCTGGGCATGCACAACATCATCCAGCGTCCGATGGCGATCAACGGCCAAGTGGTCATTCGCCCGATGATGTACCTGGCGCTGTCCTACGATCACCGCCTGATCGACGGCAAGGAAGCGGTAACCTTCCTGGTGACCATCAAGAACCTGCTGGAAGATCCGGCTCGTCTGCTGCTGGACATCTAACGCACTGTCGCACGCTGCAAACGGCACGCTTCGTGGAAGCTCGCCGTCTCGCAGCGTGCGGCTTGCAGCTTGAAGCTTAAAAGGAATCTTTTATGACCCAGAAATTCGACGTGGTAGTGATTGGTGCAGGTCCTGGCGGCTATGTGGCCGCGATCAAGGCTGCTCAGCTCGGCCTCAAGACCGCCTGCATCGAGAAATACACCGACGCCGAGGGCAAGCTGGCCCTGGGCGGTACCTGCCTGAACGTGGGTTGCATTCCTTCCAAGGCCCTGCTGGACAGCTCCTGGAAGTACAAGGAAGCCAAAGAGAGCTTCAACGTCCACGGTATCTCCACTGGCGAAGTGAAGATGGACGTCGCCGCGATGGTTGGCCGCAAGGCTGGCATCGTCAAGAACCTGACCGGTGGCGTCGCCACGCTGTTCAAGGCCAACGGTGTGACCTCGATCCAAGGTCACGGCAAGCTGCTGGCTGGCAAGAAAGTCGAAGTCACCAAGGCTGACGGCACCACCGAAGTCATCGAAGCCGAGAACGTGATCCTGGCTTCCGGCTCGCGTCCGATCGACATTCCACCGGCTCCGGTCGACCAGAAAGTCATCGTCGACTCCACCGGCGCCCTGGAATTCCAATCGGTACCTAAGCGCCTGGGCGTCATCGGTGCTGGCGTGATCGGTCTGGAACTGGGTTCGGTATGGTCCCGCCTGGGTGCCCAGGTGACCGTCCTGGAAGCCCTGGACACCTTCCTGATGGCCGCTGACACCGCGGTTTCCAAGGAAGCCCAGAAAACCCTGACCAAGCAGGGCCTGGACATCAAGCTGGGCGCTCGCGTGACCGGCTCGAAGGTCAATGGCGAAGAAGTCGAAGTCACCTACACCGACGCCAATGGCGAGCAGAAGATCGTCTTCGACAAGCTGATCGTGGCTGTAGGCCGTCGTCCAGTGACCACCGACCTGCTGGCTGCCGACAGCGGCGTGACCATCGACGAGCGTGGCTACATCTACGTCGACGACTACTGCGCCACCAGCGTACCGGGCGTCTACGCCATCGGTGACGTGGTCCGTGGTCTGATGCTGGCACACAAGGCCTCGGAAGAGGGCATCATGGTCGTCGAGCGCATCAAGGGCCACAAAGCCCAGATGAACTACGACCTGATCCCGTCGGTCATCTACACCCACCCGGAAATCGCGTGGGTCGGCAAGACCGAACAGGCCTTGAAGGCCGAGGGCGTTGAGGTTAACGTGGGCACCTTCCCGTTCGCGGCCAGCGGCCGCGCGATGGCAGCCAACGATACTGGCGGTTTCGTCAAGGTCATCGCCGATGCCAAGACCGACCGCGTCCTGGGCGTTCACGTGATCGGCCCATCGGCTGCCGAGCTGGTTCAGCAAGGCGCAATCGCAATGGAATTCGGCACCAGTGCCGAGGACCTGGGCATGATGGTCTTCAGCCATCCGACCCTGTCCGAAGCGCTGCACGAAGCAGCGCTGGCTGTGAATGGCGGTGCCATTCACGTCGCCAACCGTAAGAAGCGTTAATTATAAGAAACCACGGCGGGCTGCCCGTCGTGGGTCTTGCGTGCAAGACTCACCGCGGAACGTCCGCCGGACCGGATCACACGGGAAAACCCGGGGTCAACGGTCACAGGTGGTGCGGCGCCAGTGATGGCGCAGCGCCGAAGCGCAGTACCTAACGAAGACGGTAAAAAGCATGAATCTTCACGAGTATCAGGGTAAACAGCTGTTCGCTGAATACGGCCTGCCAGTTTCCAAGGGTTTCGCAGTCGATACCCCTGAGCAAGCTGCAGAAGCCTGCGACAAGATCGGCGGTTCCGAGTGGGTCGTTAAGGCCCAGGTTCACGCGGGTGGTCGCGGTAAGGCGGGCGGCGTCAAGCTGGTTCGCAGCAAGGAAGACGCCAAGGCGTTCGCTGCACAGTGGCTGGGCAAGAACCTGGTCACCTACCAGACCGATGCCAACGGTCAACCAGTTTCCAAGATCCTGGTCGAATCCTGCACTGACATCGCCAAAGAGCTGTACCTGGGCGCTGTAGTCGATCGCTCGAGCCGCCGCATCGTGTTCATGGCCTCCACCGAAGGTGGCGTGGACATCGAAAAGGTCGCTCACGAAACTCCCGAGAAGATCCTCAAGGCTACCATCGATCCGCTGGTCGGCGCTCAGCCGTTCCAGGGTCGTGAGCTGGCATTCCAGCTGGGTCTGGAAGGCAAGCAAGTTCAACAGTTCGCCAAGATCTTCGTTGGCCTGGCCAAGCTGTTCAAGGATCACGACCTGGCTCTGCTGGAAGTGAACCCGCTGGTCATCAAGGCCGACGGCGACCTGCACTGCCTCGATGCCAAGATCAACATCGACGCCAACGCCATGTACCGTCAGCCTAAGCTGAAGACCTTCCACGACCCGTCCCAGGACGACGCCCGTGAAGCCCACGCTGCCAAGTTCGAGCTGAACTACGTTGCCCTGGAAGGCAACATTGGCTGCATGGTCAACGGTGCTGGCCTGGCCATGGGTACCATGGACATCGTCAACCTGCACGGCGGCAAACCAGCCAACTTCCTGGACGTTGGCGGCGGTGCCACCAAAGAGCGCGTGACCGAAGCGTTCAAGATCATTCTGTCCGACAGCAATGTCGCGGCCGTTCTGGTCAACATCTTCGGCGGCATCGTTCGTTGCGACATGATTGCCGAAGGCATCATCGGCGCGGTGAAAGAAGTCGGCGTTAAGGTTCCGGTCGTCGTTCGCCTCGAAGGCAACAACGCCGAACTGGGCGCTAAAGTACTGGCAGAAAGCGGTTTGAACATCATTGCGGCAACCAGCCTGACCGACGCTGCTCAACAAGTTGTCAAAGCTGCGGAGGGCAAGTAATGAGCGTCCTGATCAATAAAGACACCAAAGTCATCTGCCAGGGCTTCACCGGCTCGCAGGGTACTTTCCACTCCGAACAAGCCATCGCCTACGGCACCAAGATGGTTGGCGGCGTGACCCCAGGCAAAGGTGGTACCACCCACCTTGGCCTGCCGGTGTTCAACACTGTCAAGGAAGCTGTCGAAGCCACCGGCGCCGAAGCTTCGGTCATCTACGTTCCGGCTCCGTTCTGCAAAGACTCGATCCTGGAAGCTGCCTTCGGCGGCATCAAGCTGATCGTCTGCATCACCGAGGGTATTCCTACCCTCGACATGCTGGACGCCAAGGTCAAATGCGACGAGCTGGGCGTACGCCTGATCGGCCCTAACTGCCCAGGTGTCATCACCCCGGGCGAGTGCAAGATCGGCATCATGCCAGGTCACATCCACTTGCCAGGCAAGGTCGGTAT
The DNA here is from genome assembly GCF_002741075.1 of Pseudomonas putida. NCBI lineage: Bacteria > Pseudomonadati > Pseudomonadota > Gammaproteobacteria > Pseudomonadales > Pseudomonadaceae > Pseudomonas > Pseudomonas putida. The sequence goes on along the minus strand of NZ_CP016634.1, from coordinate 3,275,985 downwards.
CGTTTCCCGCTCCGGCACCCTGACCTATGAAGCGGTCAAGCAGACCACCGACGCCGGCTTCGGCCAGTCGACCTGCGTTGGTATCGGCGGTGACCCGATCCCAGGCTCCAACTTCATCGACATCCTGAAGCTGTTCCAGGAAGACCCGCAGACCGAAGCGATCGTCATGATCGGTGAGATCGGTGGTTCTGCTGAAGAAGAAGCCGCGGCCTACATCAAGGCCAACGTGACCAAGCCTGTCGTTTCCTACATCGCTGGCGTTACCGCGCCTGCGGGCAAGCGCATGGGCCACGCTGGCGCCATCATCTCCGGTGGCAAGGGCACTGCGGACGAGAAGTTCGCGGCCCTGCAGGACGCTGGTGTCAAAACCGTGCGTTCCCTGGCTGACATCGGCAAGGCCCTGGCCGAGCTGACCGGTTGGGAAATGAAGAAGTAATACGCTTTACCCCCCACGCGCACAAAGGCCACCTTCGGGTGGCCTTTGTCGTTTTCAGGAGATTGTTTCCCTCTTATCCGGCGTTAGCTGCGTTAGAGATCATCCCGCCCGACATCAGAAGAGCGGATGAAAGGAAACTTCATGGAAGCATGGTTGATTAGGAAGCCTGAACCGGCCGTTCTGCTGGAGCAGGTGAGGCGTAGCGGCAGGTTTTGCAATTAGTAGGAAAAATCGATTGGTTTGATAGGGATTTTCGGGCGGACGGGGTCGATTCCATCTGCCAGCATGAGCAGCGTCACAGAGTCATCCAGACGACAAGAACATACGCACATCGGACAAGCAGGCCTGTGCCAGTGCGTTTACCGGGTAAAACGGTTAACCTACGCGTTCACTCTGTGCCCGTCCCCCAAAAGGGAACGACACGCTAAACGGGTCTGGCCTATCAAGCCGGGCAGCATTTTCCCATACCCCTGGGGAAATCCCTTCTCGAATCCCGATTTCAGCAGTGTGGTACTACCCTAAATGAAAGTGTTGAAAGGCCAGGATATCCTGGCGCTTGGCTTTATGACGTTTGCGCTTTTCGTCGGCGCGGGCAACATCATCTTCCCGCCTATCGTTGGTTTGCAGTCCGGCCCACATGTGTGGATGGCAGCCCTTGGCTTCCTCGTCACCGCAGTCGGCCTGCCGGTCATCACCGTGGTCGCCCTGGCCAAGGTCGGTGGTGGCATGGACGCGCTGAGCAGTCCCATCGGCAAGTTCTTCGGCGGCCTGCTGGCAGCCGTGTGCTATCTGTCGGTAGGTCCGTTGTTCGCGACCCCGCGTACGGCCACGGTCTCGTTCGAGGTCGGTGTGGCACCGCTGACGGGTGAAAGCCCGCTGGCGCTGTTCATCTACAGCCTGGTCTACTTCATCGTTGTGCTGGCCGTATCGATGTATCCGGGCAAGTTGCTCGATACCGTCGGTCGCTTCCTGGCTCCGCTGAAGATCATCGCCCTGGCCGTGCTGGGCATCGCTGCCTTTGCGCTGCCAGCCGGCACCATCGGCGAAGCGCAGCCGGCCTATGTGGCCGCGCCGTTCTCTCAGGGCTTCATCAATGGCTACCTGACCATGGACACCCTGGGTGCACTGGTCTTCGGTATCGTCATCGTCAACGCCATCCGCTCGCGCGGTGTGGAGTCGCCGAAGCTGATCACCCGTTACGCCATCATCGCCGGGCTGATCGCTGGCGTCGGACTGGCGCTGGTGTACATCAGCCTGTTCCGCCTGGGCGCTGGCAGCCATGACATCGCCATGGGCGCGACCAACGGCGCAGCCGTCCTGCATGCATACGTGCAGCACACCTTCGGCTCGCTGGGCAGCGGTTTCCTTGCGGTGCTGATTGCGCTGGCATGCCTGGTTACTGCCGTGGGTCTGACCTGCGCCTGTGCCGAGTACTTCAGCCAGATCCTGCCGCTGTCCTACCGTGCACTGGTGGTGATCCTGGCTGGCTTCTCGCTGCTGATCTCCAACCTCGGCCTGACCAAGCTGATCCTGTTCTCGATCCCGGTGCTGACTGCCATCTACCCGCCTTGCATCGTGGTCGTGGGCCTGAGCTTCGTCAAAGATCTGTGGAACTCGCCCGTGCGCATCCTGGCACCGGTGATGCTGGTGTCGCTGCTGTTCGGCATGGTCGATGCCATCAAGGGCAGCAACCTGGCGCACATGCTGCCGGACGCCATGGCCCATCTGCCGCTGAGCGAGCAGGGCCTGGCCTGGTTGGTGCCTTCGGTCATCACCCTGGGTCTGTCCGTGGTATGCGATCGCATGCTGGGCAAGCCTCGCGAGGCGCTGGCCTGATACGTTGAAACCAGGGTGCTGGCGGCGGCCACAAGCCAAAGGGCGCCAGCCGATGGTCGAAACTCAAACCCCGCGTCCTCTCGGATGCGGGGTTTTTTGTTGCTTCGTTTTGTTTCCATGGCGTGTCTTTTCGCGTCATCGTGCGTCGAAAAGCGGTCTTCAACATTTTCAGGACGTGGACGATCAGGAGCCCGCATGAGCTTCATTCAAAGTAATCTGAGCCACTGGGTGGCCGCCGGCTGGTTCGCCCTCTGCTGGGGTGGCTATACCCGCTATGCGATCTGGAAAGGGCGCGACACCGCCTGCCTGGCCAGCGTGCTGCACTTGTACCGGGAAGACTGGATGCGCCGCATGCTGTTGCGCGACAACCGCATCGCCGATGCCAGCGTGATCGGTAATCTGGAACGCAATGCCTCGTTCTTCGCCTCCAGTACGCTGATCATTCTTGCGGGTATCCTCACCGTCCTTGGGGCATCGGACCGCGCGTTGTCGCTGCTGGCTGACCTCCCGTTGGTGCAGCAGGCGTCCCAGGGCATGTCGGAAATCAAGCTGTTGGGCCTGGCGATGGTGTTCGTCTATGCCTTCTTCACTTTCAGTTGGTGCATGCGCCAGTACAACTTCGCAGCTGTCCTGGTGGGCTCCGCGCCCATGATCGGGGAGCGACAAGTCAGTGAGTTGGAGCGTAAGGCATTTGCATCAAGAGCGGCACGGGTATTATCGCTGGCGGCCAACCAGTTCAACTTCGGCCTGCGTTCGTATTACTTCGGAATGGCCATGCTGACTTGGTTCATCAGCCCGTGGTTGTTCATGGTCACCAGTGTCTGCGTGGTGTTGATTCTTTATCGCCGGGAGTTTCATTCCGATGTGCTGGAGGTGATGGTATTCACGCCCACCGAGTCGTTGGCCGGGGAGGGGCTCAAGGAGCTCGTCGGCCCTGCACCTGAACCGCCTCGCTGAACGCCAGGCATAAAAAAACCCGACAGTGTCGGGTTTTTTTGTTTCACGATGACTCCAGCCCGGTAGTTCGCTGGACTGCGACGTAGCCCGATACAGCAGGTTTATCAATAGCTTACGCGCTTCCATCATATGCCGGTGCTTTCTGAAACTTGACCCGGTTCTCCCTCGCGCCGCTCCTATCTGGCTCCTGGAATCCGGGTCGTTCCAAGGAGTCATCATGGCAAAGATCAAGCTCACCAAGACCGCCGTAGAGTCGGCGCAACCCCAGGCGAAGGACATCGAACTACGGGATACCGTCGTGCCCGGCTTCCTTTGCAAGATTACCTCGACGGGACGCCGGGTGTTCATGCTCCAGTACCGCACGAACTCTGGCCAGCCCCGCAAGCCCTCGCTGGGACTCTACGGGGAGCTAACCGTCGAACAGGCGCGGGTCAAAGCGCAGGACTGGCTGGCCGAGGTTCGCCGGGGTGGTGATCCCGGCGGTGCCAAGGCCGAGGCGCGCAAGGCGCCCACGATGGCCGAGTTGTGCAAAAAGTTCATGGAGGACTACTCCAAGAAGCGCAACAAGGTCAGCACGCAGGACGGCTACCAGGGCGTCATCGACCGCAACATCATCCCGCTGCTGGGCCGCAAGAAGGTGCATGACGTGAAGCGGCCCGACATTGCGGGGCTCATGGAAAAGCTGGCCTACAAGCCGACCGAGGCCAACAAGACCTTCGGCGTGCTGCGCAAGATGTTCAACTTGGCCGAAGTCTGGGGCTTCCGCCCGGACGGCACGAATCCGTGCCGCCACGTCCCGATGTACCCGCCGGGCAAGGAAACCCGGCTCATCGTGGACGAGGAAATGGTGCGGATCTTCCGCCAGTTGGAGAAACTGGAGGCGGAGGGGCTGGAGAACTACGTCATCCCGTTGGCGATCCGGCTGCAATTCGAGTTTGCGGCGCGGCGCTCCGAAATCTGCCCGCTCGAATGGAGCTGGCTGGACTTCGAGAACCGGCGCGTGGTGTGGCCCGACAGCAAGGTTGGCGGCATTTCCAAGCCCATGAGCGAGGAAGCCTATCGGCTGCTTTCGACGGCGCCGCGTCTGGAAGGCTGCCCTTACGTCCTGCCGTCGCCGAACGACCCGGCCAAGCACCTGACCTTTGGCGAGCACTATGGCGGCTGGTGCCGGACGCTCAAGGCCGCCAGCGTGCCGCACGTAGGCACGCACGGCATCCGTCATCGCTCGACCACCGACATTGCCAATTCCGGTGTGCCGACCAAAGTGGGAATGAAGCTGACGGGCCACAAGACCGTGGCGATGTTCATGCACTACGTCCACACCGAGGACAAGCCGGTGCGCGAGGCGGCCGAGCTGGTGGCCAGCCGCCGCCAAGCCATCACGGGCGCGCGGCAGCTTGCGGAGGCGGTGGCATGAACGGGCGCCGGCCATCAGCAGCATCGCTCGCAGCGCCCGCGGCGCTGCTGGGCGACATTCGGGCACTGATCGAGGCGGCGCGCTTGCGCGCCGCCTCGACGGTGAATAGCGAGCTTACGATGCTCTACTGGCGCATCGGCCAACGCATCCACACGCAGGTCTTGGACAGGCGCCGGGGCGCCTACGGCAAGGAAGTTCTGCCCACCTTGGCTGCGCAGTTGGTGGAGGAGTACGGCAGCAGCTTTGCAGAGCAGAACTTGCGCCGCATGGTGCAGTTCGCCGCCACCTTCCCCGACGAGCGAATTCTCGTATCACTGATACGAGAATTGAGCTGGACGCACTTCATCGCCCTGATGCCGCTGAAAGACCCGCTCCAGCGGGACTACTACGCACAGATGGCCAGCACCCAACGCTGGAGCGTGCGGACGCTGCGCGAGCGTATCGACTCGATGCTGTACGAGCGCACGGCGCTTTCCCAAAAGCCGGAAGAAACCATAGCGCAGGAGTTGGCGACCCTGCGCGATGCGCAGCGCATGTCGCCGGCCCTGGTCATGCGCGACCCGTACATCCTCGACTTCCTGGGCCTGCGGGACACTTGGCAGGAAGGCGACTTGGAAGCGGCGATCATCCGTGAAATGGAGTCCTTCCTGCTGGAGCTGGGCGCGGGCTTCTCATTCGTCGCCCGGCAGAAGCGCATTCCGATCGACGACGAGGATTTCCACCTTGACCTTCTGTTCTACAACCGCAAGCTGCGGCGGCTGGTTGCGGTGGAGTTGAAGGTAGGTGACTTCAAGGCGGCCTACAAAGGGCAGATGGAGCTTTACCTTCGGTGGCTAGACAAGCACGAACGGGAGCCGGAGGAAGCCTCGCCGCTCGGGATCATCCTTTGCACCGGCAAGAAGCGCGAGCAGATCGAATTGCTGGAGCTGGACAAGTCCGGCATCCACGTTGCCGAGTATCTGACCGCCTTGCCGCCGAGGGGCGTGCTGGTGGAGCGGCTGCAACAGGCAACGCAACGGGCGCAGTTGCAAATCGAGCAGCGCAAGACGGACAACGAGTAGTCCTGTCCCAAGCAGTCGGGCGTCCCGGCGTGCCGCCGTCGCGCTGTCGTGCTGCGCATCGAGCTTCGCTGCGCGAGTCTCGCCCCTGTCGGGCTTCCATCACTGACGCCTCCGTCCCGGCTCGTTGATCCGGGCCTGCGCGCTCCGCTTGCCAAAAATCGACTCTGTGCAGTGGGCGGGTGTGGGCGGTCTTGCTGTTCCCTTCACCGTATCACGGCGTTCTCGCCGTCAAGGGCGGCGCGCGCCATGCGCGCTTGCGTCCTGGCGGCCGTCTGCGACCCCTGACTGCTTGCGCTGCGCCGTGCTGCCGCCGGTTCCGGGCAATTCCGCCCGAGCAACCGGAGCACGATCATGTCGCAACTGTCCTTTCCCTCGTTCGATTCCTGTCTGCTGGTGCGCGACGCGCACGGGCGCTATCTACCGGCATCGGCCGACGACATTCTGGAAGCTGCGCGCCAGGTCATTGACCGGAAAATGCGGCGCGGAGCAGAGTTCACTTCGCCGGCGGCGGTCAAGGAATACTTGCGTACAAAGTTGGCCAGCTTCGAGCATGAGGTGTTCGTAGTGCTGTTCATGGATACGCGCCATCGTCTGATCGAATACAGGGAGATGTTCCACGGCACTATTGACGGTGCGTCGGTGTATCCGCGCGAAGTGGTCAAGGAGGCGCTGCGGCTCAATGCGGCGGCGGTCGTCGTTTCGCACAACCATCCGAGCGGAAACCCCGAGCCGAGCGCGGCTGACCGGGCGCTGACCCAGCGGCTCAAGGAAGCGTTGGGTCTGGTGGACGTGCGCGTGCTCGATCACATCATCGTTGCGGGCAACGAAACGGCATCGTTCGCCGAGCATGGGCTGATCTAGCCCAAGGGGCTTCGGCCCCTTTTTGCTGCGCCTGGTGGCATAGCTATGGCCCTCGCGGCCTGATGCTCAGGCCGTCGCAACCTGAATCATCTCGTCGTAATGTTTCTTGTCCACCTCTTCCAGCCACTGGAAGATGTTCCCGATGACGCTGTGGCTTTCGCCTGCCAAGTTTTCTGCGGATTCCTCTGTTATCTCAATAACGTCGCTATGTGAATACTTATTGATAAAGCGGTAGATTTTTTCTTTAAGCTCTGGTGTCGTGATGGTGCAATCTTTTAGGCCAGCCTCCATCAATTGACTAATGTCGCTTCGACGCCTTGGATATTTGAAGGTGAAAAACGATTCAACAAGCTTTCGGGCGAGGTTGGCGGTCAAGAACGCCTCATCTCGATTGAGTGTTGTGTGCGCCCTATATTCGTAGAGCTTCTTGAAGATATAGTGGTACTCGGAACCGTAGTTCTTGAGTGAGTCGTCGGCATCCACAAGTAGGGAGTGACGAGGGGAGCCAGGTGGCGCATCCAGGCGATAAAAGAAGCAATTCTCGGCGTTGCCTTTTTTGACTCGATTCCTATTGGTGCCAGTGAACCAGTCTCTCACTAGCTTAAAGTAAGTGAAGTTGTGAGTCAGCACAAAAAGTTGCTTGGCTTCAGTGCATTGCGTTCTCAAAAACGAGTAGGCGTGAAACAAGTGATTAGAATCAAAGCTTGAGACCGGATCGTCAACGACGACGATCGTATCCTTGATGTTATTTCCATTTTCTTTGAGCTTCGTGATGAAATAGACAAATGCAATCGCAGTTTTCTCACCTTCGCTCAAATTCCCATCGTGCTCACCAACCCCGTTTCTGATGATCTCATAGCCTTTCTTCTTCTGATTGAAGTTCAGGCAAAGCTCAGAGCGGCCAATGAAGCGATGCAGGATGTCATTGAACTCCTTTGCCCCGACCGTTTCATTCGAGAGCGCCGCTTCTATGGCTCCGACCTCTAGACTAATTTTTTCAATTTCCTTATGGTCGTTCTTTGCTTCTGACTCAAGGTCATTGCACTTCTTCTCACTTCCAGCATAGTCAAACTCTTGCACCTCAGCCGCAGCAAAGTGAAGCTCCAGTGCCACCTTGCTTTTTGAGGTCTCAGATTTGAAATTTGAAGTCTTATTGTTGTGCTTTCCAACGAGAGCAACAATCGATTTCAGGATGTCATTGAAATTGGTGACATCGTCTTCAACCACATCCGAGATCTGAATGTCTGTCTTCCCAGGGTCTGTGATCTTGGCCTTCAGGGCTTCCCGCCAGGCGTCGATTTGCTGGTCGATCTTTTCAGCAGCAGTTGCGTAGTCCTTTTGAAGCTTCTCTGCCTCGGCCGATAGTTCTTTATAAAACTCGGTCGATGCGGGAAACTGATTAGCTGGAGCGCCTTGAGATTCAATCCATGTCGCCGCGTTCTGAAGTCGGCTCTGAAACTCCGTGAACTCCTTGCTGAAGTGGGCAGCAAGCGCCTCGGCACGAAGCTGGGCGAACGGAGAGCCGCAGAACTCGCAGGATTGCGAGTCGTGGTTTTTATGGATTTCCAAGCCTGCTTGAACCCATTCGCGGATTTCCGGGTTATCGGTCAGCCGCTGGATTGCTTGATTGACCGCCGTAGTCCCAATCAAATCTCTGATGCGGCCCGCCGCTTTCTTAAAGTAGTCCGGCTCAATGGCCGTTGAGGCGAAAGCAATGCTTGGAAGCTGATCTGGCTTGGCGGCATTCGTAAGGTCGATAACCCTCTCATCTGGAAGAACCGACTCCGCCTTGATAATTGTCTCGCCGTTATTCTGTATGAAGTTGAAGAGCTTGCGGCGGTCGTAATTCAAGTAATAACTGTCGCTCGTATCAATCGCCTGAAGTCCAAGCTTCATTTTCTTGGCAGCATTGGTCAGGAACTTCTCTAATGCCTCACGCTGCTTCTTGATATCGCTTTGCTTGTCGTCGTGAGCCTTCTTTTTCGACTGAAGCTCGCTCTTCAGCTTCTCCAGCTTCTGCAAGTCATCAATCTTCTCTTTCGCAATAAGAAGGATGCTCTTTACGGATTTGTCCCAATCAATGTTCTCATGCACGAAGCGTTGATTGAAAACATGAATATTCAATTGGGATGAGTGGAGTGTGGATTCCGTGATCGTTGAGCCATCCTCCAGAACTACTGAAAATTGGCCCGTGCTGAAGCGGGGAACCATCGAGCGAAGCTCAAAGCAAGAGAATAGATTCGATAACGTTGACTTGCCTGTTCCATTCCAACCATAGACCAGGTTGTACCGGCCGAACTTTTGGATCTTCGTTCCATTGAAGTCGCTGAAGATTCCGAACTGTTTGAGGCGGTTGATGCAGACAATCATCTCTATATCTCCGTGTTCTTGCTTTCCCATCATTTGCTTGCGAAACAAATGGTAAACGAAGAGTCCTCTTGCGTCTCCGCTTCGCGGATCGCGCTGCTCCAGGTTCGCTAGTCGCTCATCCCTGGCGGGACTGGCTTCGCCAGCCTTCCGCATCGCTGACGCCTACGGCCCGGCTTCCAGCTTCGGGCCTGCGCGCTTCGCTTGCGTGCGGTCAGCACAAAGGGATGGCCGTTGCCTTGTCCAGCCGTCTCCCCTGACTTCATCACCTTACCCGCGACCGTAGCCCGCGACCGTGTGCCGTCAAGGCGCGCAGGGCCGTGTCCTCGGCTGCGCCTGCGGGCCGCACCAACCCTGCGCTTGGCTCCTTGACGGCCCCCGTCCGCGCGCTCCTTTGGGCGCGGGCGATGAACTCAGGAAAGACGGTGGCAACAGGGCCAACCGGGTTCCTCGTGCCGACCGCACCAAACAGCCGAAAGGCTGGGCTCCGAATCTAGAAATCCGGTGTGCGGTGTGAACAGCAAACCTCTTTTGTCAGGAGAAAGACCATGCAACTCGCATCCCGTTTCGCTTTCCGCTCCCCCTCGCTGCGCAGCGATTACCCGCTGTCCGACGACCAGATTCACCGCGTGGCCCCGTCCATCTTCGCGGATGCCCCGCACGAGAGCCGTTCGCAGCGGTACGCCTATATCCCCACCGCCGCCGTGCTGACCGAGCTTCGCAAAGAAGGCTTCCAGCCTTTCATGGTGACGCAAACCCGCGTGCGCGACGAAGGCAAGCGCGAGCACACCAAACACATGATTCGCTTGCGCCATGCCAGCCAGATCAACGGCGCGGAGGCCAACGAAATCGTGCTGCTGAACTCGCACGACGGCACCAGCAGCTATCAGATGCTGGCCGGAATGTTCCGGTTCGTGTGCAGCAATGGCCTTGTCTGCGGCAACACCGTGGCCGATGTGCGAGTGCCCCATAAAGGCGACGTGGCCGGTCTGGTCATTGAGGGGGCTTACGAAGTCTTGAGCGGTTTCGATCGGGTGAAGGAATCGCGCGATGCCATGCGCGGCATCACCTTGGACGATGGCGAATCCGAAGTGTTCGCCCGCGCCGCGCTCGCCCTCAAGTACGACGACCCCGACAAGCCCGCGCCCATCACGGAATCGCAAATCCTGATGCCGCGCCGCTTCGACGACCGCCGCCCCGACCTGTGGAGCGTGTTCAACCGCACCCAAGAAAACCTGACCCAAGGCGGGCTGCGTGGCCGCAGCGCCAACGGGCGCCGACAGCAAACCCGCCCGGTGCAGGGCATCGACCAAAACATCCGACTAAATCGCGCCCTCTGGCTGCTGGCCGATGGCATGCGCCAGTTGAAAGCCTGAATCCCCACGCGGCAGGGGCAGGCAGCAGCCCTTGTCGCTTTCTTCGCTGCTGCATCCCTGAACCGATAGGAGTTATCACCATGAACGCCGTTACCCAAACCGAAGCCCGCGCCATCAACACCGCCGCCGCTATCCCGCTGGAAGCCGCTGATCCGACCAAGAACCTGATTCTGGTTCCGCTGTCGCGGCTGGTGTCGCGTCCCACTGGCCGCAACGTGCGCAAGACCCCGCGCATGTCCATTCCCGAACTCGCCGCCAGCATCCAGCGTGTCGGCCTGCTGCAAAACCTCATCGTGATTGCCGCCGCCGATGGCGAGCATTACGAGGTCGTGGCCGGTGACCGTCGCCTCGCAGCGTTGAAGCTGCTGGCGAAAAAGCACCGCATTAGCAAGGAATGGGAGGTGCCTTGCCTGCTGGTGGCCGATGGCACCGCCCGCACGGCCAGCCTCACCGAGAACGTGCAGCGCGAAGCCATGCACCCCGCCGACCAGTTCGAGGCGTTCGCCGCGCTCGTGGCCGAAGGCCGCAGCATCGAGGACATTGCAGCGGATTTCAGCGTCACGCCGCTGGTGGTGCAGCGCCGTCTGAAACTCGCCAACGTGTCGCCGCGCCTGCTGGCCGACTACCGGGCCGAGGCCGTGAGCCTTGACCAGTTGATGGCCCTCGCCATCACCGACGACCATGCTGCGCAGGAAGCCGCGTTCTACGATGCGCCCACATGGCAGCGCGGCCCGCACAACCTGCGCGACCGCCTGACCGAACGCGAAATCGACGCCTACCGGCATCCGCTGGTGCGCTTTGTCGGGCTGGACGGCTACGAGCAGGAAGGCGGTGGCATCCGCCGCGACCTGTTCGCGGAGGGCGACAAAGGCGTGTATCTGACCGATGCCGCACTGCTGGAACGGCTGGCGCAGGACAAGCTGGCAGGTATCGCCGCCAAGGTGCAGGCCGAGGGCTGGGCGTGGGTGGATGCCACGCCGGGCATGACCCATGCCGATCTGCAAGCCTTCCAGCGTGCGCCAAGGGAACGCCGCAGTCCGAACAAGCGCGACGCGCAGCGCATCGAGAAGCTGCAAACCAAGCTGCACGAACTGGCCGAGGCGGTGGATGCCGCGCTGGACGACGAGGACGAGGAAAAGGCCGATGCCTTGCAGGAAGAAGGCGAACGCCTGGGCGAGCAGTTGCAGGCGCTGGAAGATGGCTTGCTGGACTATGCGGCCAACGTGAAGGCCGCAGCCGGTGCCATTGTCACCATCGACCGCGACGGGCAGGCCGCGATTCATCGCGGGCTGCTGCGCGAAGCGGAGGCCAAGGCACTGCGCACGCTGGAGCGGCTGCGGCAGGGTTTCGGCAGCGAAGGCGAAGCCGCGAACGAGGACGCAGGCGAGGACGACGAGCAGCCCAAGACCGCCGCCATGTCTGACCGACTGGCGCAGCGGTTGAGCGCGCACCGTACCGCTGCGCTGCAAATCGAAGTTGCACGGCATCCGCAAGCAGCGCTGGCCGCCGTGGTGCATGGCATGGTGCAGACCGTCTTGCAGGAAAGGCACTACGGGCACGACCTGCCGCTGGGTGTGCGCCTCACGGTGCAAGACCGGCTGGAAGGCATGGCCCCGGACTGGCCGGAATCACCCGCCGCCGTGGCGCTGCGCGAACTGCAACAGGTGGCAGGCGAAACCTTGCCGGAGGACAGCGCCGAACTGTTCGCCGCGCTGCTGGCGAAATCACAGGATGAACTGGTGCGGCTGTTGGCCGTGTGCTTAGCTTCCACGGTGGACGTGGTGACGCCTCGCGCCACGCCGCACCAGCCCGGCGCGGAACTGGCGCAGGCCGTGGGGCTGGATATGGCCGCGTGGTGGCAGCCCACCAATGAGGGTTACTTCCGGCATGTGCCGAAGGCCGCGATTCTGGAAGCCGTTGGCGGGTTCGCGCCCTCGCACGTCACCCGACTGGCGAAGTTGAAGAAGGGCGACATTGCCAGCGAAGCCGAACGGCTGGCCGCTGGCACCGGCTGGATGCCCGCCATCTTCCGCTCCGAAGGCCCGCAGCAGACCGGGCAGGACGCGCCGGCGGATGGCGAAGCCGAAGCACAGGAAGAAGTGGCCGCCGTGGCGGATGACCAGCCGCAGGCCGAGGCTTTGGCCGCGTGACTTCGCACCGTAGATAGCGCCCCGGTTCCGGCCGGGGCGCTTCATGTTGAGGATGCCTGCCATGACCCACCAACCCGCAAACCGCCCCCGCATAGCTGCGACCTATGCCTCCGGCACGGTGCGCGCCCGCCGCTGGCACGGCGACGGCGACGTGCGCGGCTACCGTCCGCCGCGTGGCTGGACGGCCCGCGCCGACCTGACCGATCTGCATCCCCTCACGGGCCGCGCCTTGCCGCGCGCCGTGTGGTGGATCATCGAAACCAAGGAATAACGAGCCGCACCGGCCCCAAGCCGTGCCGCCTTGGGGCCGGTGGTCGAAAACTCCGGGCGCGGCGGTGGCCGCGCCCGGTTTCACTGCTCAAAGCCAAAACGCCCCATCGCCGCCTTCGGACAGGCGGCGATGGGGCCACGCACAAGGGCGCTCGTGCGCGAAATCCACGAAGCCAGCAAGTGTGGCGGCGCATCGCGCCGCCAACGATTCGACCGAGCCCCGCCGCAATGGGCGGGGCTGGTGTGGCTACGCCCCGGCTTGCTGCGGCAGGTTGCACGAAAGCGTGCCGTCCCCGACGCTGGCGGTTCGTTGTCTGTACGTCACGAAAGACGGTTCACCGACACGCCGCCCAGCCTCGCTTCTATGGAGCTTCCACACCACGCCTCAGTATGTGGCCGTGAGCTGCGGCAGGGGCGCTCTGGCCTTGTCGTCGGGGCATTGACCTGGCCCGCGTCAGGGCGCAAGCCGGTGCAGCCGTCACGCGGGGATGCCGAGTTGGCCACGTCTCCATTCGGGAGCGGGCGGCCTGTGCGTCCTTGTCTTGTTGTGAATCCTGGCGGTGGCGCGGCTGCGCCTTGTGCTTGATGGCCGCAACCTTGCAGCGAAAACAATTTCCCCTGCGCTGCGCGCATTCCTCGCGGGACAAATTCTTTTCGCTTCCAGGTTCTCCACGTTGTTGCGACCGCTGTGCGGTGCGACCAGCCCATCCCCCGCCGGCCGGATCACAACAAGGACGCACTGGCGCGACCTTGTTCAACCCGAAAGGAGAAACATCATGGCTAACATCGGCACCTTCACCGCAGAGAAAGACGGCTTCACCGGCACGCTTCGCACCCTGACGCTCAACGTCAAGGTCAAGCTGGTTCCCAACGACAAGGGCGACACCGAGAACGCCCCCGACTTCCACCTGCAAGCGGCTGGCCACGAAGTCGGCGCAGCGTGGAAGAAGACCAGCGAGGCCGGGCGGGAATACCTGTCCGTATCCATCGACGACCCTTCGTTCCCGGCGACGGTCTATGCCCGCCTGATCGAGAACGAGGACGGCACGCACGACCTGATCTGGTCGCGCAACAAGCCGAAGGCGGCCTGACAGCCGCTTACCGCGTCCCGCCCACTGCGGCGGGGCGCGATGCTGCTGATCGCAGCACCGCACGCGCAGGATTTCTGCTGCTGCCGCGTGCTGGATACGCCCGTCACGGCGGGCCTGCATGCGTGCCTTGTGGCTCGCAATCCGTGTCAACGAGCGGTGTGTGGCGTGTCGGCGCTGTAAGCGCCGCCGGGCTTTCGGGCTTCGCCCCGTGCCGGCAAGCCGTCACGGCCATCCGGCTTCAATCCCTCACGCCTTCGCGCCTGCGGCGCTGCGCGCTCCGCTTGCTGCAATTCAGTACCACACGCCAACGCGCTAAGGCGTGTCGGGCTCTTCCAATATCGCCCTGAGTTCCTGGCGCACCTGTGCCAGCAATTCATCAGCTTCGCGGGTGCTGTCACCGGCATAAGCCAATGTGAGCAGCGTGAGCGGATGCACTTCCATGACCTCGCACAGATCGGCCAGCTTCTGGATGGTTGGGCTTTTCAGGTCGCGCTCCAGCGTGCTCATGTAGGTGCGACTGGACACGTTGGAGAACGCTTCCTGGCTCAAACCACGCGCCTTCCTTACCGTCCGAATCGCCGCTGCCAATGAGTTCTTCGCTGCCACCTATGGTTTCCCCAAAAAACCAAGATGACAGCCCATTGCGCCCTATAGGACTACAATCTATAGTGTTCATTTGGTGGTGATGTTTTCCTTTTCCGTGCTTTTACGGAGATCCGCATCTGCGGATTTCCTCAGACCCAGGGAACCGCATCCGTGTCTTTCCTGACTTCCACCAATACGCCTTCGTGCCTCTCCGCTTTTGCGGCTTCGTGCGCTTGCGCATACGTGCATCCGTCCGCAGGCACAGATGCGCCTCGGCGATTGCGTGTGTTCGTGGAAGGGGCGCGGCCTTGACCACGCTTGTCACCGAGGAAGACCGGGTGCACCTACTGGCCCACGGCCTCACCCGCGCCGCAGGCCAGGAATGTGACCCGCTGCCCGTGGTGCGCCTGTTCACACCGGACGCACATGCGACCTGGCTATTGGCCGCGCTCGATCCGACCGATGGCGATACGGCCTACGGCCTGATCGACCTCGGGATCGGGATGCCTGCCCTGGCGACGGTGAAGCTGTCCGATCTGGCGTCCATCGTCGGGCCGCTCAAGCAGCCCGTGATACGAGATCGGTATTTCCAGCCGACGCGGCCGCTGTCGGAATACGTTCGACTGGCTCAGGAAAACGGTTCGATCACCGATTGACGCATTCCAGCGCGACCAGGCAAAAAGTATCGCATTGTGACTATTTCGGTCTTAGCCAAGACCTGGCAAGTCTTGATCCGCATGCTTGCACCAGGGTGGTGCGCTCCTGACCAAAACAGTCATGATGCCAGGCGCGAGATTCGGCACGGTGTTCAATGCTGCACCCCATTTCCGGGCGGTGCAGTCGTCGCATTTAGACGATTTCGGCAATGCACTGGAGCGAATCTGTCTTGACACCAGCAGTTAAAGCGTAACCCGAGTTTGATGACCACTTGATGGCGATTCGATAGCTCCCGCACAGCGGAATTGTGGCGACGTTCCCAGAAACAGGGAGGTTTCGCCATGACTGACCGCAGCAGCCAACACTGGTATCCCACGGCCGCGTATCTCTACACGCTGCACCTCGATGGCCCAGCGCTGGCTTGGGAGTATTTGCGCAGGAATCCAAGCTACCGGCGCGACTGGCTACGCCGGCGTCGCAAGCCTGATGCGGCGCAGGCCTGGGGCCTGCGCCTGCTGGAAGATCCCGGCCTGGATGCGCGCGACGCACATCCTGCTTGGTTCCCCGATCACGATGCCGTGGTGCAGCTATACCCCGACGCCGACCCACCACCCGATGCGCATACCTTCGAGTTCTGGCGCATTCCTGGGCGCAAGCAACTGACCCACGACGGCAAGCGCCTGGTGCTCGTATCGCATTGGCCAGGCTGCTGCGTTCGGCTGGCACTCGCACCCGACCTGGAAGATGGTTCGGCCTATCTCTACGCCACACGCGCCTGCGCCACGCCCTGTGCGCGCTACCGCACGCTCGCTGCGAAGCTGGATGCGCTATCTGCCGCAACCGTGGCCACGCCTGTGGCAACAGCCCGCTCCCGCCCCACGCCCGCCGCGCTGCTGGAACTGCATACCTTGCAAGCGCTCGACGCGACCCTCGCGGGAGCCTCCTTGCGCGAGGTGGGCGAAGGTCTGTTCGGCGCGGATGCCGTCGCGGCCGACTGGCACAAAGACAGTGCATTGCGTGCCCGCGTACGGCGGCTGGTACGCCGCGGCGATGAGCTGATGCACGGCGGCTACCGCCGACTAGCGCAGCTTCCAATGTTCCCGTCGCATTAGGGGGGACGTTTCTCGACCCGTGCGAATCGTCCCTTAGCAAGAAGCCTTGCTTTCTTGAGAGTGCCTCTATCCGGCCGCGTGGTGTGGCCGGGCTTGATGGAGGTACATCCCATGCGACCTGCTCCCTCGCGGCCTGCCGCCGCTGCCGTCACTGCGACCTCGCAGCCTCAACGCTACCTGACAAACGACGAAGCCGCCGACTACCTGCGGCTGTCGCCGCGCACGCTGGAGAAGCAGCGGGTGATCGGCGGCGGCCCCAAGTTCCGCAAGTTCGGCCGCCGCGTCATGTACGCGGTGTCCGACCTCGATGCCTGGGCCGACCAGCGCAGCTACGAGGCCACGTCCGATCCCGAATACGCCGAGCGCCACGCGGGCGACTACCGTGATGGCCGCTGATCGTCGGCGCGTGGGTGGCCTTCGCCATGTCCAGCCCGCCAGGGCAAGCCTTGCCGCAGCGCGAACAGCTCGATCTGTTCCGCGCGCTGCCGGGCGACATGGCGCCACGCGATTCCCAGGACTTGATGGCCTTTCCGTTCTTCTCGCTTGCCAAGTCGCGGCGCACGGCGCCGATCGACTTCCGCAGCGGGAACGTCACCATTCGCGTGGAAGGCACGCAGGAGCACGGCATCGCAACGATATGGGATGCCGACGTGCTGATATGGGCCGCCTCGCAGATCGTGGAGGCGCGCGACGCGGGCCTGCGCCCGTCGCGCTGGATACGCGCCACGCCTTACGAGATTTTGCGCTTCATCGGGCGCGGCACGTCCCTCAACGACTACCAGCGCCTGAAGGCCGCCCTCGACCGGCTGCAATCGACCACGGTGGCCACGTCCATCCGCGAAACCACGGGAAGGCGCTTGCATCGCTTCTCGTGGATCAACGAGTGGAAGGAACTCGCCGACGCCAGCGGCACCCCGCTGGGCATCGAGCTGATCTTGCCGGACTGGTTCTATGCCGGCGTGCTCGACGCCGCCCTGGTGCTGACCATCGACCCGGCCTATTTCCGCTTGAAGGGCGGTATCGAACGCTGGCTGTACCGCCTGGTGCGCAAGCATGGCGGGCGGCAGGAGCACGGCTGGCAATTCGACTTCCGACACCTGTACCGCAAATCCGGCAGCGCGGCCCGCTTCTCGGACTTCGCCTACGACGTGCGCGCCCTGGTGGCGCGGCAGTCGTTGCCCGGCTACGTCCTCGGCATCGAGCGGATGCCGGACGACAACACCGAGCTGCTGACCTTCCGGCCCGTGCCGCACGCGGCACGGGGATAACTGCGGGAGAACCTGTGGACGGCCTCGTGCTATCAGGAGTACCGGGTATCGTGCTATCAGGAGTACGACCCTCGTGCTATCAGGAGTACGAAAACGCCGGAAAGCCAACAACGGCGCGGGTTTGCGTTCCCTCTAACTTACCTAACAAGAAATACATAACTTTTAGTAGAAGCGCGCCGTTTCGGTGGACAACCACGAAACGGCACGGCCAGGCCGGCTTTCCAGCTCGGAGGGCCGCGCCATGATCTTCGCGTTTCTCAACCAGAAAGGCGGCGTCGGCAAGACCACGCTCGCCACGCACATCGCCGGCGAACTGGCGATGCGCGGCCTGCATGTCATCCTGCTGGATGCCGACCCGCAGGGGTCATCGCTCGACTGGACGCAGCGGCGTAGCCAGCAGGGCCTGCCCCGTCTGTTCAGCGCCGTGGGCCTTGCCCGCGAAACGCTGCATCAGGAAGCGCCAGAACTCGCCAGGCGGGCCGATCACATCATCATCGACGGCCCGCCGCGCATCGCCGCCCTCGCGCGTTCCGCGCTGCTGGCGGCCGAGCGCGTGCTGATCCCCGTGCAGCCCAGCCCCTACGACGTATGGGCTTCTGCCGAGATGGTCGCACTGATCCGCGAAGCACAGGTGTTCCGGCCAGCGCTGCGCGCGGCCTTCGTCATCAACCGGCGCGTCAGCACCACCATCATCGGCAGGGAGGCACGGCAATCGCTGGCCGAACAGCCGCTGCCCGCGCTGCGCTCGGAGATCCACCAGCGCATCGTCTTTGCCGACAGCGTAGCCGCTGGCCGGCTCGCCCGCGAAACCGCGCCCGACAGCGCCGCTGCCCGCGAGATCGCCGCGCTCACCGACGAACTGCTGCGGTGGCCGACATGACTGGGAAGCCACCACCACGCAGCAAGCGCGTCGGCATCGGTGCGCGTCCCCCAGCGAATCCGCACGCCGAAGCGTGGATTCGCCAGGGCGACGCAGATGCCGTGCAGAAAGGCGACCTCTACACCGCTCGACTGACGCTCGACATCACGCCCGCCATGCGGGCGCGCATCAAGGTGTCGGCCTTCACGCGAGGCGTGACCGTAGCCGAACTGCTGCGCGACCTGCTGGAGCGGGAGTTTCCCCCGGAGGGCACGCCGTGAACGCATCCGCTTCGACCGCCCACACCCCCAAAGCAAGTGCGCCCACGGCTGCGCCGCCGCCGGCGCCTTCGACACTCGCCGGCCAGGCCGGCAACGTGCCGCTGACGCGCGTGGCGCTGGCCTACATCGAACCGCGCTTCAAGCTCTACCTGCGCTTCGGCGAACCGGCGCGCACGCTCCAGCTCGACCGCTGGCGGCGCTGCGCCGTGTTCCTGCCGAACGCGGTTCTGTGCCGCATCCGTTGGCAGGCCAACGACTACGGCACGATCCGCTGGCAGCTCATGGTGATGCAGACCGCCACGCCGCTGGACGCCGTGCAGCGCATCCCCGGCGTGCAGCCGGGCGCGCGTCTGCTGCTGCACGCCGAAGGCGATGCCAACGTGCGCGCCGTGCTGGAACGCATCGACGGCATCGAGGCGCTGGGCATCGCAGCCGCAGACACATCGCCCGCGTACTGGCGCACGCTCGCGAACCGGCTCGCAGCGCGCTCGGCGCTACCCACATACACCGCAGAACGGCACGCCGCCTGGCTGGCCGGGAGGGCATTGCCATGACCACGATTTCCACGACCGGCCCCGTGCCGCATCCTCGCTCGCGCCTGCGCGCTCGCCTCGTGCTGGCAGGCTTCGCCACCGTCGGCCTCGCTGCGCTGGCCTGGGCGGCGTTCGTGCAGCCCCTGCCGCGAATGGCCTACAACCCGTCCGACAGCGTGGCGGTCGGTTGGTATCGCATCGAACCGTTCGACCCGCGCACCGCCTCGCGGCCACGTCCGCTGTCCGTGGACAGCATCGTGCTGATGCCGCTGCCCGACAGGGCCGCCATGCTGGCTGCGCAGCGCGGCTACCTGCCGACCCGCGTTCCGCTGCTCAAACGTGTGGGCGCAGTCGCGCCACAACACGTTTGCATCGTCGCCGGCCAGGTTCGCATCGACGGCGTGCCGGTGGCCGCCGCCCTGCCTGCCGACCGGCTGGGCCGGCCGCTGCCATCCTTGCAGCTTTGCCGCCGTCTCCAACCGGGCGAACTGTTCCTGTTGAGCGCGACCAACCCGGCGTCGTTCGACAGCCGCTATTTCGGGCCGGTCAGCGCGTTCGCCGTGATCGGCGTTGCGCATCCGATCTGGCTGGAGACACGTCCATGATGGCCGCCGATTCGCTGCACTTTGCCGCGCCTCTCATCGTGCCATCGGGCATGTCGTTCTACTGTTCGTCGCCGTGTCGTCGCGCGTGCAGTGCGGGTGCATTCGCACCGCACTTCGCGCTGCCTTCGGCGCAGCCGCCCAACGTGCAGGCGTCTTGCCTCGAACGCGCCTGGCCTGCGGCCATTGGCGTGTTCGCCGGCGGGCTGGCTGCTCGTGCAGCAGCGCCGCCGGGCCGCCGATGCCCGGAGCGGGAGCGAGGGGCAAAGGCGGAAGGCAAGACAAAAGGGTTCGGCACTCTGCCGCCCGCAAAGCCAGTCTGCACGTGGGGGTGGCGCGGCACGGCGCGGCTTCGCCGCCGTGCCGCGTGGGGCGCGAGGCACGCGCCGATGCAGGCATGTCCGCGTGCTTCGCACGCTCGGACACGCCGGAGCTTGCAGGGAGCACAGCCATGACCGACCGCGGCGACCATGATTTCTGGGTGCGCCCTGGCGCGCCGAAGAACCGAGGCAAAGGCCAGGGCCAGAGCTTCGTTTCCAAGGTGCTCAAGCAGGCTGGCAAGGCCAGCGGCGGCAAGTCGGCGGTGCGCCGTCCTACCGCTGGCGGGAGCGGCCAGCACGCCGGCCAGCGGCCCGGCTCACGGCTTGGACGCGGCCATACGGCGGCGCGCTTCGCAGGCGCAAAGCTGACCCCTATGTCACGGCGCGTGACCATCAAGACGCTGCTGGTCAACCAGCGCAACGCCAGTCCGCAGTCGCTCGCCAAGCACCTGCGCTACATCGAGCGCGACGGTGCCGGCCGGAACGGCGAGCCGGGCCGTGCCTACGGGCCGCAGACCGACGAAGCCGACCTCGATGCCTTCAAGGAACGCTGCCAGGACGACCGACATCATTTCCGCTTCATCGTCTCACCTGAAGACAGTGCGGAGCTGGACGACCTGCGCACCTACACCCGGCACCTGATGAACCGGATGGAGGCCGACCTGGGGACGCGGCTGGATTGGGTGGCGGTCGATCACTGGAACACCGACAACCCGCACACGCACCTGATCGTGCGCGGACGCGACGATACCGGCAAAGACCTCATCATCGCGGGCGACTACATCGCCCACGGCTTCCGCCATCGCGCCGCCGAGCTGGCGACGGAATGGCTGGGGCCGCGCACCGAACTGGAGATCCAGCAGACCTTGCAGCGCGAGGTGGAGCAAGAGCGGTGGACGAGCCTCGACCGCACGTTGCAGCGCGAGGCCGGCGAGGATGGCCGGGTGCAGATCGAACGCTTCAACGAACCCCGGCTGCAACGCCAGCGCCTGCTGCTGATCGGCCGCCTGCAACACTTGCAGCGCCTGGGCCTGGCCGACGAGGTGCAGCCCGGCACCTGGGCCGTCCATGCGGACGCGGAGAAGACCTTGCGTGCCCTGGGCGAGCGTGGCGACATCATCCGAACGATGCAGCGGGCCATGAGCGGCAAGCCTCGCGAGCTGGCGGTGTTCGAGCCGGGCGACGACGGCCGCACTATCGTCGGTCGCGTGGCTGCTAAGGGTCTGGCCGACGAGCTGCACGACCGCGGCTATCTGGTCATCGACGGGTTGGACGGCAAAGCCCACTACGTCGCGTTGGACGCCCGCGACGAGCTGGCGAACTATCCCATCGGCGCGGTGGTGGAGGTACGCGGTTCCGCCGAGGTGCGGGCGGCCGACAAGAACATCGCCACGCTGGCGAGCAATGGCCTGTACCGCACCGATCACCACCTGGCGATCGAGCAAGGCCGAGCCAAGCCCGGCCGCGACCCGCAAGAGGCTGTGGCGGCCCATATCCGCCGGCTGGAAGCCCTACGGCGGGCCGGCATCGTGGAGCGCGTGGCCGAGGGGTTATGGAAGGTGCCGGACGACTTGGCCGAGCGTGGCCGCCAGTACGACGCGCAGCGGCTGGGCGGCGTGGCGGTCGAACTGAAATCGCATCTGCCGATTGAACGGCAGGCCCGCGTCATCGGCGCGACCTGGCTGGATCAGCAGTTGATCGGCGGCGGCAAGGGACTGGGCGACCTGGGCTTTGGCGGCGATGCTAGGCAAGCCTTGCAGCAGCGCGCCGACTTCCTCGAAGAACAGGGGCTGGCCCAGCGGCGCGGGCAGCGGCTGATTCTCTCCCGGAATCTGCTGGAAACGCTGCGCAATCGGGAGCTGGCGCAGGCCGCCCAGCACATTGCCGCCGATAGCGGATTGGAGCATCGGCACGTCACAGACGGGCAGCGCGTAGCCGGCATCTACCGGCGCTCGGTCATGCTCGCCAGCGGTCGCTATGCGCTGCTCGATGACGGCATGGGATTCAGTCTGGTGCCTTGGCGGCCGATAATCGAGCCACGACTGGGGCAGCAGATCGCCGCGACTGTACGCGGCGGCGGTGTGTCATGGGAGGTTGGACGGCAAAGAGGTCCTGGGATTGGATCGGGGCCGTAGGCTGTCGTACCGAGTTAAGGTGTCGAGCAGCGTTTTGGCCCTAGCTTCTGTGCTCCGTTAAGACGACTAGTCTGTGCTTATCGACGACGCTGTGGGTGCATGGTTGCTTGCCAATTCCGGTGCAACTCGCAAACGCGCTGCCCCGACCTGAACTGCCCATTCAACGATCTGCCCGGCCAATATATCCGTGGCGACACCGAACGCGCTCACCACATCGGCCTCTCGCTTGCTGCCTGTGGCTTGGATTGCTTCGAAGCGTCTACTGGCAATAGCAGTCCGTTTGGCCGGATCGACCAGTTGCACATCGAGCCGAACCGCGGCGATCGCTTCAGTGCCGCGGTATTCGAGCTGGAACGCCCGCAGCGTACTGCGCAACTCCATATCGGCGCTCATTGGGGTGCTATCGGTAATCACGGAAGTCGACCGCCCATCGCGCATGAAGGCTTCGACGATTCGGTCACGCAGCAGCACCGGTGCGGGGTCGGCCCAACGCACTCCTTGCCAAGCCGACAAGCGACCATCGGGCTGCGCAATGAACAGCCGCTCCGAATCCAGGACGCGACTACTCTCAGGGGCGTAGACGCGCAGCGCCCCGGGTCCCGGAACGGCGCGCGGCGTACTCTCCGCCTGGGCGATGTGATAGTCGGGCAATTTGTAGGTGACCATTGGAGCTGCTTTGGGAAGCACACTGCACGCGGACAAGCCGAGTACTAGCGTCATAGTCACGGCAGCGACGGGAATCATCCTGGCGGAAGTGTTCACGGCTTGGTTTCCTCAATGTTCTCTCCACCGAGCAGGTATTGCGCCGGATTGCGATCCAGTCGGCGCAGCACGGTGTTTAGATTGGCCAGCGCCTGCTGGAGTTCGTGCATGGCAGGACCTGTGGCGGCCAAGCCCTGGTTCAGCGATTCCTGATTGTTTTGCAGTAGCGTCTCAACCCTGAAAGCGGCGCGTTCGAGGGATGCCGTTGCATCACGCGTGTTCACCATGATTTGCTTACCATCGTTATTTAGTAGCAGGTTGGCATCGCGAAGAGTGCTATTTGCTTGGCGCACGGCAGCTGTCGATTCTCTGCTTGCTTCGGTCAGATTGCTGATTAACGTCGCGATCTCGGCCCTCTGGTCAGCGACCGCGCCCGTGGTCTGTTCAAGATTCACCAGACTGCGGTGCACAAGAGCCAAATTCTCCTTCGACAGTAACTCCTGCGTGCGCAGCAAGATGCCGTTGAGTGTCGTCATGCTGTTCCCCTCACCGGAGACCAGGGATGCCATCGCCGAACGTGGTGCGAGGATCAACGGTTCCTCGTCCTCTCTCCGATCCAGCAATGGCACGTTTGGCCCACCGTCGCTCAACTCGATCACCGCGTTGCCGGTAATTCCCGTGATGACCAATTCAGCGCGGGTATCCTGCCGGACCGGGATGGTGGCATTGATGCGTACGCGCGCTATCGCCCGCCTTGGGTCTCGCGGTGAAAGAGAAAGTGCAACGACTTCGCCAATCGTGATTCCGCTGTACTGAACCTGGCTGCCGGGCGTAAGCCCGGTCACTGGCTCATCGAACATAATCCGGTAATACTGGTAATCGTGGTCGGAACGTGTGTCGCTGAGCCAAAGCGCGAAGCCAATACCAATCGCACCGAGCAGCACGACGAACAGACCAATGAATACATGATGGGCACGTGGTTCCATGATCAGACCACCTCGTTCTCAGAGTTTAAATATTGCGTGCGCCCAGCCCAATGCGTGCGCGACGGAAGAATGATGCAGATGCGGAGGGGTTTCATGGCTGCGTCTCTTGGCTGGAAGCACCAGTGGCCTGTGCGGCCGCACGGCCACGGGGGCCGTGAAAGTATTCCTGTATCCACGGGTGCTTGAAGCGCTCGACTGCCTCGATGCCGTCGTTGATGAGTACCTTCTGGTTCGCCAGGACCGCGACACGGTCGCATATGGTGTACAGCGTATCGAGGTCGTGGGTTACCAGAAACACCGTGAGGCCCAGTGCATTGCGCAGGGTCAGAATCAATTGGTCGAAAGATGCAGCCCCGATTGGATCCAGTCCTGCGGTGGGTTCGTCAAGAAACAGGATGTTCGCATCAAGCGCCAAGGCTCTCGCCAGTGCTGCTCGTTTCACCATGCCTCCGGACAACGAGGCCGGATACTTGTCTCCCGCTCCGGCAGGCAACCCCACCAAGCCCAGCTTGCTTCTTGCCAAACGCTCGGCAAGAGGCCGCGCCAGACCGACATGCTCGATCAAAGGAAGAGCGACGTTCTCCAAGACGGTCAGCGATGAATACAACGCGCCCTTCTGGAACAGAATGCCGAACCTTCGCTCCATACGCGCGCGCGCAAGCCATTGGGCTCGCAGTAGGTCGCGCCCCCCGATACGGACCACGCCCGAATGCGGCTTCTGCAGCCCGACGACGCTACGCAAGAGCACGGATTTCCCGGTGCCTGACCCTCCCACCACGCCAAGGATTTCCCCGCGCCGCACGTCCAGGTCTAGGTCCTGATGGACCTGCTGGGTTCCAAACCTGTTGTCCAGGCCGCGCACTTCAATAGCGTGTCGCACACCGTTGTCGGTGTCTTGCTTCACCGCGCTCACCAGCCCATCTCCATGAAGAACAGTGCAGCGATGGCGTCTATCAGGATCACCATGAAGATTGATTGCACGACACTAGACGTCGTGTGGTCGCCTACCGACTCAGCGCTACCGGCGACCTTGAACCCTTCATGGCAGCCGATAGCGGCGATCATCACCGCGAAGAGCGGGGACTTGCTCATTCCGACAAGAAAATGGCGCACCTCGATTTTTTCCTGCACGATGGCAAGGAACTGTGCGGGAGGAATTTCCAAGCTCAGTGCGCATACGGTGGCGCCGCCCGCAATGCCAGCCAAGATGCCTACTAAGGTGAGCAGTGGCAAGGACACAAGAAGCGCCAGCACGCGTGGCAGCACCAGTAACTCGATGGGGTCGAGCGCGTTGGAGCGAAGCGCATCGATCTCTTCATTTGCCTTCATCGAACCGATTTGGGCGGTGTACGCGCTTGCGGTACGGCCTGCAATCAATATGGCCGGGAGCAGCACTCCGAACTCGCGCATGAACGAGAAGGCGACCAGATGCACCGAGAAGATGCTCGCACCGAAGTTGGCCAGCACCGTTGCTCCCAGGAACGCCACCACCATTCCTACCATGAAGCTCAGTAGCGCCACGATGGGAATGGCGTCCACCGCTGATCGCTGGATTTGAGCGATCACCGAGGTCGCGCGCCAGCGACGCGGGTGACGAACGGTACGGCTCCATGTTTCGATGATCTGGCCCACGAACCCGGCCAGACCAAGACACGCACGACAGCCCTGTTCCAAGGTCAGGCCTATGCGTCCCAGACCGCGGAGCAGAGGATTCCCGCTCACCGCTGCTTTCTCCGTCTTCTGCTGATCGGTAGCAGCGGCGGCCAGCGCTCTCATTAGGGCGAGGCGATCCGAGGACAGATTTGGAGCTGCCTCCGGCCGGTCGAGTATCGAGTCTGGCCCGAGAATTTCCACCAGCAGAGCCGCGCCGGCGGTGTCCAGTCTCTGGACTTGCGTCCAGTCGAGTAAGGGAGTGGCGTACCCCTCGGCATGACTGATGCGGGCGGCGGACACGGATTTTGCCAGACTGGCGTAGTGCTCTATCGTCCAGTCGCCACCCGCCAGCCATTTGTGATCACCGCCGACCATGGCATCCTGCCGGAGCCAAGCCTGTGAAGCGTTGCTCATGGCTGCGTGTCCCGCCAAGCGCTGTCGATGCGCTCGATGCAGTTCGTGATCGCCGCTTTGGCATGACCCAGCAATGTGTACGAACCGGCGAACTCTTTAATGACGTTGCCGCGCTCGAAGCAACTGGCGGCAGCAACCCGGCGTCCCGTCCTTAAATCGACTGCTTCGAACTCTAGGCTGGCACCACCCGTCGTCACGGGTCCAACCAGCAGGGTCGTCATTGCATTGACTGCCCGATTCGGTGTCTGCAGTTCGGTGACCGCTACACGCACCCGAACCTGTCCCGCGCCACCTGGGGGGGCGGGACTTTTGCCTTCCTGGCGTTTCAGTTCGCTCGTCACATGGTCTAGCACTTCGCGCTGCTGCGCGTCATCGAGCCCATCGATGCGACCCGAGGCGGTCTTGATCTGCGCTTCTTCCACCACGACAGCGGCATAACGCTTGGGCTCGAATCCCGCTGCGCGGTACATCAGTACGTTCTCGTATCGTGTCGGCGATAACTTCTCGTAGTCGCCGAGAAATCCGGAGCGCGTCATGCTGTTGGTCGCGCATCCAGAGAGCGCGCCTGCTACGCAAAAAAAGATGCCGCCGCGGATCAATGCAGTTTTGCTCTTCATAATGGGTCTCCTTGATCAAACGAAACTAAGACAGGCAATGCCTGCTGCGATGAGGGCGGTGCCAGACCAGCGCGTTACCGATGCGACATCGCCTAGTAGGAGGGCGCCGACGCCCAAGTTTCCAAGTAGCCCGATTCCTGCCCAGGCTGCAGAGGCCGCGCTGATCGGAATCCGCTTGAGCGCGAACCACAAAAGTGCGCCGCTGGCCGCCATGCACGTCACTGCCACACAGAGGCCGACCCAGCGCATCGGACCGCCCGCCGTGATGGCCCGCAGGCCCAGTGGATAGCCCGCTCCTAGAACCCCTGCGGCAATGACAATCGACCAGGATTTCCAGATCAGCGGATGGGTGCTGAATCGCATAAGCCTAGCGAGACATACGCATGAAGCGTGGGTGCATACGAATTCTGAGAATGCGCAGCACGCGGCGGCTCGCAAGAGACTCATGAGCGATCTCCATGCGCGGTGGCGACACTCAGGTTCCACGGCCCAATTCGCTTGATTCCAAACAGGACTTCGTAAAGCAGCGGAATCAAGCCCAACGTCACCAGCGTTCCGAGTGCCAGCCCACCGATCATCGCGATCGCCATCCCTTTCCATAATGGTCCGGAGAAGAGCATGAGTGGCACCAGTCCCGAAATGCAGGTGACCTTGGTCATCACGATTGGACGAAGCCGTTGTATCGCGGCCCCAACCAAGGCTTCATGGCGTGGCAGGCCTTCCGCTAGCCCCTGGTCGATGCGTTCCAGCAAGAGCACGGCGTTGTTGACAATGATCCCGAACAGGGCCAGTACGCCGAAGGTCGCCATGAAGCTGAAAGGTGTGCCGGTCAGCTTCAGAGCCAATACCACGCCGATAAGCGTGAAAGGGATCGTCGCGAGGATCACACCGAGCTTGCGGAAAGAATTGAACTGCCATACGAACAGCATCAGCATCGCCAGAAATGCGAGGGGCATGTAGGTCGACAGCGCGGCGTTCGATTCGGCGGCTTCCTCGATCTCGCCGCCAAGTTCAACCGAGTAGCCCGCGGGCAGGTCCAGGGCAGCGACGCTAGGCGCCAGGCGGTTGATGATCTCCTGGGCGGTGTAAGAGGTGTTCTGTCCTTGCACGGTGATCGTGCGGATGAGATTGCGCCGTTGGATGACCGAGGGCTCGCTCGCGAGCGATACGTCTGCGACCTGAGCCAGCGTCACCGCTGGACCGCCGTTGGTGGGATAGATGAGCGTCGCGCCTACGTCTGCCGTGCTGCGACGCTCGCTTACGATACTGCGCAGGACGATCGGGACGGAGGTGTCACCGTCGCGAATAACCGAGATCGATCTGCCGCTGTAGCGGACATCCAGCCCGCCAGCGATGTCTTCAGTCGTCACGCCCGCCCGACGCGCGCGGTCCTGGTCGACCCGTACGTCGATGCGGCCAACGCGCGTATCCCAATCGTTCTTGACGTTGATGGTGCCGGGCAGCTTGCGCAGCGCTGCTTCGATTTTGGACGCGGCCCCCAACAATACCTCCTCATCCGGACCGCTGACGCGATAAATGGCAGTCCCTGACTCGGTCGCACCGAGCGAGAAACGCTTGGGCTCGGCGCGCACGTCGCCATGTGCTTGCGCAAAGTAGCTGCGGGTGCGGGCGAGGACGGCGTCGATGTCGCTCTTCGGCTTCAATGTGACAACGAAGTACGCGATGTTCGATGCCGGCAGTGGTGGATTCAGGCTAAGGATGAAGCGCGGGCCACCATCGGCGACGTAGCCGATGTGATCGGAGACTTCTGGATTGATGTTCGTGTCGCCCAGCCAACCACTGATCTGCTTCACGCGGGCGAGCGTTTCGCGCGAGTCGGTACCGGGGGCGAGCTGCACCGGAATCTGGAACTGAAGCCGGTCGGACTTGGGCATGAAATCGTACGGCAGGGTGGTGAAGCCATACAGCGCAATGGCAAGCGCCGCGATCATCGACGCTACATAGACCGCCTTATGGTGGAGCACCCACTCCAGTACGCGCCGGTAGCCACGGTAGAAGCGGGTGTCATAGGCGTCGCCCTGCTCCTGCTTGTGATGGGGTTTGGCGAAGTGGTAGCACAATAGGGGCGTGACAGTCAGGCACAGCAGCCACGAAGCGAACAACGTCAGTGCCAGCACGACCACGAGATTGTGCAGATACTCGCTCGTGGCGTTCTGGCCAAAAAAGAACGGCGAGAACACGATCACGATCACGAGCGAGGACGTGAGCAGCGGAATGGCGAGCGTGCGGCCCGCCTCGAGGCAGGCATGCTTACGATCTTCGCCACCGGCCAGGCGGCGTTCGATGTCTTCGGCAATCACAATGCCGTTGTCCACCAACAAGCCGAGCGCAATGATGATGGCGCCCATCGAGACGTTCTGAAGCTCGATGTTCATCGCGCGCATGACGATGAGTGCACTGAGGATCGTCAACGGCACGATCATGCCCACGATGATCCCGGTGCGCCAACCGAGAAATAGCACGACGACACCGAGGACGACGATGATCGTCTCCATCATGACGTGGTTCATTTTGCCCATCTCGTGCTTGACGACATCGGCCTGGAAAGTGACGTATGACAGATCGAAACCCGCCGGCAGCAGCTTCTCCTGGTCTGCAACCCGTGCTTTGAGCGCTTTTCCGAACTGCTCCACGTTCTGACCGGAGGCCATCGAAACCGCCATGACGACAGCGGGCTGGCCTTTGTAGATGGCAGCAGATTCCGGCGGATCGGCTGGCCGCACACTCACCTGCGCCAGTTCACCCAATGCGATCGTCGGCACGGGCGCCGTACTACTTTGCGGTCGTGGCAGCGCGATCGGCATTGCTCGCAGGGAGGGAGCGTCACGCACTTCGCCACTGACCGCCAAGGTTGCATTGATGCCGCCGACAACAATTTGTCCACCCGAAGCGACGACGTTCTGTTTGACGAGTTGGTCGATCACCCCCTGTGGTGTCAGCTCCAATCGCGCGAGCCTAGGCCGATCGAATTCGAGATAGACGCGCTCTTCCTGCAGGCCGTAGAAAGTGATGCGCTCAATACCAGGCACGGTGTACAGGCGGTCGCGCATCTGCTTGAGCGCGACGCGCATCTCGCTCATGGAGTAACCTGGTGCAGTGACCGCAATCGAGGCAACCGCGACGCGGCCGAAGTCTTCGTCGACGAAAGGCCCCATCGTGCTCTGTGGTAAGGCATCCTTCGAATCGGCGACCTTGGCCCGGACGCGCTGCCAGATCGGTGCCAAGTCGGTGTAGCGGTCCCAGATCGTGACCTGGATCATGGCGCTGCCTGCGCGCACGGTGCTCGTCACGCGCTTGACCTCTGCCAGTTCGCGCAAGCGCTCCTCGATCGGCCGGGCAATGAGTTGCTCAACGCGTTCGGCGGGCAGCCCCGGGTTCAACGCCGTGACCATCGCATCGCGGACCGTGACAGTCGGCTCCTCCTGAGAAGGAAAATTCAGGAAGGTCGCGATGCCGGCGACGAAAATGATGAGCGCTACAAAGTAGGTAAGTCGACTGGCGCGCAGCGCCATCTCGGTGATCTTCATGATGAAGTAACCTGGTGGATCGCGTTAGCGCTTGGTCAATTGAGTGGTGGCTTCCAGTGGTGTCACTGGCTGTCCATCGGTGAGCCATCCTCCTCCGGCGGCAACCACCGTCTCGCCGGGCTTGAGTCCAGCGAGGACGCGCGCGCTGTCTCCTTCCTGTACCGGCGTGAAGCGCACCGCGCGACGGTGCACCTTCTTATCTTCAGGGGTGTAGACGAAGACGGAAGCCTCGCCCGGCTTCGTGCCGAGCACCAGCGAGGCATAAGGTATGGATACAGTCTCGGGCCGAGAGGTCTTGGAGGTTGCCGCAGGTGCGTCGAGCACGACCTGTACGGGAATACCTGGCCGAAGTGCGCGCGCTTGCGCGTTATCTTCAGGCACTAGCACCACGGGTAGGAGCGAGCCATTTTCGGCGCGCAGACCGACACGACGTACCACCGCTCGGATTGGTTGTTCGGCTCCGCTCCAGCTCAGTTCTGCGCGTTGGCCGACATCTATGTGAGGTGCCTGTGTAGTAGACGCGTTCGCGATGATCTCAGTGCCACTGCGCACGCCGTCGACCTGAAATACCGGCGCACCAGCAGCAATGTCGGTGAACGCCAAAGCCAGCTTTTCCGCCACGACACCATCGAAAGGAGCGACGATCATCGTGCCACGTTGTGCTCGTTCGGCCAGGCCAAGCGCCGCCTTGGCAGTGCGCGCTTGACCCTCTGCGACCGCTAGCTGCGCCTTCGCGCTCTCGAACGCAGCAGGGGAGATGACTTCGCTTTCGAGCAACCGGCGCTGTTGATCTGTCTGTACACGTCGATCCATCAGGCCGGCTTCGGCGGCCGCCAGGGATGCTTGCGCTTGTGTCACGCGAAGCCGGTCAGGTTGCGCATCAAGTTCTGCCAGGACTTGGCCGCGGGAGAACCGTTCACCCACGTCGACGTTCAACTTGGCGATCCGTCCTCCTGTTTCAAATCCTAGGATGCTGCGCTCGGTTGCTCGCGCCGAGCCAGTCAATTCGATGCGAGAGCTATGCGGGAGATCCGACTGCGCGGCGGCGAGCTTCACTGCGCGCGGAGGCTCGGATACGGTGGATTGCGAGTTTCCGCACCCTGAGAGCAGAGTCGAAATGGATAGTGTGCAAGCAACCGCCAAGGAGCGCGGTGCGCACGCGGTCATGACACCGCTACGGACGCGACTCATGTGCGTCCTTTTGCCGGGACAAGTTCGAGATGGCCCGAGGCGAGATCCTGGAGCGCCCGAAAGAAATGCCGCCGCTCTGCGGGTGCGAGTATTGGCAAACCCAGAAGATCGGCGAACAGGGCGCCATCCAATGCCAGCATGATGAGTGCCGCGGTCTCGGTGCCACGCGGGGATCGACGCACGCGTTCGTACTGCACGCGGTAACACTCGCGCAGTGGGTCGAGAAGTGTTGGATCTTCCGCAGCTGCCGCGAGCAGCGCTGCGCCCATCTTCTGCATCTCGTCGTCGGGCATCGCTTCCACCTGGCTCGACAGCCAGGGGTCCGGATCTCCGGCAAACCTGCGCTCGTGATTGGCTTGTACCGCGTCGAACGCCCGGATCATCTCGTCGATCAGTGTCACGAACAAATCGCGTTTGGTCTTGAAGTGATAGAGAAACGCCCCTTTGCTCAACCCGGCCCGCACAACGACGGCGTCCAGTGTCAAGCGACTGGCACCTTCCTCCAGCACCAGTTCGCGGGCGGCCTGCAGGATGCGGTCGCGAGTTCGCTGGGCTCCTTGCTGGAGGCCGGGCTGCGCATCGGCGCTGCTATGGGCAGTGGACGGGGGGGGCAACTTTGTTTTCGCGCGGGGCGGCATGGTCGTGCTCCAAAAAAGCTTGAGTCATATACAGTCCAGACGGTATAGTAGAAGCCATACAACAGTCCGTCAAGACTTTTTCGGAGCGCAAGGAGCTGCCATGTCTCAAATTCTTGAACGCTATCGCCTCATTGCCATGATTTCTCCGCTACTGCTTCTTGCGGCCTGCAGCCATGCCCCGCACTCTGCCGATCCACCTCGCCTGGATGTACCGGCCCATTTCTCAAATGAAGAGGGAGGTGAAGGCATCTTGGACAAATCGTCCCGCCGTACTCTTCCCGTCGATTGGTGGACGGCCTACGGCGATCCGCACCTCAATGCCTTGGTCCGGGCGGCGCTGGAGCGCAATACCGAACTGACGATTGCGCGAGCGCGCGTGGACGAGGCATCGGCCGCCACGCGGCGAGCACGGGCCTCCCTGCTCCCCTCGTTGTCCGCGGGCACGCAGGCAACTCGAGGACGCGACTATTCAGAGAACGTTGCAATCGGCAATGATGGCCGCGCCACGTTGTCCGCATCGTGGGAGGCAGACCTGTCGGGACGGCTTTCGCAGGCAGCAGAAGGTGCGCGCCTGGATGCGGTGGCAGCCGAACAAGCGTGGGTTGCCACGCGGTGGCAGGTCGCGTTTGAAACAGTGTCGGCGGCTGTGCAGCAGCGCCAAGCCAGTGAGCTCGAAGCGCTAGCCGCGGCGCGGCTGGCATCCGCAGAACGACTCGTCTTGCTGATGCAACGGAAGTTCGAGGCCGGACAAGCTACCGGCTTCGACATCGAGCGTACCCGCGCCGGCGTCGTCGCACTGCGCGTGGAGCAAGAGCAACTGCGGCGTGCGCGCGGCGAGGCGACGCATGCACTCGATGTACTAGTGGGACAAACGCCCGGAGCGCCTGCAGCTTCCCCAACTCTTGCGTCGCTCGCCGTCCCGGACTGGACACCGACACGCATACCTGCGGACCTGCTGAGTGAGCGGCCCGACGTGCGCGCCGCCGAAGCGAAGTTCGCCGCCGAAACCGCGCGCTGGAACGCAGCCGAAGGCGAACGCTTCCCCAGGCTGGTGTTGGACCTGAGCGGCGGACGGCAGCGCGTAGAGAGTGTGGGAACCCGCATCACTGGAAACATTTTTTCACTTGGGGCCGGGGTGTCGTTGCCGATCTTCGATGGTGGCGCGATCCGTGCCGGCATCGAGACCGGAGAGGCGCGCAGCCGAGCTGCCCGTGCGGAGTTCGAGCGCACTTTGTTGAGTGCTTTGCAGGACGTAGAGAACGCATATCTCGGTTGGCATACGCAGCACGCAGCACTGGAGCATCAGGCCGAGGGTGTCGCAGTCGCGGAGCGTCAGCTCGATCGCAGCCGACGTCTGTTCGAGGCGGGACAAGTGGACGCCACGGTGGTGGCCGAGGCTGAGGCCGGGGTGCTGTCAGCGCAGGCTTCGCTGATCCGCACGCGGGCCGAGACAGCCATGCAATGGGGCGTCCTGGCAAAAGCATTATCCGGCTCTCCTGTTTGATCGCAGAAACATGCTGGAGCAGCTTGCGAAGGCTAGCTAAATAGCGTGACGCAAGGCGAAGGTGGTGAGGCCTGAGTGATGAGGAATGCGAACATGGAAATTCGACACCTGCGCTACTTTCTGGCGGTGGCAGAGGAGCTGCACTTTGCCCGAGCCGCAGAGCGCCTCCACATAGAGACATCGCCGCTGTCGCGCGCCATCAAGGAACTTGAGGAAGAGTTGGGCGTAGCGCTATTTGCGAGAACCACTCGGAGCACCCGCTTGACTCGTGCGGGCAGGCTCTTCTTTGAGAGCGTGCCGCGTGTCTTCGCAGCTTTGCAGCAGGCGCGCGACAGTGTGAACGCCGCAGCCAATGGCTTTCATTGCCAGCTCCGTATTGCATTGTCTGATGGAATCACGCCATCGCGCCTGCCTGCGTTGTTGGCGCTCTGCCGGCAGGAAGAGCCGGAAGTGGAAGTTCGCTTCTTCGAGGTGCCTTTGGCACAGCAAATCAAGGGATTGTGTGGCGAACTGTACGATCTCGGCTTCGCTCAATCGGATGAAGTCGGCGAAGGCATCATCGCCGTGCCGGTGTGGAGTGACCCTCTGATGGTAGCTGTGCCCGCACGGCACCCCTTGCTATCCCACAAACAGATTCCCCTAGAAGAGCTGTTGCGGTATCCGCTGGTGCTCTGCGACGCGGTGGCGTGTGAGGGCCATGCTCGGCAAGTTGAACGGGTGCTACGTCGCGTGGACATAGAGCCACTGATTGCCGAACGCGTGACTTCCAGCGATCTAATGATGGTCCTGGTTTCGGCGGGACTTGCACTAGGCCTCACAGGAGGCGCGCATATCACAGCCAGCAGGGAACAGGGGGTGGTCGCACGGCCGCTGACTGGACGTTCGCCAATGCTCACGACCTATCTACTACGGCCGGCCAGCGAGCCGTCAGAAATGCTGACTCGCTTCATGGAACGCGTTCATTCGATCAAATCTCCAGATGCCAAAGGTCGGCGGTAAACCATCACACAATCTCCCAAAGAAAATTAACCATGAAGAAGATTGCTCTCATATTGCTTTCCTCGACATTGGCAGCCTGCAGCCCATCTGGGAAACCAGATAAAGCCAACCTTCCGACAGTCGATGAATTAGCGCTCAATCCTGAGCGTCTGAAAGAGTTGCGCAAGCAATGCAAGTTGGATCGACCAATGCTGGGCGACCAACTATGTAACCGGGTTGCCGAGGCTACGCGAAAGCGCTTTTACGAAGATGGCGATGTGCCCCACACCACGCCTAAAGAGCCGCCGAAGTTCTAAGCTGGTGGTCATGCCGGAGTATGTATGCCGGATATGAAAAATTTGAAGGAGAATCGCAATGGGTTGGATCTATCTTGTTTTGGCTGGATTGTTTGAAATCGGATGGCCGGTCGGGCTGAAAATGGCGCAAGAGCCAACATCGCGTTGGAGTGGGGTCGCAGTAGCCGTCTCTTTCATGACAATTAGCGGCGCCTTCCTATGGCTTGCTCAGCGTCAGATACCGATTGGGACTGCTTATGCGGTGTGGACGGGTATCGGAGCGGCGGGAACTTTCTTAGTCGGAATTCATTTCTATGGCGACCCAACCTCCCTGATGCGATACCTTGGCGTGGCGTTGATCATCCTGGGCGTTATCACGCTCAAGTTATCGAGTTGATCGCTAGCTCCATTGGTAGCGTAGTCGCTAGGCGACCCAGCTCCCAGAGTGGATCGGGCGCTGGGAACTCGTACGGTCACCTCCTCTCTCTAGTCGCTATGTGACGAGCTTGCCGGCGCCTCGGGAGAGTTCGAGCCAGTGCGCGTAAGGCGGTGGGAGCACCCATTCCGGGTGGCTCCACCTTCAGTGCCTGCGCCAAGGTGACCTGAGTACGAACTTTGTAGCCAGTCAGGCAGTGAGTTCGGAGGGGATGCTATCGGATTGGATCCAGTTGCGCCGGATCGTCGCCGGCGGTTTGTAAGCATGCGCGCTATGCGGCCGCTGCTCGTTGTAGAACTGTCGCCAACGTTCGATCAGCACCTTCGCTTCGGTCCGACTGCGGAACCATTCGCGGTTGAGCAGTTCGTCGCCCATCGTTGCCTGCGAAGTCAGGACCAGCAGAATCCTGAGGGGAGTTCTCATCATGGTTTTCTCCGTTCAGACGCTTGGGATCAAGCGGCCGGAGACCACTACGCCTGCTTGGCTTTGCGCGCTGCCTCGACCAAGCTGTCGAGCCAGTCCTGATGGCCGTTGATCATCGGGTTGGGTTTGGCGTTGTGCAGCTCCTCGGCCGGTTTGCCCTTCTGAGTTTCCTGCGTGAGGATGCGCACGCGCCTGCCGTCCAGGTTCTCAACCAGCCAGGCGTGATGCACATCCAGGCGCGTATCTGTGCCTTCCTCGCCGGACCAGCCGTGCCAGGCCACGCGGCCGGGTTGCCCATCCGCAGGTGGCACGTATTCGTTGCACTGCCCCTCTACCGGGAAGCCGAAGGTCTCGAAGTAAAACCGATCGCCGTCGGCCAGTACCGGGCCTTTGCCGTCATGAAAGCACACGTTAGCCGAGTTGGCGTAGTAGCTTGGCCACAGCGATGGTGTGACGAGTAGAGGCCATACGTCGGCCGCGCTCAAGCCGGCGGCGATGATCTCATTGGAGGCGAAATTCTCAGTAAAGCCCGGCGTGTAGCCTTCGGGCCAGAGGATGGCGTTCTGTTGCTTGCTCATATCGAAGCTCCTTCACAAAATGTCGATGACGCAACAGGGGTGGCTGCGTCATTCAAGTGGTCATGGAGCAAATCATGAGCCTCCATCTGCAATAAGTGAAATCCTAAGTTTCTATTTTTGATATCATAAAATATGATATCAAGGCCTAGGTTCTGCCATCCACCGACTAGGCTATCTCGCAGCGGCGCTACGAAAGGGCGCGTCTCCAATTGAGCCGACTGATTGCTTATTTGTAGTGCGAGGTAGAGTTGTGCTGAGCATGACGATAGGAGCGATCTTGCCTACTTGTTGTTAGCACAGGAAGTGAACAGCAGTGCTCGTATCCAGCGATGTGCTGGATCGTGATGGGTGCGTTCGTGCCAAGCAGCCGTCTTGGTGAACCCCGGTATCTTCACCGGCGGCAGGGAGATAGCCAGCTTGTCCATACCGGCGACCAAGCGGCTCGGCAAGATCGCAACCATGTCACTGGCACGCAGGATGTCTGGCAAGATCAGAAAGCTCTTGACCGACAGTGTGACGCTGCGTCGTTTGCCCAACTGTTCTAGCGCATCGTCGGTGACGCCGCGGAAACCTCCACCATCGTAGGAAACAAGCGCATGGTCGAGAGCACAGAACTGTTTAACGGTCAGCTTGCGCCCCATAGCCGCAGGATGGTCTTCCCGCAGGACACACACATAGTGTTCCTTGAACAGCTCTCGGGCATGCAGATTTGGCGGAGTGATCTCTGGCGTCAGGAGGGCTAAATCGATCTGACCGCGCTCAAGCTGGTTCTGTAGCTGCCCGCTCTCGACTGGCACTAATGAGACTCGTACACGCGGTGCGTGCCGTTTAAGTGCCGATAGAAATGGGACAGCAACGGCACGCAGCGCATAGTCCGTCGCGGCGATGGAGAAGGTCAGTTGTGCGGTGGCCGGATTGAAGGAAGGTGGCTGGAGCAGCGCGTCGATTTCGGCGAGCACCTGCTTGACAGGCATCCCTAGATCCAGCGCCCGCTGCGTTGGAACGATACCCCGCTGCGAGCGCGCGAAAAGCGGGTCACCGAAGCTCTCGCGCAACCGCGTCAGCATGCCACTCAAGGCCGGCTGGGTTAGTCCCAGACGGGCCGCCGCCCGTGTCACATTGCGTTCGTCTAACAATGCGTCCAGCGCCTTGAGCAAGTTGAGATCCATACTCTTGATATTTTTCATTTTTATTCCAATCTTAAATATCATCGTTTTTCATGATATCTAAATATTGCCTATGAGTGGAAGCAAGGCCCATTGACGGCTTTTTTTGGGTAACTTGCTTGGAACTCTGTATGCGCCGCAGTGCGCTTTCGCTTGCGGCGCTTTTCTTTGACTCGCCACCGCGCTCATTCTTTCTTTTCCCTCGACCATTGTGCTGCGAACGGTCTTTGACCGGCACTAGCCCAGAACCGATCCTGACGCCTGCGACACCCCCTGTGCAACG
Organism: Pseudomonas putida; assembly: GCF_002741075.1. Lineage (NCBI taxonomy): Bacteria > Pseudomonadati > Pseudomonadota > Gammaproteobacteria > Pseudomonadales > Pseudomonadaceae > Pseudomonas > Pseudomonas putida. The sequence continues at coordinate 3,238,398 of NZ_CP016634.1, read as the reverse complement.
CTTTCAATGAGACACCAGCGCAGGAGAAATCGGAGGACAGGTCATGCAAGGGACGAACGTTCTGTTCGGCCAGATCGCTGTGGTAATCGGCATCGTGATCGCCGGCGTCTGGGGCGCCACACAATGGACAGCAGCGACCCTTGGCTATCAAGTACGCCTCGGATCGCCCTGGTTCGATCTTCTAGGTGTACCGGTTTATCACCCGTGGCGCTTGTTCGAATGGTGGTTCTTCTTTGATGCCTACGCGCCGCACGTCTTCGACACAGGCGGTGCGATTGCGGGTGGTAGCGGTTTGTTCGCTTTACTCGTCGCCATCGCCATGTCGGTATGGCGTTCTCGGCAGTCGCGGCTGGTTACGACTTATGGTTCGGCACGCTGGGCCGATGCCGTCGACATCCGCAAAGCTGGACTGACCCTCCCGGCGGGCGTCTTCCTCGGCCAACACGACGACCAATACCTCCGACATGAGGGGCCGGAACATGTCCTGAGCTTCGCACCCACGCGCTCGGGCAAGGGCGTGGGCTTGGTGGTGCCTACGTTGCTTTCGTGGCCGGCGTCCGCCGTCATTCACGACATTAAGGGAGAGAACTGGAAGATCACGGCGGGCTGGCGTTCGCGCTTTTCGCACTGCCTGCTTTTCAACCCCACCGATAGGCAGTCGGCCGCCTACAACCCGCTGCTTGAAGTCCGGCGCGGCGCACATGAAGTGCGCGACGTGCAGAACATCGCCGACATTCTGGTTGACCCTGAAGGTGCGTTAGAGAAGCGCAATCATTGGGAGAAGACCAGCCACGCGCTACTGGTCGGTGCAATCTTGCATGTTCTGTACGCAGGCGAGGACAAGACGCTGCGCGGCGTCGCCAACTTCCTCAGCGACCCGGCGTGTCCGTTCGAGCTGACGCTGCACCGGATGATGACGACGAAGCACCTGGGCGATGCGCCTCACCCGGTTGTCGCATCCGCTGCCCGCGAAGTGCTCAACAAGTCGGACAACGAGCGATCGGGCGTGCTCTCCACCGCCATGTCGTTTCTCGGCCTGTACCGCGACCCGACCGTGGCCGAAGTCACATCGCGCTGCGATTGGCGCATCGCCGACCTGATTTCCGCCGAGCACCCGGTATCGCTCTATCTGGTGGTGCCGCCCTCCGACATAAGCCGCACCAAGCCGCTGATCCGGCTCATCTTGAACCAGATCGGGCGGCGGCTGACCGAATCGCTCGACGGCAGCGATGGCATCGCGCGCCGGCACAAGCTGCTGCTGATGCTGGACGAGTTTCCGGCGCTGGGTCGCCTCGATTTTTTCGAGTCCGCGCTTGCCTTCATGGCCGGCTACGGCATCCGCAGCTTTCTCATCGCTCAAAGCCTGAACCAGATCGACAAGGCGTATGGGCAGAACCATTCCATCCTCGACAACTGCCATGTCCGGGTGACTTTCGCCACCAACGACGAAAGGACGGCGAAAAGGATTTCCGAAACCCTCGGCACCGCCACCGAGCTTCGCGCGCAGCGCAACTACGCGGGCCACCGCCTCGCTCCGTGGCTGGGGCACCTGATGGTGTCGCGTCAGGAAACTGCACGTCCGCTGCTGACGCCCGGCGAGGTGATGCAGCTTCCACCTGAGGACGCCGTAGTCATGGTGTCCAGCGTTGCCCCGATCCGCGCGAAGAAGCTGCGTTACTACGTCGACGCCAATTTCAAGGATCGCGTCCTGCCACCGCCCGTGCTCGCAGTCGGGAGGTACGCCGACGCGCCGCCAGCCCGCCCCGACGACTGGAGCGGCTTGGCGATCCCGGCCGTACCTACGGCGCCGACCTCGGTATCCGCCGATGGTCCGGGCGGCACCGATGACGGCGGCCCGCGCCGCCAGCTCGAACTCTCCGAAACCGTCGCCTACGAGCCCGAGTTGGACGCGTGTGCGAACGACCTGGAGCTGCTCGATGACGACGACCTGGCGCTCCCGCTTCCCGGCCAGCTCGACCCGGCCATGCAGCGCACGGCCCGGCTGGCTTCTCTCGACCCCAACGACGGAATCGACCTATGAGCCAATACCGCCTCAATCTTTTCATCCAGCCCGAGCACGCCAAGCGCCTGGATGAACTTGCCGCCAAGAAAGGCGTGTCCAAGTCCTCCATCGTCGCAGCGGCCTTGGCGTCCTGGCTGTCACCCGATGCGGGCGACCAGCGTGAGGCCGCCATTGCCAAGCGGCTGGATCGACTGTCGCGGCAGACCGAACGCATGGAGCGCGACCAGAACATCCAGATCGAAACGCTGGCGCTGTTCATCCGCTATTTCTTGACCATCAGCACGCCGGTGCCAGAAGCCCACAAGGACGCGGCCCGCGCCCAGGGCAAAGCGCGCTTCGAGCAGTTCGTCGAGCAGTTGGGTCGCCACCTGCTGCGTGGCCGCAGTCTGGTGCGCGACGTGGTGGAGGAACTGCACCCCGATCCGATGCGGATGGATGACGCAGCAGCGATGGCGTCCGCCGATGAGCGAGCTGCAGAGCGTGCGTCATGAGTGCCGTTCCGCAGATTCCGCCTGAATCTCGCTCATCCGCCGCGGCGTCCCAGGATCGCCGCATCCAGATGCTGCGCACGGCGATGGGGCCGCTGATCGCCGCTGCGCTCGAAGATCCGGATGTTGTGGAAATCATGCTCAACCCCGATCGCACCCTGTGGGTGGATCGGCTGTCGTCGGGTCGCTCGCCGCTGGGCGTGGAGATGCCCGAGGCCGATGGTGAACGCATCATCCGCCTGGTCGCCGCGCATGTCGGCGCGGAGGTGCATCGCGGCCAGCCGCTCTTGACCGCCGAGTTGCCGGAAACCGGCGAGCGTTTCGAGGGCATCCTGCCTCCGGCCGCCCCGGGGCCAGCCTTCGCGCTACGCAAGCGGGCCGTGAGCATCATCGGCCTGGATCGCTACGTGGCCGACGGCATCCTGACCGCCGGGCAGGCCGAGTTCCTGCGCCGCGCCGTGCGCGAGCGGCAGAACATCCTGATCGCCGGCGGCACCAGCACCGGCAAGACCACGCTGGCGAACGCGCTGCTGGCCGAGATCGCCGCCACAGGCGACCGCGTGCTGGTGCTCGAAGACACCATCGAGCTGCAATGCGCGGCCCGCGACCATGTGCCGCTGCGCACCCGCGCCGGCGTCGTCACAATGACCGAGCTGGTGCGGGCCACGATGCGCCTGCGGCCTGACCGCGTGATCGTCGGCGAAGTGCGTGGCGGCGAAGCCCTGGACTTGGTGAAGGTCTGGGGCACCGGCCACCCCGGCGGCATTGCCACCATCCATGCCGGCTCCGCCTTGGGCGCACTGCTGCGTCTGGAGCAACTGATCCTCGAAGTGGCAGTGAATCCGCCCCGCGCCCTGATCGCCGAGGCGGTCAACGTGGTGATTCACATCGCAGGCCGTGGCCGCAAACGTCACGTCGAAACCATCTCCCGTGTCGTCGGCTTCGACGGTGCGGGCTATCGCCTGACAGATGCGCTGGAAACGCCGTTTCCCGAGCTGCCGCCGGTTCCTCTTGCAGCCGCTGCCGCTGCGCCTTCCTCGACCCCTGACCAACCTGGAGAACTGCCATGACGCACGTTGATGCTTTCCGTCTTTCCGTAAATCCTATTTCTCGCCTGTCCAGCATGGCGCGGCTGCGCCACCTGGCCCGTCCCGCAGGGCAAGGGCTGCTGCTGGCCGCGCTGATGCTGTTGCTGGCGGGCACGGCGCAGGCCGCCGGTTCCTCGATGCCGTGGGAAGGGCCGCTGACCTCCATCCTCGAATCCATCCAAGGGCCAGTCGCCCGGATCGTGGCGGTGATCATCATCATCTCGACGGGGCTTGCGCTGGCGTTCGGTGATACCAGCGGCGGCTTTCGCAAGCTGATCCAGATCGTGTTCGGCCTGTCCATCGCGTTCGCCGCGTCCTCGTTCTTCCTGTCGTTCTTCAGCTTCTCCGGAGGGGCCGTCGTATGAGTAAGGCCACCGATCTTCCGGGCTTTGAAGTGCCGCTGCATCGCTCGCTGACCGAGCCGATCCTGCTGGGCGGTGCGCCGCGCACCGTGGCGATTGCCAACGGCACGCTAGCCGCCGCCGTCGGGCTGGGCCTGCAACTGTGGATTCCCGGCGTGGTGCTCTGGATCGTCGGCCACTCGCTGGCCGTATGGGGTGCGCGCGTCGATCCGCAGTTCATGCAGGTCTTCGCGCGGCATATCAAACACCGCCCGCTTCTGGACGTGTGAGGGGAGGACGCCATGCTGAACCTTGCCGAATATCGTCAGCGCCCGGCCTTGCTTGCCGACTGGCTGCCCTGGGCCGGGCTGGTCGCGCCGGGCGTTGTGCTGAACAAAGATGGTTCGTTTCAACGCACGTTCCAGTTTCGCGGCCCCGACTTGGACAGTGCGACACAGGGCGAGCTGATTGCCACGTCGGCGCGGCAGAACAACGCGCTTCGCCGTACCGGGTCTGGCTGGGCCTTCTATATCGAGGCCGAGCGGATGCGGGCATCGAGCTATCCGCAATCCTCCTTTCCCGAACCACTGTCCTGGCTGGTGGATGAGGAGCGACGCGCGGCGTTCGAGGAGTCGGATGGCCATTTCGAGAGCGTCTATCACTTCACGTTGCAACACCTACCGCCGCAAGAGTCTCGCGCCCGTGCGGCTGGGATGCTGTACGAGAACCGGCCCACTGAGGGTGTGGACTGGCGTGGTCGGCTTGATTCCTTCGTGGCAGAGACCGATCGCGTGTTCGACCTGCTCGATGGTGTGATGCCGGAGATTGCCTGGCTGGACGATAGCCAGACGCTGACCTACCTGCATGCCACAGTCTCCACGCGGCGCTATCGCGTCGGCGTGCCCGACGTGCCGTTCCATATCGACGCACTGCTGGCCGATGCCGCGCTGGTCGGCGGCCTGGCGCCCATGCTGGGCGATCAGCACCTGCGCGTGGTGTCGGTACGAGGCTTCCCGACCTCGACCTGGCCGGGGATCTTGGACGACCTCAACCGCCTGGGCTTTGCGTATCGCTGGAGTACGCGCTTCCTGTGCCTGGACAAAGCCGAGGCGGAACGGGAATTGGGGCGCTTGCGGCGCCAATGGTTCGCCAAGCGCAAGAACGTCATCGCGCTGCTGCGCGAAACGATCTTTCAGCAGGAAAGCCCGCTGGTCGATACCGATGCCAGCAACAAGGCCGCCGACGCCGATGCCGCCTTGCAGGAGCTGGGCAGCGATCAAGTCGCCTTCGGCTACCTCACCGCCACGGTGACGGTGCTCGACGCCGACCCGGCCGTGGCCGACGAGAAGCTGCGCATGGTGGAGCGCGTCATCCAGGGCCGGGGTTTCGTGACCATCCCCGAAACCCTCAACGCAGTCGATGCCTGGCTGTCGTCCGTCCCCGGCAACGCATACGCGAACGTGCGTCAGCCCATCGTTTCGACGCTGAACCTGGCGCACATGATGCCGATGTCAGCGGTATGGGCTGGGCCGGAGAAGAACGAACACCTCGATGGCCCGCCGCTGATCGTCACCCGCACCGATGGCGCGACGCCGTTCCGGCTGGTGACGCACATCGGCGACGTGGGGCACACCCTTGTCGCCGGGCCGACCGGCATGGGCAAGTCGGTGCTGCTCGCCATATTGGCCATGCAGTTCCGGCGCTACTTCGGCTCGCGGATCTTCGCCTTCGACATGGGGCGCTCGATGCGCGCCACCATCCTCGGCCTTGGCGGTGAGCACTACGACCTCGGTGCCGATGGCGGCATCGCCTTCCAGCCACTCGCGCGAATAGCCCACGAGGGCTACCGCACCTGGGCCGCCGAATGGGTGGAGGGCCGGCTGCTGCACGAAGGCGTGACGGTCGGCCCGGACGAGAAGGCTGCCATTTGGTCGGCGCTGCGAAGCCTTGCCGGTGCGCCAGTGGAGCAGCGCACCATGACCGGCTTGTCGGTGTTATTGCAGTCCAACGCGCTGCGCCAAGCGCTCGCGCCCTATGTGTTGGGCGGCGCCCACGGCAAGCTGCTGGACGCTGACCACGACCGGCTGGGCATGGCCGACGTGCAGGGCTTTGAGATGGAAGAACTGATGCACAGCCCCGCCGCCGTGCAAGCAGTGCTGCGCTACCTGTTCGCCCGCTTCGACGAACGTTTTGACGGCGCGCCCACGCTGCTGATCCTCGATGAAGCGTGGCTGTTCCTCGATGAGCCGTCCTTCGCGGCCCGCATCCGGCAATGGCTCAAGACGCTCAGAAAAAAGAACGTCAGCGTCATCTTTGCCACGCAGTCGCTGGCCGACATCAAGGACTCGACCATCGCGCCAGCCATCATCGAAAGCTGCGCGAGCAGGATCTTCTTACCTAACCCGCAGGCCACCGAGCCGCAGATTCGCACGATCTACGAAGGCTTCGGCTTGAACAGCCGCCAGATTGAGATCGTGGCGACCGCACAGCCCAAGCGCGATTACTACTACCAGTCGCGCCTCGGCAATCGCCTGTTCGACCTCGACCTGGGGCCTGTCGCGCTCGCATTCGCGGGCGCATCCACCCCTCAAGACCAACGCGATATTGACCGCGTGCTGACGCAGGCCGGCGCTCCCGGCTTCGCCGGCGCGTGGCTGCGCCATCGCGGCCTCGGCTGGGCCGCCGACCTGCTGCCGTCCGCTCCGGCGGCAGCTTCCTTTCTCGCTTCTCAACCGCTGGAGGTTTCACCATGAAGACCAAGCCCCGTTTGCTCTCTGTCTCACTCGCTGCCGTGCTGTCGGTATCGCTGCTGGCCGTGCAGCCCGCATCCGCGCTGACGGTGTTCGACCCGTCCAACTTCGTGCAGAACACGCTGACCGCCGTGCGCACGCTGGAACAGATCAACAACCAGATCAACCAGCTTCAGAACGAGGCGCAGATGTTGATGAACCAGGCCAGGAACCTGGCAAATCTCGACTTCAACATCGTCAACCGCCTGCGCTCGACGCTCGCCACCACCGAGCGCCTGATCGCCGAGGCGCGCGGCTTGGCCTACGACGTGCAGAGCATGGATGCCACGTTCGCCCGCCTGTACCCGGAACAGTACGCCGCCACCATCAGCGGCGACCGCATGGCACAGGACGCCCGCGAACGCTGGCAGAACACCTTGAACGGCTTGCACACCGCGATGCGGATGCAGGCGCAGGTGTCGCAGAACCTCGCCCAAGACGAAAGCGCGCTGGCCGATCTCGTGAGCCAGAGCCAGTCGGCCACCGGCGCGCTGCAAGCGATGCAGGCGACGAACCAGCTCCTGGCTTTGCAGGCCAAGCAGTCGATCCAGGCGCAGCAGCTCCAGATCACGCAAGACCGGGCCGCTTCACTGGAACTGGCGCGGCAAGCGGCGGCTATGGAGCGCGCCCGCGAAGTGCGGCGGCGCTTTCTGGGCACCGGCACGCCGTACACGCCGCAGTCCGTCAACTTCTATAACAACTGACCGGAGGCGGCCATGCGATGCGCTTCCGTCCTGATGGCCGTGCTGCTGACCGCGTGCGGCCAGCAGCCGGCCGAGAACCTGGCCGACGCCCTGGCCGCAGATCCGGTGCGGCTCAAGGCGTTGCGCGGGCAATGCGCGGCCGACCGGCAGGCCGTGGGCGAGGATGCCTGCCGCGCCGCCGCTGAAGCCTTCCGGCGGCGCTTCTTCGCCGGCCATACCGGGCCGGATGAATACAACTCGCTGGCTGAACTCCCGCCGATTCCGCCGAGCTTCGATACGCCCGCAGATGAATTGCCAGAGGGCGCCGTTCCGCTCACTCCGCCCGAGGATTCGCCATGAACGACGTGACCATCATCGACCGTTTCCTCGATACGTTCTCGCGCTACATCGACTCGGGCTTCGGCTTATTGCAGGGCGAAGTGGCATTTCTCACCGCCACGCTCATCGTCATCGACATGACGATCGCTGGCCTGTATTGGGCCATGAGCCACGCCACCGGCCAGGGCGACGACGTGATCGCCAAGCTGCTGCGCAAGGTGCTCTGTGTCGGCGCGTTCGCCTACATCATCGGCAACTTCAACTGGCTGGCGAGCATCGTGTTCCGCTCGTTCGCCGGCTTGGGAATTACCGCTACCGGCTCGGCCATCACGATGGAGAACTTCCTTCAGCCGGGCCGGCTGGCGAAGACCGGCATCGACGCAGCCGCGCCGATTCTGGAACAGATCGGGGACATGGCTGGGTTCCCCGAGGTGTTCGTGAACATCGACCCTATCGTGGTTCTGTTCATCGCCTGGCTGGTGGTGATCCTCTGCTTCTTCGTGCTGGCCGTACAGCTTTTCATCACGCTGATCGAGTTCAAACTGACTACGCTCGCCGGCTTCGTCTTGATCCCGTTTGCACTCTGGAACAAGACCTCGTTCCTCGCGGAAAAGGTGCTAGGCAACGTGGTGTCGTCAGGCATCAAGGTCTTGGTGCTGGCCGTCATCGTCGGCATCGGTTCAGGCCTGTTCGCCGAGTTCCAGGTGCATCCCGACGAACCATCCATCGACCACGCGCTGGTCGTGATGCTGGCCTCGCTCGCGCTGCTGGCGCTGGGCATTTTCGGCCCCGGTATCGCCACCGGCCTGGTGTCCGGTGCGCCACAGCTTGGTGCGGGCGCGATGGCTGGTGCTGCGGTCGGGGCTGTCGGCACCGGCGTTGCCATCGGCGCCGCCGTAACGGGCGTGGGCGGCGCCGTCATGGCCGGGGCACGAATGGCCCCGGCGGCCGCAAAGCTGGCCGGTGCCGGTGCGCGTGCCGCGACTTCGGCGGCCGGCAGTGCCCGATCGGCGTTCCAGGCCGGTTCCGCTGCGGCCGGCGGCGGTGCCAAGGGCGCGGCGGCTGGCCTCGGCAATGTCGCCAAGACTGGCGCACAAGCCGCAGGCCGCAGCGTCACCTCTGGTGCTTCCGCTGTTGGGCAGAAGGTGGCCGACTCCTTCCGCGCTGGCTGGAACGGCACAGAAGCCGGCAGCGACGGTGCTGGCCCCGGCCAGACCGCAGACGGCACCGCAGGCTCGCAGAAGCAACAGCAACCGGCCTGGGCCAAGCGGATGCACCGCCGCCAGCAGGCTACCCATGCCGCGACCACTGCCGCCCACACGCTGCGCGGCGGCGACGGCGGCGGCTCCGGGCAAGGCCCGAGCCTGCGGGATTCCGATACCTAACCTTCAAGGAGAACACCCATGCGATTCAAACGACCGCAGGTGCGCTACGCCGATACGCCGCAGCCTGCCACCCCGTATCAAGCCGCCGCCCAGGTGTGGGACGACCGTATCGGCTCCGCCCGCGTGCAGGCGAAGAATTGGCGCCTGATGGCCTTCGGCTGCCTAGTGCTCGCGCTGTTGATGGCCGGCGGCCTGGTGTGGCGCTCGGCGCAGTCCATCGTGACGCCCTATGTCATCGAGGTCGATCAAGCCGGGCAGGTGCGCGCCGTGGGAGAGGCCGCCACGCCGTACCGGCCCGGCGACGCGCAGATCGCGCACCACCTGGCGCGCTTCGTGACGCTGGTTCGCTCGCTGTCCATCGACCCCATCGTGGTGCGGCAGAACTGGCTCGATGCCTACGACTACACCACCGACAAGGGCGCGGCGGTGCTCAACGACTACGCCCGCACCAATGACCCATTCGCCCGCATCGGCAAGGAATCGGTAACGGTGCAAATCACCAGCGTGGTTCGCGCGAGCGACACGTCTTTCAACGTGCGCTGGACAGAGCAGCGCTATGTCAACGGTGCGCCCGCCGGCACCGAACGCTGGAACGCCGTGCTTTCGACCGTCCTGCAAACCCCGCGTACTGAACAGCGCCTGCTCAAGAACCCATTGGGTATCTACGTCAACGGCCTGTCATGGAGCCGCGAACTGGATTCTTCCGAAGGAGCCAAACCATGAAACTTCGTTTCCGCCTTTACGTTGTTCCTTTGACGCTGCTGGCCCTCGCGGGCTGCGCCTCGCAGGGGAAGCCGCCGCCATCCATCTCGCTCGACGAGACGGTGCTGGCCCAGCCGTTGCCCGAACCGCCCAAGCCCGTCGAAGTCGTCGCCGTCCCTGAACCGCTGGCGCTGCCGGCGCAGTTGAAGCCCCTGCCGGAACTCGATGAGGCCCCCGTTGCGCCGGAGCCGGCCGACGAAAAGGTGCGCGTTTCCCGTGCCAATGCAGAAGCGCGTATCGCGCCTACCCGTGAGGGCTACGTCAACGCGATTCAGGTGTGGCCGTTCACCGATGGCGCGCTTTATCAGGTCTATGCGTCGCCGGGGCGCGTGACGGTGGTTTCGCTTCAACCGGGCGAGGAACTGGTAACGGTCGCCGCCGGCGATACCGTGCGCTGGATCGTGGGCGACACGTCCAGCGGCGGCGGGGCCGATCTGCGCGTCAATGTGCTGGTCAAGCCTATCCGCTCCGGTCTGAAAACCAATCTCGTCATCACCACCAGTCGGCGCACCTACCTGCTGGAGCTGACCTCGACCGAGAGGGCATGGATGGCGTCGGTGTCCTGGGACTATCCGAAAGACCGAATGCTCGCGTTGCAGCGCCAGGCGCAGGCAGCGCAGGCAACAACGCCTGTCGATACGGGCCTGTCGCTGGACAAGATCCGCTTCCGCTACGCGGTATCGGGCAGCAACCCGCCGTGGAAGCCTCTGCGCGCCTTCGATGATGGAGAGAAGGTCTATATCCAGTTCCCGCCGGGCATCGCCCAGGGCGAGCTGCCGCCGCTGTTTGTCATCGGCGCGCAGGGCGACGGGCAACTGGTGAACTACCGTTTTCGCTCGCCGTACTACGTCGTGGATCGCCTGTTCGGCGCGGCCGAACTGCGGCTGGGCGGCGATGGCGGCGACGTGGTGCGGATCGAGCGCACCGATGGTGTTGCACGGAGGAACTGACCATGAGCCAGGATGACACTCCCGACCTTGCCGCGCCGCAGGCGGACAAGGTGGCGCCGGAGGCAGTGGCGCTGCGCGCCCAGCCGCGTCCAGTCACACGCCTGAACCGGCGCTCGCTGGCCATCCTTGCCGGCGTCCTAGCGGTCGCCGTGCTCGGCGCGCTGATGTGGTCGCTGCAACCTCATCGACGCAGCACAGGCGAGCAGACCGAGCTTTACAACGTCGATCGCGTGTCAAAGTCGGAAGGACTGGATGCGCTGCCGACGGACTATTCCAAGCTGCCGCCGGCGTTGCTGCCTGCCGTTCCCGAACTAGGGCCACCGCTGCCGGGCGATCTTGGCCCGGCTATCGTGAAGTCGCAGCAACCGGCGACGGCTGCCTACGCGGCCCCCGGTCACGACCCGAACGATGCCCTGCGAAAAGAAGCCGAGGCGGCCGCGGCCTCGTCCGTGTTCTTCCGCTCGGGTGGGCAGAATGCGGCGCCGGTAGCGCAGACACAGGTGGCCGCTGCGCCGGGCTTCGCCGCCAATGCGGCGTTTGACCCGCTGGCGGCCGGGCCGGCCTCCACGGCGGCCCAACCTGCTGACCCGACAGCGGTGCAAAACCGGCAAGACCAGAAAGAGGCTTTCATGAAAGCTGGCCCCACTGAAACCCGTAATTCCGGCAATCTGACTCTGCCAATTTCGCCGTATCAGGTTATGGCCGGAACAGTGGTCGCAGGTGCCTTGGTGACGGGCATCAAGTCGGACTTGCCCGGCGACGTGATCGCCACGGTGACGGAGCCGGTCTATGACACAGCCACCGGGCGCTTCCTGCTGATTCCGCAGGGTTCGCGCATCCTGGGCAAATACAACAGCCAGGTCAGCTACGGGCAGAGCCGCGTTCAAGTCGTCTGGAACCGGATCATCCTGCCGGACACGTCTTCGCTCACGCTCGACAACCTGGCCGGCACCGACCCAGCCGGCTATGCCGGGCTGGAGGACGATGTGGACTACCACTGGGGCCGCATCTTTGCCGGTGCGGCACTCACCACGCTGCTGGGCGTCGGTGCCGAGCTGGCCGCGCCGGAGAACCGGCAGGATGGTGATCGCGTCATCATCGCTGGGCGCGACAGCGCGCAGGACAGCATCAATCAGGTCGGCCAGGAGATGACCCGGCGCAACCTCAACATCCAGCCGACCTTAACGCAACGGCCGGGCCTGCCGGTTCGCATCATCGTCAACCGGGATCTGGTGCTGCGGCCGTACCAGCCGCTGTTCTTCAACCGGGGGACTTCACGATGAGCACGACCAAGAAGCTGCGGCTCGGCCCGCTGCCGAAGACCGAGAGCACCAAGCTGACTTTCGTTTGCCCGACCAGCTTGAAAGTCGACCTCGACCGCTACGCCGCGCTACACGCGCAGGCGTATGGCGAGGCCGTTGATGCGGCGACGCTGATCCCGCATATGCTGGAAGCGTTCATGGCGGGGGATCGAGGATTCAGGAAGGGCACGGCGACCCGCAGCACACCACCGAAGCCGCCATGATTGCACCGCATGCTATTCAACGGCATCCATCGAACGCGCAGCCCAGGCTGCGCGTTCTTCATTCTGGATGCCGCCGAGCCTGTTGGGCTATGATGATGCGACAGGCCCGCCGTTCCTCGGCAATCCAGCACTACACAGTGCGATGCGGCTTTCTCTCCCAACGCTCCTATGTCGCTCCTAGCCGACAACGCCGCTCTTCTTCTAAGCGGCCCCGAAAGGAGCTAACCTACTGTCCCATATACGGTTTCAAGTCCTTCTTGATTTGCGCGAAAGAATTGACACCGGCACTTTTTTGGGGGTGCTGCTTACTGCTTGGCCGGCTCTTCGCTTGGAGCGGTTTCCGGAGCAGGAGTTGCTTCCGGAGCTGGGGTAGCAGGAGCAGCTTCTGGAGCCGGGGTGGCTGGGGCAGCTTCAGGGGCGGCTTGCTCGGTCTTGGTTTCCGGAGCCTTGTTTTCGCTCGCCTTGTCGCAAGCGGCCAGGCCCATGGCAGCGGCCAGCATCAGGGCAAAAGCAAAAGGTTTACGCATGGGGTGTCTCTCCTTGGTGGAATAACTTACTTGTTCCATTCGAGCTGAAGTAAGTCGAATAAGTTCCACGCAGAGTACAGATATATATAGCGTGGATCCAGATAGACTTTTTTCGGGATTTGTGCAGAGTGAATATCTTCACAAAAAACAGGTTGCCCCATGACAGATTCAGACCTGCGGGCCATGGCCGAACGCTTTCTGTCCGCATTGAAGCATTGTCAGTTATTGCAGATGCGCGTGCATCATGCCGATACCGACGGCATGACATTGGTGTTGCCTTGGTCTGCGGCCATCGTAGGCAATCCGCAGACTGGGGCGGTACACGGTGGCGCCTTGACCACGCTGATGGATACCACCTGCGGCATGGCCACCTTGTGTGCCTTGCCGCGCTTCGAGGTCTGCCCGACCCTGGATCTTCGCATCGATTACATGCACCCAGCCGAGGCGGGCAAGGACATCCATGGCCATGCCCAGTGCTACCGGGTAACGCGTGACGTGATCTTCACCCGCGGCACGGCCTACCAGGATGACCCGACACGACCGATCTGCCATGTAGTCGGCACCTTCATGCGCCTGGGCCAGGACGTCAAGGGCGGCATCCGCTTCGGCAATAGCCTCAAGGAGGAGCGCCCATGATGCCTGATGACGTCCGTCAGCGGCTCAACGAAGCCCACGCTGTCGGCGATTACCAGCCCTTGCTGGAGCTGATCCCTTATGCCGGACTCATCGGCATCGAGTGCGAGCGTCGAGGCGATGACTTGCTGTTTCGTCTGCCCGCGAGCCAGGACAACATTGGCAACCCCCTGTTGCCCGCGATCCATGGCGGTGTGATCGCAGGCTTCATGGAACTCTCGGCGGCGCTTTATTTGCTGATCTACAGTGAGAGCGCCAGCATCCCCAAGATCATCGATTTCTCCATCGATTACCTGCGGGCAGGGCACTACCGCGATACGTTCGCCTCCTGTCAGCTCTGGCGCCAGGGGCGTCGGGTGACCAACGTCGCCATCACCGCCTGGCAGGCCGACCCCGATTCGCCGATCGCGACCGCGCGTGCTCATTTCAAGATTGAACCGGTAAAGCCCTTGAAATAGTCAGGCCAGCCCCCATCTGCTGGACATCCGCCGTCGATGCAGCCCTTTTGCGGGTGCCAGGCGACCACTGCCAACAGATCGGAGTTTTGAAGACCATGAGTGTGGAAACTCAAAAAGAAACCCTGGGCTTCCAGACCGAGGTAAAGCAGCTGCTGCACCTCATGATCCATTCCTTGTATTCGAACAAGGAAATCTTCCTGCGTGAGCTGATTTCCAACGCCTCCGACGCCGCCGACAAGCTGCGTTTCGAGGCCCTGGCCAAGCCTGAGCTGCTCGAAGGCGACGCTGAGCTCAAGATTCGCGTGAGCTTCGACAAGGACGCCAGCACCGTGACCCTCGAGGACAACGGTATCGGCATGAGCCGCGAAGACGTCATCGCGCACCTGGGCACCATCGCCAAGTCCGGTACCGCCGACTTCATGAAGAATCTGACCGGTGACCAGAAGAAGGACTCGCACCTGATCGGCCAGTTCGGTGTCGGCTTCTATTCGGCGTTCATCGTCGCCGACAAGGTCGATGTCTACAGCCGCCGCGCCGGCCTGCCAGCCGCCGAAGGCGTGCACTGGTCCTCCAAAGGCGAGGGCGAGTTCGAAGTCGCCACCCTCGACAAGCCGCAACGCGGCACCCGTATCGTCCTGCACCTGAAAAAGGGCGAAGAAGAGTTCGCCGATGGCTGGCGCCTGCGCAACATCGTCAAGAAGTACTCCGACCACATCGCCCTGCCGATCGAACTGCCGAAGGAATCTGCCGCTGTCGAAGGCGAGGAGCAGCCGGCCCAGGAATGGGAAACCGTCAACCGCGCCAGCGCCCTGTGGACCCGTCCACGTACCGAGATCAAGGACGAGGAATACCAGGAGTTCTACAAGCACATCGGCCATGACTTCGAGAACCCGCTGGCCTGGAGCCACAACAAGGTCGAAGGCAAGCTTGAATACAGCTCACTGCTTTACGTGCCGGCCCGCGCGCCGTTCGACCTGTACCAGCGCGAAGCGCCACGCGGCCTGAAGCTGTATGTGCAGCGCGTGTTCATCATGGACCAGGCCGAGTCGTTCCTGCCGCTGTACCTGCGCTTCATCAAGGGCGTGGTCGACTCCAACGACCTGTCGCTGAACGTCTCCCGCGAGATCCTGCAGAAGGACCCGATCATCGATTCGATGAAGTCGGCCCTGACCAAGCGTGTGCTGGACATGCTGGAGAAACTGGCGAAGAACGAGCCCGAGCAGTACAAGGGCTTCTGGAAGAACTTCGGCCAGGTGATGAAGGAAGGCCCAGCCGAAGACTTCGCCAACAAGGAGAAGATCGCAGGCCTGCTGCGCTTTGCCTCGACCGCTGACGAAAGCGGCGAGCAGAGCGTTGCCCTGGCCGACTACCTGGCGCGCGCCAAGGAAGGTCAGGACAAGATCTACTACCTGACCGGCGAGTCCTACGCCCAGGTCAAGAACAGCCCGCACCTGGAAGTCTTCCGCAAGAAAGGCATCGAGGTCCTGCTGCTGACCGACCGCATCGACGAGTGGCTGATGAGCTACCTCAACGAGTTCGATGGCAAGGCCTTCGTCGATGTCGCCCGTGGCGACCTGGACCTGGGCAAGCTGGACTCCGAAGAGGACAAGAGGGCTCAGGAAGAAGTCGCCAAGGAGAAGGAAGGGCTGGTCGAGCGTCTGAAGAGCGCGCTGGGTGAAAGCGTCGCCGAAGTACGTGTGTCGCACCGCCTGACCGACTCACCAGCGATCCTGGCCATCGGCGAGCAGGACCTGGGCCTGCAGATGCGCCAGATCCTCGAAGCCAGCGGCCAGAAGGTGCCGGACTCCAAGCCGATCTTCGAATTCAACCCGAGCCACCCGCTGATCGAGAAGCTGGACAACGAACAGAGCGAGGACCGCTTCGCGGAGCTTTCGCATATTCTGTTCGACCAGGCTGCGCTGGCAGCCGGCGATAGCCTGAAGGACCCGGCGGCCTACGTTCGTCGCCTGAACAAGCTGTTGGTCGAATTGTCTGCTTGAGTTGAAGACAAAGCCCGCTTCGGCGGGCTTTTTTCATGGTGCAAGGAGGAGTTTGATGAGCAAGGTAATCGTCGAGTCGTTGGTCTATCACCATGCGGGCAAGGCCTACGAAAGCCGTCTGGTCTACGAGCCGGGCGCGCTGCCCCGGCCAGGCCTGGTGATGGCCCCGAACTGGATGGGCGTGGGCGAAGGTGCCGAGCGGATTGCCAGGGAAGTGGCCAGCCAGGGGTATGTGGTGCTGGTCGCTGACCTTTACGGACAATCGGTTCGTCCGTCCAATGCCGACGAGGCGGGTGCGGCAATGATGCCGTTGAAAAACAATCGCGGTGAGCTGCGCAAGCGCATGGAAGAAGCGCTGTCTCAATTGCTCGGGCAGTCCAGGGCGCTGCTGGAGCCGGGCAAGGTGGCGACCTTTGGCTTCTGCTTCGGTGGTTGCTGCGCGCTGGAGCTGGCCCGTACCGGTGCCGACCTGCGGGCGGCGGTGTCGTTCCACGGCACGCTGGATACGCCGAACCCGGCCGATGCCAAACGCATCAGAGGCTCGGTACTGGTGCTGCACGGCGCTTGCGACCCGCTGGTACCCAAGGAGCAACTGCCAGCGTTCGAAGAGGAGATGAACGCGGCCAAGGTCGACTGGCAATTGCTCAGCTATGGCGGTGCGGTGCACTCGTTCACTGACCCTGCCGCCAATGTGCCCGGCAAGATGCAATACGACCGGCGCACCTCCGAGCGCGCGTTCCGCGCCATGCACAACCTGTTGGACGAAGTGTTCCAGTTCTAACTGGGCAAGGGCTGCGCTGCAGCCCATCGCAGGCTACGCCAGCTTCCACCGAGCCGCCATGCTGCAGCGCCTCAATCCCGGCCGCAAGGCGGCTCTCTTAACGCGGCAACTCGATCCGCGTCGTTTCCCCAGGCACCGTCGGCCACTCACCTGCCGCCCAGCGCACCCGGGCCTGTTCGATCAGTTCCGGATCGCTGGCCACGAAGTTCCAGTTCATCCGCCGTGGCCCATCCAGCGGCGCGCCACCGATCAGTATCAGTTGGCACTCGCTTTGCGCGTACAACGTCACTTCTTCGCCTTCGGGCAGCACCAGCAGGTTGCACGGCTCTACCTCGTCCTCGCCCAGTAGTAGCTCGCCGTCGAGCAGGTACAGGGCGCGCTCGGCATGTTCGAGGGGCACGTTCAAGGTGGTGGCCGCCTGCATCTGTACCTGGGCGTACAGGGTGGGGGAGAGCACCGGGACAGGCGAGGTCAGGCAAAAACCCTCGCCGGCGATCATGCGTATGGTCACACCCAGGTTGTCGCTGACCGGTAGGCTATCGGCTGGGTGATGGCTGTAGCTGGGCTGCGCTTGCTCATGCTCGCGCGGTGAAGCCAGCCAAACCTGCAAGCCATGTAGGCGCGAGCCCTTGCGCACGGCCTCGGCGGGGGTGCGTTCGACATGGGCGACGCCGCTGCCTGCGGTCATCCAACTGGCATCGCCCGGCAGCACGCGCTGCTCGGAACCCAGGCTGTCCTTGTGCAGGATTTCGCCTTCGAACAAGTAGGTCAGGGTCGACAGGCCGATATGCGGATGTTGGCGAATGTCCATCCCGCTGCCTGGGGCGTAGCGGGTGTCCAGCATATGATCGAAGAACACGAAAGGGCCCACGCTGCGGCACTGGGCCGATGGCAGTGGGCGCAGGATTGGTTGGCCCTCGACCGATTCGGCGCGCGGGTGAATGATCAAAGGGCGACTCATGACGGGGCTCCAGGCAGGCAACGGATGCCTCAAGCATAGCGGTTCGGCGAAATGGGCTGAACCGCCTTGCGCAGGGGTCGGTCTACTCTTTTCATAGTCGCAGAGGAAGACCACCATGATCGCCAGAGCGCTGGCCTGCTTGCTGTTGTCTGCGGGCATAGGTCTGACGGCGCAGGCCCGGGACTACCGTTACAGCGATGCCCACCTGCACTACGTCGACTTCTTCCAGGAGAGCGAGGGCATGCCTGCGCTGTTCAAGGCCATGGACGAGGCCGGTGTCGAGCAATCCATGATCGCGGGCATTCCCGTGGCCAAGAAGTGGCATGAGGATGAGCCCAAGCGCCCGCGTTACTACGCCGGGGATGATGCCGACGCCTATTGGTACAGCGCCACCGATGTCTACGTGGCTGCCGCGGTGCAACAGCTGCCGCCGGAGCAGCGTCGGCGCTTGCATCCGTTTCTCAGTGGTTTCAATCCGGTGGACAAGAACGCCGTCAGCCATATCGAGCGGATGCTCGAGCTGTACCCAGGCCTGTGGCAGGGCATTGGCGAGGTGTTCACCCGTCATGACGATCTGACCGCGCTGACCAGTGGCGATACGCCCAGGGCCAACAACGAGGCCATGACCCGTATCTATCACTTGGCGGCCGAACGTGACCTGCCGGTGCTTATCCATTCCAACATCACCTCCAAGCGCGAGCGCAACCCGCTGTACCTGGCGGAAATCGAAGCGCCACTGCGCAACCATCCGCATACTCGCTTCATCTGGGCGCATGCCGGCACCAGCGTGGAAATCCACCGCCACCAGACCCAGATGACGTTCATTCTGCCGGTGCTCACCCGGCTGCTCGAAGATTACCCGAACCTGTACATCGACCTGTCCTGGAGCCTGCGCGAACCTTACTTGCTGGACGAGCAAGGCCAGCCGCGCCAGGCGTGGCTCGAGCTGGTCGAGCGGTTCCCTGAGCGTTTCATGCTGGGCTCGGATGTAGTCGGGCGCTTTTCCGGAATCGGCGAGCAGATGCACGGTTTCGATGCGTTCCTCGACGCATTGCCCGCCGAGGTGGCCACGCGGGTGGCGCGCACGAACTTTCTGTCAGTGCTACCGGGCGCACCAAAATAATGCGTACCGCTAGGGCGTGGCACTTTGATATTGCTTTTTCGTCTTAAGCAAATCCAGCCGCTCCCCGATAGCGTCTATAACAACGACAATGTGGCAGAGGGAGCTGTACATGAGTCTGAGACGCTTGAACATTGCCCCGCGTGCGGGGCTTGGCTTTGGCTTGATGGCCTTGTTGGTCGCTGTGCTCGGGGGCTTTTCTCTCCAGCAGATGACCCATATGCGCCAGCAGGCCGAACAGGTGGATGACAACTGGCTGCCCAGTGTCATTTCGGTGGGGCGCATGACCCAGGACATGTTGCGAATTCGCGCCCTGACCTTGCGCCTGCTGATCGACCCGGCGCCGGCGGCGCAGCAACAGAACCGTGCGCGTATCGAGGACCTCAAGGCAGGCTTGAACGAGGTGCAGCAGCGCTACAAAGCGTTGATCGTGCTGCCGGAAGAACAGACGCTGCTCGATCGCTACCAGGACCTTGAGCGCCGGTACCTGGACCTGCAGGGCCAGGTGATGCAGCTGGCGGGCGAGGGGCGTGGCGAGGCGGCGGCGACCTTGGTCAATGGCGAGATGAACCAGTTCGCTGACCAGATGACCGCCACCCTCAATGAATTGATCGAGTTGAACATCCACCACGCCGATCGCGCCACGGACCTTGCCGAGGCAGTCTATGCAGGCGCCAAGGTCTGGGTGTGGGTGCTGTTGCTGGTGGCGGTGACCATGACCGTGGTCCTGGCGCTGCTCCTGACCCGCAGTATCGTACGGCCACTGGGACAGTCATTGCAGGTGGCCGAGACAGTCGCCAAGGGCGACTTGACGCCGCAGATCACCGTACAGGGCGACGACGAGCCTGCGCGCCTGCAGGCGGCGCTCAAAGTCATGCAACAGAGCCTGCGTGACACCATCGGGCGAATTTCCGACTCGGCAGACCAGTTGGCCTCGGCATCCGAGCAGCTCAGCGCGGTCACTGAGGGCGCAACCCTTGGCTTGCAGCAACAGAGCCAGGAAATCGAGCAGGCGGCGACGGCCGTCAACCAGATGACCTCGGCGGTGGAGGAGGTGGCGAGCAATGCCGTTGCCACGTCCGAGGCTTCCCGCGAGTCCGACCGCATCGCCCGGCAGGGGCGTGAGCAGGTGCAGGCGACCGTGCATGCCATCGAGTCCCTGGCTGCGGGCGTGGCCGACAACGCCGAGGAGGTGGGGCAACTGGCGCAGCAGGTGCAGGACATCAGCAAGGTACTGGACGTGATTGGCGCTATTGCCGACCAGACCAACCTGTTGGCGCTCAATGCCGCCATCGAAGCGGCGCGGGCGGGGGAAGCGGGGCGTGGCTTCGCGGTGGTGGCTGATGAAGTGAGGGCGCTGGCCCATCGCACGCAGACGTCGACCCGGGAGATCGAGCAGATGATCATTGCCATCCAGGCTGGCACCGAGCGGGCCGTGCACGGCATGCAGCAGAGCAATGAGCGGGCGCGCTCGACCCTCGAGGGTGCTCATGCCGCAGGAGAGGCGCTGGAGGGGATCACGGCGGCCATCGCGCGGATCAACGAACGCAACCTGGTGATTGCCAGTGCATCGGAAGAGCAGGCCCAGGTCGCCCGTGAAGTGGATCGCAACCTGACCACCATCCGCGACCTGGCGCACCAGTCCTCGGCCGGGGCCGAGCAGACCTCGGCGGCGAGCCAGGCTCTGTCGCAGTTGGCGGTGGATCTGAACGCGTTGGTGCACAGGTTCTCGGTGTAGGAGGGCGAGGTCCTTCCTCTATTCTTGCAATCCAAACGAAAACGCCCCGAACCAGTCGGGGCGTTTTCATTGCAGCGAGGTCAGGCGATTACTTGCCAGTCCAACGCTTGAGCACCAGGGTGGCGTTGGTGCCACCGAAGCCGAAGCTGTTGCTCATGACCGTGTCGATCTTGGCGTTTTCTTCGGTCTGGCGCAGGATCGGCAGGTCGGCGACCTCCGGGTCCAGCTCATCGATGTTGGCGGAGCCGGCGATGAAGTTGTTCTCCATCATCAGCAGGCAGTAGATCGCCTCGTGGACGCCTGCGGCACCCAGGGAGTGGCCGGACAGGCTCTTGGTCGAGCTGATCTTCGGTGCCTTGTCGCCGAACACTTCACGTACACCCTTGATCTCGGCGACGTCACCGACGGGGGTCGAGGTGCCGTGGGTGTTGAGGTAGTCGATCGGGGTGTCGACGGTGGACAGCGCCTGTTGCATGCAGCGGATCGCGCCTTCGCCGCTCGGGGCCACCATGTCGTAGCCGTCGGAGGTTGCGCCGTAGCCGACGATTTCGGCGTAGATCTTGGCGCCACGGGCCAGGGCGTGTTCCAGCTCCTCGACCACGACCATGCCGCCGCCACCGGCGATGACGAAGCCATCACGGTCCGCGTCGTAGGCGCGCGAGGCCAGCTCTGGGGTTTCGTTGCGCTTGGTCGACAGGGCGCCCATGGCATCGAACAGGAACGACTGGCTCCAGTGCTCTTCTTCACCGCCGCCGGCGAAGACGATGTCCTGCTTGCCCCACTGGATCTGCTCCAGGGCGGTGCCGATGCAGTGAGCAGAGGTGGCGCAGGCCGACGAGATCGAGTAGTTGATGCCCTTGATCTTGAACGGGGTGGCCAGGCATGCCGACACTGTGCTGCCCATGGTGCGGGTGACACGGTATGGGCCGACGCGCTTGACGCCTTTCTCGCGCAGGGTGTCCAGGGCTTCCATCTGGTTCAGGGTGGAGGCGCCGCCGGAACCTGCGACCAGGCCGGTACGCGGGTTGGAGACTTGCTCCTCGGTCAGGCCGGCATCCTTGATCGCGTCCTGCATCGCCAGGTAGGCGTAGGCAGCGGCGTGGCCGACGAAGCGATAGACCTTGCGGTCGATCAGCTCTTCGAGGTTGAGGTCGATGGAACCGGAAACCTGGCTACGCAGCCCCATTTCCTTGTATTCCGGGTTGTAGCGGATACCCGGACGGCTGTTGCGCAGGTTTTCGGTGACGGTAGCTTTGTCATTGCCCAGGCACGATACGATGCCCAGACCAGTGATAACGACGCGGCGCATGCGAATAACCCTTAGAAATTGTCAGTGGAGGTGAACACGCCGACCCGCAGGCCTTCGGCGGTGTAGATCTCGCGGCCGTCGACGCTGACCGAGCCATCGGCGATGGCCATGTTCAGCTTGCCCTTCAGGACGCGCTTGATATGAATGTTGTAGGTGACTTTCTGGGCCGAGGGCAGTACTTGGCCGAAGAATTTCACTTCGCCCGAGCCCAGGGCGCGGCCACGGCCTGGCAGACCCTGCCAGCCGAGGAAGAAGCCGACCAGCTGCCACATGGCATCCAGGCCCAGGCAGCCCGGCATGACGGGGTCGCCTTCGAAGTGGCAGGCGAAGAACCACAGGTCCGGATTGATATCCAGCTCGGCGACCAATTCACCTTTGCCGTACTTGCCGCCTTCGGCGCTGATATGGGTGATGCGATCGACCATCAGCATGTTCGGGGCGGGCAGTTGCGCATTACCTGGGCCGAACAGCTCACCGCGACTGCAGCGCAGCAAATCTTCCCGAGTAAAGGCGTTTTGTTTGGTCATGCGAGCTCCTCAATAATCCCCGTGCGGCTGGGGCTGAATCTTCCCGGCCGGCCCGTCGGTTGAGTCCGGGACGGCAGCCTACAGGTAGACTATTGCGTTGTGGTGAAAGTCACAGCGCACCTGGCAAAGAAGTACAGGTGTGCACTGAAACGCTTATTTTCAGGGCCTATGCAGGTCCTGTCTAGTGGCCAGGGCGGTTAATTCGGCAGCTTTGCGTCGTCTGGCGACCCGTCACCGACACCGGACAAGCCGCGTTCTGGCTTCCATCTCCCTAGACTGCCGTATTTCGGCGTTAATCGCCAGTCGCGGCTGTCCGTCCAGACAACCAACGCTGCAGCACCTGCTGCAATTCCGTACGTTTGAACGGTTTGCTCAGGTAATCGTTCATGCCCGCCGCCAGGCAGCGCTCGCGGTCGCCCTGCAGGGCGTTGGCCGTGAGGGCGATGATCGGCACCTGCGCGCCATGGGGCAGCAGACGGATACGCCGGGTCGCCTCATAGCCATCCACCACCGGCAAGCGGCAGTCCATCAGCACGGCGGCGAAGCGTTGCTGGAGCACCTGCTCGACAGCCTGAAGGCCATCGAGGGCCGTGACGACGTCGAAGCCCAGGCTGCGCAGCATGGCCTCGATGACGCTCTGGTTGACCGGGTTGTCTTCCACCAGCAGGATCTGCCCGCCTTCGCAGGCCCCTTGGCCTTCGGCATCCTGGGCTGGAAGCAGGGTCGCCGTGGTGCTGGCCAGGGCCAGGGGCATTTCCAGGGTGAAGGTCGAGCCCAGGCCTTCGCGGCTTTCGCCGCGCAACTGTCCGCCCATGCGTTCGGCGAGGGTCCGGGCGATCGCCAGGCCAAGGCCTGTACCGCCATAGCGGCGGGAAATCGAGCTGTCGGCCTGCTGGAAAGCCACGAACATCATCTCCAGGCGATCGCTGTCGATGCCGATGCCGGTGTCACGCACCGCGCAGGTGAACCTTATCTGCTGCGCGTCCAGGGCCCGCCAACGGGCTTCCACTTCCACTTGGCCGTGCTCGGTGAATTTCAGAGCGTTGCCGATCAGGTTCAGCAGGATCTGACGGATCCGCGTCGGATCGCCTGTGACTTGCAACCGCTCGATGCCCTGGCGAAGCTGCAGGTGCAGACCCAGCCCGCGTTGCTGGGCACTGTGCTGGAACGACTGGACGCTGCTGCTGATCAGCTCGCCCAGGTTGAACGCGATGTGCTCCAGTTCCAGCGTGGTGCGCTCGATTCGCGAGAAGTCGAGGATATCGTTGATCACCTTGAGCAGGTGCCCAGTGGACTCGGTGGCTACGGCGGTGTAGTCAGCCTGTTCGCTGGTCAGCGGGGTGGTTTCGAGCAGTTGCAGCATGCCCAGTACACCGTTCATGGGGGTGCGCAGCTCATGGCTCATCATCGCCAGGAACTCCGACTTGGTCCGGTTGGCCTGCTCAGCCTCCTCACGCGCCTGGATCATCTGCGCCATGGCCTGCTTCTGCTCGGTGCTGGCTTTCTCCAGTGCGCTGGCCAAGTTGTTGATGTGTCGGGCCAGGTGTCCCAGCTCGCTGTCGTCGACTTCCGGCACCTGGGTCTTGAACTCACCTTTCTGGATGGCCTTGACCGCATGGCCCATGTCGCTGATCGGCTTGGCCAGGCTCATGGCCAGGCGGCGGGCGAGCAGGAAGGTGAACAGCAAGGCGAACAAGGCCAGGATGCCGGCTTTGATGACGATTTCCTGTTGGCGCTGGCTGAATGCATCGTCGGACATGCCCACGATCACCCGCCCCAGATAGTCATCGCCGATGCTGGGGGCAGGTGTGTTGCCCTGCTGCAGGAAGTCGTTGTCCAGGCGGATCTGCTGCAGACGGATCGGTGCCTGGAACACTTCCACACGCTGGGCCCGGTTAGCGCTCTCGCCGTTCTGCTCGACGTACACCAAGATGTGGTTACGGCTGTCCTGTACTTCGAGAAAGCGTACATGTGGAATGCTCAAGGTCGCGCGCATGAGGCTTTCGAGCACCTCGTTGTTGCCCGAGATCACGCCGTATTCGGAGGCCGGGGCCAGCTGGTTGGCGATCAACTGCCCGGTGTGGTTGAGCTCTTGGCGCAGGTCCTGCAGACGCACGAAGGTAAAGAAACTGATCAGCAGCAAGGTCAGCAGCAGGGCGGGGCCCAGGCTGATGATCTGGGTGCGGGTATGGATGTCCCAGCTCAGGCGGTTGCTCATGGGGTGGGCTCTCCTTCGGCCAGCACCACGGCGGCGGCCTTGGGGTCGATCGGCTCCAGGCCCAGGGCGCGTGCCACTTGCTGGTTGCCACTGACCCCATAGTGCGCGGGGTAATGGCTGCGCGGCCAACTGGCGGGCGGGCGGTCGAGCAACTGGTCGAGCACCGCGAGCCAATCGTTCTGGTCGCTGAAGGTGCTGGCCAGGGCCCCGGCGCGGACAAAGCTTGCGTTCGGGCCGATCAGCGCCATCTGTCGGCCATAGCTGCTGAGCAACACGTTCTTGGCGGTCTTGGAGTTGTACAGGTCAGGGTCGTCGATCCCCAGCAGAACATCGCTGTTGCTCAGGAGGTGCTGCAGCGGGCGGCTGTCGCGCGGGTCCGGCCAATCCTGGGCGACGATCTCAAGACCCAGCGGGCGGGCGGCCAGGCGCAGTTCGTCAAGCATGAAGCGGCTTTGCTCGCCGTACAGCACTCCGATCCGTCGCGCCTGTGGCAACAGGTAGCGCGCCAGTCGCAGTTGCCGACCAGGCGGTGGATCGCTCCACAACAGGCACAGGTAGGCGGGACGCGACTTTCCCAGGCGTTGTTCCGCCTGTACCCGACTGACGCGCAAGGCCAGAGCCGGAGGGCCGGCGGCCTCGCCCAGGCGCCACTCGAACGCTGCGCTGTCGAGCAGCACCAGGCGCACATCGGCCTTCAATTGCCCGGGAGTGGGCAGGGTGTCGACGGTCTTGAAGTGCACCTGGTCGGTGGGGCGGCGCGCCTCCAGGGCGGCGACGAAGCTGCGCACGCCGGGCTGGTCGCTGGCGCCTACCAACAGAATCTCGCTGGCCGACACCGCGCCCAAGGGCCACAGGCAGAACAGCAGCAGGCGCAGCAGCGAGGCCATCAGAACTCCAGCTCCGCGCTCACGCTCAGGCGGTGGCGGCTGTCGTAGCGGTTCTGTGGCACGGTGACCGGTTCATCGTCCAGCCGCTGCTGCCAGAGCGCGGCCAGCTCCAGGCTGGTGCCCTGGAAGCGGATGCGCTTGGCCACGCGCAGGTCGAGGCGTTCGTAGCGGTACTGGTTGAGCGCATCGTCACCGTAGTAGAACAGGGCGCTGGACCAACCTCCGCCCCATTCGCGCATCCAGCCGGCCGAGCCACTGTTGCGAGCGCTCAGGCGTCGGTCGCTGGGGTTGCTGGCCCAGGCATCGACGTAGGCGTAGGTCAGGCGCAGGCGGTCCTGCAGGGTAGGGCGCCAGTCCAGTTGCGTTTCGCTGCCGCTGAAGCGGGCCTTGTTGGCGTTGCTGGCAATGTACTGGTTGTTGCGCAACGGCTCGCTGATCATTCCGGTGATCTCGTCATAGAACAACTTCACATCCATGCTCAAATCGATGTCGCTGAAATTGCCGTTGTAGCCCAGCTCTCGCGAGCGCATGCGCTCTTGTTCGAGGTCGCCCGGGCCACGGGTCTTGACGAAGTATTCGCCATGCTGCAACCCGTAGACGTTGGGGGTCAGGTTGTTGACCGTATAGCTCCAGTTGACGTTGTTCTCGAACATGTCCGGCGAGCGCACGGCCTCGGAGTACACCGCACGCAAACCGTGACGCGGGGTGATCAGGTAGTTGACCGCCATGCGCGGGGTGAGCGAGCTGCCCGACAGGCGCGAGTCCTCGAACATCGCGCCACCCTGGAGAATCCAGTGCTCGTCGGCGCGCCACTCCAACTGGCCGAACAGGCGCCAGGTCTGGTCGTCAAGGCTGCCGTTGAAGTAGGTCTGCGAGTCGGCGCGATCGTAACGGTAGTTCATTCCGCTGAGCAGGCGCAGATTGTCGGTCAGGCTCAGGGTGTCCTGGACTTCGAGGTCGAAGCGGGTTTCACGGGTGCTTTGGTCCACATCGCCGCAGACCACGTCTCGCCCGCCATTGGCCCATTGGTTGGCGATCTGGTTGCGCAGGGCGTTCTGCACGGGATCGCTGCTGGAGGGTGGATTGTTGGCGTTGCGCGCCACCTGCTCGGCATAGTCGGGGTTGATCTGCCAGAGCCGCGTCAGCTCCGGGCTGAAGGCAATGGCCGCATCGCAGGCCAGCCAGACCTGTTGTCGGTCGAAGTGCTGGGCCGAGCCTTGGACGTACAGGCTGTGCTCGGGGTTGAAATCGATGTTCCAGCGCATCGAGCCCGCATAATCCTTGGCATTGACGTCGGCGTTGTCGCCTCGGGCGGTGACGAAGGGGAACACCGGCTGATACGTATATGGCCGTTGATTGCTGCCTTCCTTGGCCGCCAGTTGCCATTCCAGGGTCTGGTTCACCGCCAGGTTGTGGCTGGCGCTGAGGTTGAAGCGGTTGAGGCGGCGGCTGTCGCGGTAGTCGTTGCCGAACTGGTCCTCGTCGAAGCCATCGTCCTGCATGCCGGACAGCGACAGGCGCATGTCGCCGCCTTCCCAACCAAAGCCCTGGCTGGCGTAGTAATCATTGATGCCGTCCTGGCCGCGGGTGACTTTGACCCGGGTACCGTGGCTGTCGGCGGGGTTGCGGGTGAGGATGTTGACCACCGCCATCAGGGCGTTGGCGCCATAGCTCACGGTATTGGGGCCGCGGAACACCTCGATCCGGTCGATGTCCTCGATGGCCAGCGGGATGTCGCTCCAGTCCACCGTGGCAAGGCCGGCGCGGTACACCGAGCGGCCATCGATCAGCACCTGCATGCGCCGGGCGTCGTTGACGTTGCTGCCATGGTAGTTGACGGTCGGCTGGTTGCCGGCGACGTAGCCCACCATCATGCCGGGCACCAGGCGCATCAGCTCAGGGATGTCGCGTGCGCCGCTGGCGCGGATCAGTTCGCTGTCGAGCACCGTCATGCTGCCAGGCACTGCCGCCGGGGATTGTTTCAGGCGTGTCGCGGTCAGAACCTGGGGCAGGTCCTGGTTGTCGAGGAACAAATCATCGGCCAGGGCCGGGCCGCCCAAGAGGGCAGTCAGCAACAACAGGCGAGGGTAAGGTGGCGTGCCAGGGAACACGGTACGGCCTTGTTTCAGAGATGAAACAGGCATGTTAACTGACCGCTTGGGTTTTGCCAGTGCTCTTTGATATCCATATGCAGGGCTGGCACTGCCACTGGTTCTGTCGCATGCGCGCCGTATAATGCCCCAGTCGCCAACTTAACTTATTGGCTTTAACGGATTGGATATGACTGAACAGCAACCTGTTGCAGTTCTGGGAGGCGGCAGCTTCGGCACCGCCGTGGCGAACTTGCTGGCCGAGAACGGCGTGCCGGTACGGCAATGGATGCGTGACCCCGAGCAGGCCGAGGCCATGCGCGTCAATCGCGAGAACCCACGCTATCTCAAAGGCATTCGTCTGCAGGATGGGGTGGAGCCTGTCAACGACCTGCTGGCCACTTTGCAAGCCTGCGACCTGATTTTCGTCGCGCTGCCCTCCAGCGCCTTGCGTAGCGTGCTGGCACCCCATGCCGAGCTGCTGCGTGGCAAGGGCCTGGTCAGCCTGACCAAGGGCATCGAGGCGCAAAGCTTCAAGCTGATGAGCCAGATCCTCGAGGAGATCGCGCCCGAGGCTCGCATCGGTGTGCTGTCGGGGCCGAACCTGGCCCGCGAGATCGCCGAGCATGCCCTGACCGCCACCGTGGTGGCCAGCGAGGACGAAGCCCTCTGCCAACGCGTGCAGGCGGTGCTGCATGGCCGTACCTTCCGCGTCTATGCCAGCGCCGACCGTTTCGGCGTGGAGCTCGGCGGCGCACTCAAGAACGTCTACGCGATCATCGCGGGCATGGCCGTCGCCCTGGGTATGGGTGAGAACACCAAGAGCATGCTGATCACCCGCGCGCTGGCCGAGATGACCCGTTTCGCCGTGAGCCAGGGCGCCAACCCCATGACCTTCCTGGGCCTGGCTGGGGTCGGCGATCTGATCGTCACCTGCTCTTCGCCCAAGAGCCGTAACTACCAGGTCGGGCATGCCCTGGGCCAGGGCCTGAGCCTGGAGCAGGCCGTGAGCCGGCTGGGCGAGGTGGCCGAGGGGGTCAATACCCTCAAGGTGCTCAAGGCCAAGGCCCAGGAGGTGCAGGTGTACATGCCGCTGGTGGCCGGTCTGCACGCGATTCTCTTCGAGGGACGTACGCTGAACCAGGTGATCGAGCACCTGATGCGCGCCGAGCCCAAGACCGACGTCGATTTCATTTCCATCAGCGGTTTCAACTGATCCCGGAGTACATGCATGAACGACACAGCCAACCGCGCCCAGCGCGAATCGATCATCCTGCGGGTACTGTGGATGCTGGTGTTCCTGTTGGTCTGGCACGTGGCCCAGCTGTTGCTGGGTGGTCTGGTGCTGGTCCAGCTGATCTACCGCCTGGTCTATGGCGCACCCAGCGGCAGTCTGATGAACTTCGGTGACAGCCTGAGCCAGTTCCTGGCGCAGATCGGTCGCTTCGGCACCTTCCACAGCGACCAGAAACCCTGGCCGTTCGCCGACTGGCCGACCCCGCGTGCGCCGGAAGGCGAAGTCCCGCACGAGGTCGCCAGCGCGCCTCACCCGGTGCGCGACCAGGAGCCCAAACTGTGAAGGTCTGGGTGCTGCGCCATGGCGAGGCAGAGCCACGGGCCAACACCGACGCCGAGCGCCGCCTGACCAACCATGGTCGCGAGCAGGTGCTGCGTAGCGCCGCGCGCCTGCTGGGCCAGCCGCTGCAGGCGATCATCGCCAGCCCTTACGTTCGTGCCCAGCAGACTGCCGCTTTGGTGCATGACGCCCTGGGCTTCGAGGCGCCGGTGCGTACAGTCCCCTGGCTCACCCCTGACAGCGATGCCGGGCAGGTGATCGGCGAGCTGGACAAGCTAGGCCTGGAGCATGTGCTGTTGGTGAGCCACCAGCCTTTGGTGGGCACCCTGGTGGGCCTGCTCGAACACGGCCATGGCCAGCAGCCGGCGCCCTTGAGCACGGCGAGCCTGGCGGAACTGGAAGGAGACTGGCCGCTGGCCGGGTTGATGACCTTGAAGGGGCTGTACCACGCCGGCTGATCCTGGCTTTTGGCGGTGATTTCTTCGCGGGTGAGCCCGCCCGCTCCCGCAGGTCTTTGCGCGGACCAAGAGGGGGCGGGTTCACCCGCGAAGAAGGCGACACAAATGCCAGGCATGTCCAGATCACCCTCATCGATGACCTTTCCGAACGTTGCCGCCCCCGCGCACCATGCCGACAATGGGCCATCACTTCCCATTCAGACCAGGCCGCCATGTCGCAGCAGATCTTCTTCGCCCACGCCAATGGCTTCCCTTCGGCCACCTACGGCAAGCTGTTCGCCGCGCTGGCGCCGGACTACCAGGTCCGGCACCTGGCCCAACATGCCCATGACCCGCGTTTTCCGGTAAACGACAACTGGCAAAGCCTGGTCGATGAGCTGCTTCATCACCTGGCCCAGCAGGGGCAGCCGGTGTGGGGTGTCGGCCATTCGCTGGGAGGCCTTCTGCACCTGCATGCCGCTTTGCGCTGCCCACAGTATTACCGCGGCGTGGTGATGCTCGACTCGCCCGTGCTGACCCGCGCCGACCAGTGGATGATCCGTGCGGCCAAGCGCCTCGGATTCATCGACCGCATCACCCCGGCCGGTCGGACCCTGGGCCGTCGCGAGGCATTCCCCGACCGTGACAGCGCACGGGCCTACTTCGCCGGCAAGACGCTGTTCCGCCACTTCGACCCCGACTGCCTGGAGGCGTATCTGGAGCATGGCCTGCAAGCCACCCAGGAGGGCTTGCGCCTGCGCTTCGACCCGACCACCGAAATCGACATCTACCGCAGCATCCCCCATGTCAGTCCAGCCCCGGCGAGCCAGTTGCAGGTGCCGCTGGCGGTGGTGAGGGGGGACAAAAGCCGGGTGATCCGCCGGCATCATGCCCTGGCGGTGCGCGGCATCCCCCGAGGCGAATACCACAGCCTCCCGGGCGGGCACATGTTCCCGCTGGAGCGTCCAGATGAAACCGCCGGCCTGATCAAGGGCCTGTTCGATCGCTGGAGCCGGGCATGAGCACACACGTCGAAGAGATCCGCCTGAGCCTTGGCCATATCGAGCTGGCGGCGCACCTGTTCGGGCCGCAGGACGGTTTGCCAGTCATCGCCCTGCATGGATGGTTGGACAACGCCAACAGCTTCGCCCGCTTGGCGCCGCGCCTCAAAGGGTTACGCGTAGTGGCCCTGGACCTGGCCGGGCACGGTTATTCGCAGCACCGTCCCGTGGGGGCGGGTTACGCCTTGGCCGACTATATCCATGATGTGCTGCGGGTAGCCGAGCAATTGGGCTGGCAGCGCTTTGGCCTGCTCGGGCATTCGCTGGGGGCGATCATTTCCGTACAACTGGCGGGGGCCTTGCCGGATCGCATCAGCCATCTGGCCTTGATCGACGGGGTGATCCCGCCCACAGCCCGTGAGCAGGACGCCGCTGAACGCCTGGGCATGGCACTGCAGGCCCAGTTGCGCGTGGATGGCAAGCGCAAGTCGGTGTATTCGACCCTTGAAGAAGGTGTGCAGGCGCGCATGAAAGGCATGGTCGCGGTCAGCCGCGAGGCGGCCGAACTGCTGGCCCAGCGCGGCCTGATGCCGGTGCCGGGCGGTTACAGTTGGCGTAGCGACAGCCGCCTGACCTTGCCATCGCCGGTACGCCTGAACGAAGCGCAAGCCATGGCCTTCGTGAAGCGGGTCGCATGCCCGGCCTGCCTGGTGGTGGCGGCCGATGGCATGCTGGTGCGACACACGGCCCTGCTGGAGCAGCTACCCTTTGAGCAGGTCACGCTGCCCGGTGGTCATCACCTGCATTTGAATGACGAACAGGGCGCAACCCTTGTTGCAGACTGTTTCAATCGCTTCTTCGGCTTTTCTTGACTTGCACCGGACAAGTGTCGAGGCTTGGCGGGTTGAACACGGAGACAACCATGCACATGCCAGACATCCTGGATTACCCCATCGGCGCCTTGTGCGTGACAGGTGGCCGATGATCACGCGCAACCTGATCGCCGTTTGCCTGGGCCTGGCCAGCCCCTTGTCGTGGGCCGGCAGCCTGCCCGTACCGGTGGACGCCAAAGTGGTCGACCAACGCCCGGCCGTGGAGCAGGAACGGGTCTATCCGATGGGCCCTCTGCGTAAGATCAGCGGCCGCCTGCGGGTGGACGAGAAGGTCGAAAGCCGCGGCCAGGTCAGTTCCGTCACCTACGAACTCCCTGTCGAACGTACAGCCCGCGAAGCCTTCACCAGCGCCCGCGAGGCCCTGCAGCGTGACGGCGGTTACCCGCTGTTCTGGTGTCAGGGACGTGATTGCGGTGAAGCCAGCTTGTGGGCCAATGAGGTGTTCGCCAATGCTCGCCTCAATGGTGGTGACGAGCAGCAAGCGTTCATCCTCCTGCGCCGCTCCGCCGAAGAGGCCGACACCCTGGTCTCGCTCTACAGCGTCACCCGCGGCAATCGCCGCGCCTACCTGCACGTCGAAGAATTCGTGGCTGACAGCCCCCTGGGCGAGCTGCTGCCGACCCCCGCCACGGTGCTGCGCGAACTGCGCGACACCGGCAAGCTGGACTACCCTGATCTTGCCGCACCACAGTCCACCTGGGTGGTCTTGCTCGGGCGCAGCCTGAACCTGGACAGCACTCTGCGCGCCAGCCTCAGCGGCGCCGAGGCCGAGGCCTGGCGCGAGCAACTGGTGAACGCCGGTGTGCGCAGCACCCGCTTGGAAGTCGGGACGGCCCCCACCGAAGGCCTGCATCTGGAACTGATCCGTTGAATGAGCGCATCCATGGCCAACAATGACCGCCTGCTGATCCAGATCCTGCTGTTGGCCTTGCTGGGGGCTGGCCTGTGGGTCATGGCTCCGTTCATCTCGGCATTGCTCTGGGGCGCCATCCTGGCGTTCGCCAGCTGGCCCCTGATGCGCCTGCTGACACGCGTGCTGGGCGGGCGCGAAACCCTCGCCGCGAGCCTTTTGACCGCCGTGTGGATTCTGGTGGTGGCCTTGCCTCTGGTGTGGCTTGGCTTCAACCTGGCCGACCACATCCGCGATGCCACCACGTTCATCCGTGACGTGCAGGTCGACGGCTTGCCCGACGCACCGGACTGGCTGGGCAACATCCCTCTGGTGGGGGAGCGCCTGGTGCGCTGGTGGGACTCCATGGACCAACAGGGCGCGGCCTTGCTGGCTTCGATCAAGCCTCACCTGGGGCAGGTCGGCAACTGGTTCCTGGCACGCAGCGCGCAGATCGGCAGCGGCGCCCTGGAACTGACCCTGAGCCTGGTATTCGTGTTTTTCTTCTACCGCGACGGGCCGCGCTTGGCGGCCTTCGTGCTGCGCCTGTTGCAGCGCTTGATGGGCGATCGCGCCGAGTATTACCTGGACCTGGTGGCCGGTACCGTGCAGCGCGTGGTCAACGGCGTGATCGGTACCGCCGCGGCCCAGGGGCTGCTGGCTTTGATCGGCTTTTTGATTGCCGGCGTGCCGGGTGCCATCGTGCTGGGCCTGGTTACCTTCATGCTCAGCCTGATCCCCATGGGGCCACCGCTGGCCTGGATACCGGCCACCGGCTGGCTGGTGTGGAAGGGCGAGTACGGCATGGCGGTGTTCCTCGGCCTGTGGGGTACCTTCATCATCAGCGGCGTGGACAACGTGCTCAAACCGTACCTGATCAGCCGCGGCGGCAACCTGCCGTTGGTGATCGTGCTGCTCGGGGTCTTCGGCGGGCTGCTCGCCTTTGGCTTCATTGGCCTGTTCATTGGGCCGACCTTGCTGGCGGTGGGCTACAGCCTGCTGCTGGACTGGAGCCGTAACGCGGGGCAGCAGACACCCCAGCGGTAGTCAGTCCAAGACTCTCCATGCCGCCATCGTTGCAGGGGTACCCGCGACGATGGCGGCTGCCGAAAAGCCTGATCTTTACGCACTCTTTATGCCCTGACCCCACCCTCCATCTCGTCCCTTTACGCCCCTCCCTCGGACAATTTCCCTAAACCGGCCCTCGCGCCGTACCAAGGGAGATGCGCACATGAACATGCTGGACGGGGTGTCACTGCTGCTGGCAGTGGCGTTGACGGTGTACCTGCTGGTGGCGCTGCTGCGCGCCGATCGCAGTTAAGGGGCGACCATGCACAGCTACGATTACCTATTGCTGCTGGCGTTCTTCGCCATCGTGCTACTGCCAGCACCCTGGCTCGGGCGTTTCTGCTTCAAGGTGATGGAGGGGCAGCGCACTTGGCTGACGCCCGTGCTCGGCCCGCTGGAGCAGGGATGCTACCGCCTGGCCGGTGTACGCGCCGAGCAGGAACAGAACTGGAAGCAATACACGCTGGCGCTGCTGACCTTCAACCTGACGGGTTTTGCGTTGCTGTTCGCCGTGTTGCTGCTGCAAGGCCACTTGCCGCTGAACCCGCAGCACCTGCCTGGCCAAGAGTGGACGCTGGCGTTCAACACCACGGTCAGCTTCATGACCAACACCAACTGGCAGGCCTACAGCGGTGAGGCCTCGGTCAGCTACCTGAGCCAGATGATCGGCCTGACGGTGCAGAACTTCGTCAGTGCCGCCACGGGGCTCGCCGTGCTGGTTGCCTTGTGTCGCGGCATCGCCCGCCGCTCGACCACCACCCTCGGTAACTTCTGGGTCGACCTGACCCGCGCGATCCTCTACGTACTCCTGCCGCTGAGCCTGGTGCTGGCGCTGCTGCTGGTATGGCAGGGCGTGCCGCAGACCTTCGCCGACTACGCCCACGCGCTGACCCTGCAAGGCAGCGACCAGACCCTTCCCTTGGGCCCGGCCGCCAGCCAGATCGCCATCAAGCAGCTGGGCACCAATGGCGGCGGCTTCTTCGGCGTCAACTCGGCGCACCCGTTCGAAAACCCCACGGCCTGGAGCAACCTGTTCGAGGTGGCATCGATCATTCTCATTCCGGCGGCGCTGGTGTTCACTTTCGGCCATTACGTCAAGGATCTGCGCCAAAGCCGGGCGATTCTCGCCTGCATGCTGGGCCTGTTCCTCATTGGCGGTGCTACCGCGCTGTGGTCCGAGCAGCAGCCCAACCCGGCCTTCGAAAGCGCCCAGGTGCAACAAGCCGCGCCGCTCGAAGGCAAGGAAAGCCGCTTCGGCACCACCGCCTCGGTGCTGTGGAGCGTGACCACCACAGCCGCCTCCAATGGGTCGGTGAATGCCATGCATGACAGCCTCAACCCGCTCACCGGCATGGTGGCCATGGTCAACATGATGGTCGGGGAGGTGATCTTCGGCGGAGTGGGCGCAGGGCTGTACGGCATGTTGCTGTTCGTGCTGATCGCTGTGTTCCTGGCGGGCCTGATGATCGGGCGCACGCCGGAATACCTGGGCAAGAAGCTCCAGGCGCGAGAGGTGCAACTGCTGGTGGCGACCTTGCTGGTGATGCCGGTGGGCGTGCTGGTGCTTGGCGCCATCACCGCGAGCCTCGCCGGGCCCGCCAGCGCCGTGACCAACCCCGGCGCCCATGGCTTCAGCCAACTGCTCTATGCCTACACCTCCGGCACCGCCAACAACGGTTCGGCATTTGCCGGCTTCGGTGCCAACACGCCATACCACAATCTGATGATCGGTCTGGCCATGCTCATTGGCCGCTTTGGCTACATCCTGCCGGTGCTGGCCCTGGCCGGCAGCCTGGCGGCGAAGAAGAGCGCGCCCCAGGGCTTGAACAGCTTCCCCACCCACGGCCCGCTGTTCGTGGTCCTGCTGCTGGTGACCATCCTGCTGGTCGGTGGCCTGACCTTCCTACCGACCTTGGCCCTCGGGCCGATTGCCGAACACCTGAGCCTGGGCTTCTGAGGACCTTCCATGAACATGCCTATTACTGACGTCAAAGCCCATCGTGCCGCCGTGGACCAGACCCGCTTCGCTGCGCTCTGGCGGCCAGCCCTGGTGCAGGCCTTCGTCAAGCTCGACCCCCGTCAGCTCAAGCGCTCGCCCGTGATGCTGGTGGTCGCCCTGACTGCCTTGCTGACCACCCTGCTGTGTTTCATTCCCGGCAGTGGCGTGGGGACCGGCGTGGCCCTGCAGATCGCCCTGTGGCTGTGGTTCACCGTGCTGTTCGCCAACTTCGCCGAAGCCCTGGCCGAAGGCCGTGGCAAGGCCCGTGCCGACAGCCTCAAGGCCGGCAGCCAGGGCCTGATCGCCCAGCGTCGCACCGCCGATGGCCGCTTCGAGAGCGTGCCCGCCACTCAGTTACGCAAGGACGATGTGGTCAAGGTCGTCGCTGGCGAGCTGATCCCAGGGGACGGTGAAGTGCTCGAAGGTATCGCCGCGGTCAACGAGTCGGCCATCACCGGCGAGTCGGCCCCCGTGATCCGCGAGTCCGGCGGCGACCGCTCGGCGGTCACCGGCAACACTCGGCTGGTTTCGGACTGGCTGCTGATCCGCATCACCAGCAACCCTGGCGAGTCGACCCTGGACCGCATGATCGCCTTGGTCGAAGGTGCCAAACGCCAGAAGACCCCCAACGAGATCGCCCTGGACATCCTGCTGATCGGCCTGACGTTGATCTTCCTGATCGTGGTGGTGACCTTGCAGCCATTCGCCCGTTTTTCCGGCGGCAGTCTGCCGCTGATCTTCCTCGCCGCGCTGCTGGTGACGCTCATCCCCACCACCATCGGTGGCCTGCTCTCGGCCATCGGCATCGCCGGCATGGACCGCCTGGTGCGCCTGAACGTCATCGCGCGCTCCGGCCGCGCAGTGGAGGCGGCGGGCGATGTACACACGCTGATGCTCGACAAGACCGGCACCATCACCTTCGGCAACCGCCGTTGCAGCGCGCTGCACGCGGCGCCCGGCATCACTGCGCGGGAGCTGGGGGAGGGCGCATTGTTCGCCTCCCTGGCCGATGACACCGCCGAGGGTAAGTCGATCGTCGAGTTCCTGCGTCAGCAGCATGAGTTCATCGAGCCCTCGGCCAATCAGTTCGAGGCCATTGCCTTCAGTGCCGAGACGCGGCTTTCGGGTATCGACTTCCAGCAGCATCGCTACCGCAAGGGGGCGGTCGATGCGGTACTGGCCTTCGTCGGCCTGCAACGCCTGGAGATGCCCGCGCCGCTGGCCCGTGAAGTGGAGCGCATCGCCCAGAGTGGTGGCACGCCCCTGCTGGTGTGCATCGACAAGCGCCTGCTGGGAGTGATCCACCTCAAGGATGTGGTCAAGCCGGGCATTCGTGAACGCTTCGCCGAGCTGCGCAAGCTGGGGATCCGCACGGTGATGGTGACGGGCGACAACCCGCTGACCGCCGCAGCCATTGCGGCCGAAGCCGGGGTCGACGATGTGCTGGCCGAGGCCACGCCGGAGAAGAAGCTCGCGCGTATCCGCCAGGAGCAGAACGACGGTCGCCTGGTGGCCATGTGCGGTGACGGCGCCAACGACGCCCCGGCCCTGGCCCAGGCTGACGTGGGCATGGCCATGAACGACGGCACCCAGGCCGCGCGCGAGGCGGCCAACATGGTCGATCTGGACAGCGACCCGACCAAGCTGCTGGACGTGGTCCAGGTGGGCAAGGAACTGCTGGTCACCCGCGGTGCGCTGACCACGTTCTCCATCGCCAACGACGTGGCCAAGTACTTCGCCATCCTGCCGGCGCTGTTCGCGGCGATCTACCCGCAGTTGGGCGTGCTCAACCTCATGCAGCTGCAAAGCCCGCAGAGCGCGATCCTCTCGGCCATCGTGTTCAACGCGCTGATCATCGTCGTGCTGATCCCCCTGGCCCTGCGCGGGGTGCGCGTCCAGGCGGCGAGCGCGGCCCATCTGCTGCGACGCAACCTGCTGATCTACGGCGTGGGCGGCATCATCGTGCCGTTTGCCGGGATCAAACTGATCGACCTGCTGCTCAACGCCCTGCACTTGGTTTGAAGGAGACGCCCATGACCACCTATTTGCGCCCGGCCCTGAGCCTGGCCCTGCTGATGACCCTGGTCACCGGCGCGCTGTACCCCCTGGCGGTGACCGGCATTGCCCAAGTTGCCTTCCCCGAGCAGGCCAATGGCAGCCTGGTGCGTGACGAGCAGGGGCGGGTGCGCGGCTCGGCCCTGATCGCCCAGGATTTTACCGGCGATGCCTGGTTCCATTCGCGCCCTTCGGCTGGCGCCTATGCCACCGTAGCCAGCAGTGCCAGCAACCTTTCACCGAGCAACCCGGCCCTGGCCGAGCGGGTCAAGGCCGAGGCTGCCGCGCTCTACCAACCCCAGCAGGGCCCCGTGCCCCTGGCCTTGCTGACCACCTCCGGCAGTGGCCTGGACCCGCACCTGCCGCCCGATGCCGTGGCCTACCAGTTGCCCCGAGTGGCGGCTGCGCGGCAAGTGCCGGTGGAGCGCTTGCAAGCGCTGGTGGAAGAAGCCACCCTGCACCCGTTGATCGGCCCGCCTGTGGTGAACGTGCTGGCGCTGAACCACGCCCTGGAACGCCTGGCCCCGCTCGGATCCGGCTCATAGCGCTGCGGTGTATCCGAGGCTGAGGGTCTGCGATGCCCTATTGGCCTAGGCTGTCCCACAGGTACAGCGTTGCCACCCAAGAGCTGCGCTATCCCTGTGGTGGGTTTACCCGCGAAACAGACGCCGCCGATGCTGATGAAGATAGGCGGTGTCTCTGTGGGCGAAGCCTGCAATGGCCTGCACAACAGGCCCGGAATTGAAAGGATGAAACATGAGTGACTCCGCCCGCGCCGATGCGCTTCTGGCGGGCCTGCCGCGCGAAGGGCGCGGCAAGCTCAAGGTATTTCTCGGCGCCGCCCCTGGGGTGGGCAAGACCTACGCCATGCTCCAGGCCGCCCACGCCCAGCAACGCCTGGGCGTACAGGTGCTGGCCGGCGTCGTCGAGACCCACGGCCGCGCCGAAACCGAGGCCCTGCTCGGCGGCCTGGCCCAGCAGCCCCTGCTGCGCACCGACTACCGGGGCGTGACCCTCGAGGAAATGGACCTCGACGGCCTGCTCAACGCCGCCCCCGCCCTGGCCCTGGTGGACGAACTGGCCCACACCAACGCCCCTGGCAGCCGCCACGCCAAGCGCTGGCAGGACGTCCAGGAGCTGCTCGCCGCCGGCATCGACGTCTACACCACCGTCAACGTCCAGCACCTGGAAAGCCTCAACGACAAAGTCCGCGACATCACCGGCGTGCAGGTACGTGAGACCCTGCCGGACTGGGTCCTGCAAGAAGCCTTCGAACTGGTGTTGATCGACCTGCCACCGCGTGAGCTGCTCATGCGCCTGCGCGAGGGCAAGGTCTATGTGCCGGAGCAGGCGAGGGCAGCCATCGACGCCTACTTCTCCCAAACCAACCTCACCGCCCTGCGCGAGCTGGCCATGCAGACCGCCGCTGCCCAGGTCGATGCCGATCTTGCCCATGGCTACCGCCAGCGCGGCCAGGAGGCCCCGGCCCTGCGCGGTCGCCTGCTGGTGGGCGTGGACGGTGACGAGCAGGCCGAACGCTTGGTACGCCATGCCAGCCGAGTCGCCCAGCGCCGCCATCTGCCCTGGAGCCTGGTGCACGTGGACAACGGCCGCCTGCGCGACGAGACCGCCCGCCAGCGCCTGCAGGCCGCCCAGCAACTGGCCGAGCGCCTGGGCGGCGAAGTGGTGGTGCTGCGCGCCGGTGAAGTGGCCCGCACCCTGATCCAGCACGCCAGCGAACGCCGCGCTAGCCTGGTGCTGGTGGGCCAGTCCCGCGATCGCCTGCGCCGTCGCCTGTTCGGTGCTGGCGTGGCCGCGCGCCTGCTGCGCGAAAGCCACGGGCTTGAAATCAACGTCCTCGATCGCGATACCCAACCCCGCACGGCCCCCTCTGCGGTGCAGCGCGTGTGGGTCTGGCGCCATTACCTGCTGGCGCTGGTGGCCACCGCGCTGGCCGCCGGGTTGTCGTGGGCGGTGTCCAGTGTGCTGGCGCTGCCCAACATCTCCCTGGTGTTTCTCGCCGCCGTGCTGCTGGTGGCGGTGCGCAGCAGCCTGGGGCCGGCGCTGGCCTGCGCGGCGCTGTCGTTTCTCACCTACGACTTTTTGTTCATCCCGCCGAACTTCTCCTTCGCCATCCAGCGCGAAGAAGACGTGCTCACCTTGGTGTTCTTCCTGCTCATGGCCGGCCTTACCGGCAACCTCGCCGCGCGCCAGCGCCGCCAGTTGCAGGCCCTGCGCGAAACCCAGGCCGAGACCACGCAACTGCTCGACCTCTCGCGCCGTCTCACCGTGGCCACCGACCGCCAGGCCGTGTTCAACGCCGCGGGCCAGCACCTGGGCGCCTGGCAAGACATGCAGGCCTGCCTGCTCGAGCGCAACGCTGAAGGCCTGCTGCAAGCCACCGGCAGCCACGAACCGCAACTGACCGATAACGAACGCGCCGCCGCCGAGTGGGCCTGGCAGCACGGCCAAGCCGCCGGCCATGGCAGCGACACCTTGCCCGACGGGCGCTGGTGGTGGTGGCCCCTCGCCGTGGACGAACAACCCCTGGCCCTGCTCGGTGTGCGGCCACGTTCAGGTGAAGTCCTGAGCGCCGAGCGCCGCCGCCTGCTGATGGCTCTCGGGCAACCCCTGGCTCAGGCCCTGGCCCGCGCCCGCCTGGGCGAGCAACTGGAGGCCGCGCGCCTTCACGGCGAGACCGAGCAACTGCGCAGCGCGCTGCTGGCCTCGGTCTCCCATGACCTGCGCACCCCCCTGACCGCCATGCGCGGCAGCATCGACAGCCTGCTGGCCCTGGGCGACGCCATCCCCCCGGCCGATCGCCAAGAGTTGCTCGAAGGCACCCGCAACGAAGCCGAGCGCCTGGATCGCTACATCCAGAACCTGCTGGACATGACCCGCCTCGGCCATGGTGGCCTCAAGCTCGCTCGCGACTGGGTCGCCCCCGCCGACATCGTCGGCAGCGCCCTCAACCGCCTGCGCGTGGTCCTGGCCCCCTTGCGCGTGCACGCCGACGTGCCCCCCGCGTTGCCGCTGCTGTTCGTGCACGCGGCGCTGATCGAACAGGCGCTGGTGAACGTGCTGGAAAACGCCGCCCGCTTCTCGCCGGCCAACGGGCGCCTGGAACTGCGCGTCACCACCGAGGGTGAGCAATTGCGCTTTGCCGTCAGCGACCAAGGGCCCGGCATCCCCGTGAGCGAGCGCGAGAAGATCTTCGATATGTTCTACACTGCCGCCCGCGGCGACCGGGGCGGGCAGGGCACCGGCCTTGGCCTTGCCATCTGCCAAGGCATGATCGGCGCCCACGGCGGCCAGATCCTCGTTGGCGACGGCATCGATGGCCAGGGCACCTGCATCACTCTATGCTTGCCGTTGCCCCCACAACCTGAGCCTGAAAGCGAAGCCCCATGAGTCAGTCCGCCACCCTGCTGGTCATCGATGATGAACCGCAGATCCGCAAGTTCCTGCGCATCAGCCTCGCCTCCCAGGGCTACAAAGTCATCGAAGCCGCCACCGGCGCCGAAGGCCTCGCCCAGGCCGCGCTGAGCAAGCCGGACCTGGTGGTGCTCGACCTCGGCCTGCCCGACATGGACGGTCAGCACGTACTGCGCGAGCTGCGCGAATGGAGCACCGTGCCGGTGCTGGTGCTGTCGGTGCGTGCGAGCGAAGTACAGAAAGTCGACGCACTCGATGGCGGCGCCAACGACTACGTGACCAAGCCCTTCGGCATCCAGGAATTCCTCGCCCGCGTCCGCGCCTTGCTGCGCCAGACGCCCCAGGCCAGTACCACGCAATCGATCGCAACCTTCGGGCCCTTGGTGGTGGACTTCGCGTTTCGCAAGGTGACCCTCGACGGCGTGGAAGTGGCCCTGACCCGCAAAGAGTACGCACTGCTCGCCCAGCTCGCCGGCCACCCCGGGCGCGTCATCACCCAGCAGCAATTGCTCAAGGACATCTGGGGGCCGACGCATGTCGATGACACCCATTACCTGCGCATTGTTGTCGCCCACGTGCGGCAGAAGCTCGGCGACGACCCCACCGCTCCGCGCTTCATCATCACCGAAGCCGGCGTCGGCTATCGCCTGGTCGCCCCGGGACCCTGACCGGGGGCGCTTCGCAGCCCCAAATCCAACAGCCACCGCAGCACCTTGACCTCAGCTCATCATCCCCAATTCCGCATCATCCATCAGCGCCTTGGCTAACGCCGCCAGATAGTGTGACGCCCATACCAACTGAGGCTTCTCCTCCATCACCCCCGTGAGGGTCATGTCCCGCACATACCCCATCAATTCCGAAGCCTGCTCACGTGCGTGCTGGCACGAGATACCAGGCTCGATGCAAAACAGCGGCGCGGTCATGCCCTCGCCCTGGTAGAACTTCGTCCTGCCCACCGTCCTCGGCTCGATGTCCTTCGTGGTCATTGTTCAATCTCCCTGAAATGATCAGCGCCCTCCCGCAGGCACACCGCTGCCCCAACGACAACGCAAACCCCTGTGGGAGCGGGTTCACCCACGAATGGGCCGGCACAGATGGCACATGGTTAAAGGCCTAGATGCAGCGTCTTACGGTTGGACACGCAAGCCCATAACTTGAATCGAAAGTGGGTAGTAGCGGGATTGGAGGGTGAGCCACGATCCGAATGCACTGGATTTGCGCTGAGGTTGGGAGATCGTGTTTTGAGAAAGGGGATAGTGAGATGGATCGAAGATCATTTTTCAGCATGGCAACTCCTGTATTCCCGATAGTGCTGCTCACGACCTGCTGTCAAACAGGTGGGTGGCAGCTGCGTATGGGTTGACAGACCGGTGGAATACAGGAAGACCGGCGCACGCGAACGTGCCCCACACACAGCCGCCATTGAAGGCCAAGCTATGCCCCTGCGTTCCGTTGCGGCCTGTCAAAGCCGTGTCGTTGACGTGCAACGACTCGCCGAGACTAGAGCCCTGCCAGAGCACCCGCAACGGAAAAAAGGTGGCAGGAGTGTGTTTGGGAAATGGACTACCAGGAAGAGGGGGAATCTGATTTTTCTACGGCTTCGGA
This sequence comes from Pseudomonas putida, assembly GCF_002741075.1. Classification (NCBI taxonomy): domain Bacteria; kingdom Pseudomonadati; phylum Pseudomonadota; class Gammaproteobacteria; order Pseudomonadales; family Pseudomonadaceae; genus Pseudomonas; species Pseudomonas putida. The sequence goes on along the minus strand of NZ_CP016634.1, from coordinate 3,195,818 downwards.
GCGCTTGGAAGAGCAGAGGATTGGAGAAGGTGGTCGCTCAACGAGGGACTGCTATCGACCCTTTACAGCCGTTCGAGATGTCTGCGAAACCAGGGGCGATTCAGGGCGAACATGGCCATGTCCAGTTGTTGCCTGCGCCGCAGTGCAGCGATCACGAGATAAATTAGTCTTTACTTGTCGGCGCATTGCCGATTGGCCACAATCCGCGCCCTCGCATTCCGAGTACCTGGAGTCATGGTGAGTACTGTTCTGGATACCCCGGATCTACACAGCAAGCCTCGCTTTCTGCAGGCGGCCGACCAGGCAAGGCATTTGGTCCGGCTGTGTCGGTTGGCACTGGCTGGTGCTGGCGGGTTATGGCTGCTGGCGCTGCTGGTTGGCCTCTTTTCACCCGATGCCCATTGGCTCCCACTATTGCGAGTGAATGCCGCCGCACTGTTGTTGTTGGCGGCCGCGGGGCATTCAGCCTGGTTCATCGTCAAGTGGCGGGTCGAGGCCCAAGGGCAGCAGCCCGTGCGCCTAGCCTTATGGCGGAACAAGGGCCAGGTGCAGGGCGAAGACCAGGCCCTCAGTGCCTTCGACCGTTGGTTGGCGCGCACCGGTGATACATTGGCCAGGCACTTGCGCTCGATCGGCGACGACGTGTTGTGGCTGTCGGGCTGGTCGGTGTTGGCACTGGCTCTGGTCATGGGCAGTTGGCGTTTCGATCTGCCGGCACCGGCTACCGCCACTCAGGCGAGCTGGGTGGCGGTGGGCGTATTGCTGGCGCTAGCGCTTGCACTGCTGATCATAGAAAGGCACCTGGCCTCAGCCAGCAAGGCGGATTGGCCGGAGGCGATAGCCTTGGCGACAGTGATCCGGGTAGTGATTCTGGTCCAGGTGCTGTCTATTCCCTGCCTGTTCTTCGCCGATGGCACGCGGTTGTGGCCGGCCCGCCTGGCCGTGCTGATCGGCATTCTGCCGGGCCTGCTGGCGGTGGAGTTCCTGGTGCGTGCTCTGGTCGCGGCATTCCGGCCGCAACGGGCGGAGCAGGAGCCCGCCCTGGTGGCGCGTAGCCTGATGGGTGGCATTTTGCAGTGGCCGCCGAGGCCGTTGGCCGCGCTGCAGGGCGAGTTGCAGCAGCGCTTCGGTATCGACCTGCAGCAAGTCTGGGCTTTTGGTTTCATGCGCCGGGCGCTGCTACCGGTGGCCGCACTGGTGGCGCTGGTCGGCTGGCTGCTGAGCGGGGTGGTGCAGATACCGCTGGAGGGGCGCGGTATCTATGAGCGATTCGGCAAGCCGGTGCAGGTCTACCCGCCAGGCCTGCACATTGGCTTGCCCTGGCCATTCGGGCGAGTGCTGGCGGCGGAGAATGGTGTCATCCACGAGCTGGCGACCTCCGGGCGTGAAGCGCTGGCCGACCCAATGGCCGATGCTGAGGGAGAGGCGCCAATGTCGGCCAACCGCCTGTGGGATGCGGCCCATGCCAGCGAAAACGCTCAGGTGATCGCTGGCAGCGATGGCGGTCGGCAGAGCTTTCAGATCGTCAACATGGATGTGCGCTTCATCTACCGCATAGGCCTGGACGATGCATCCGCCCTGGCAGCGACTTATCACAGCGCCGATGTCGCGCAGTTGGTACGCAGCCTGGCCAACCGCGTGCTGCTTCATGACTTCGCCAACCGCACATTGGATGGCGTACTCAGTTCCGAGCGCGAAGCCCTCAGCCGGGACATCGGCAAGGCCGTGCAGGCTGACCTCGACCGACTGGAAAGCGGCGTGCAGATCCTGGCCACTTCCGTGGAGGCCATTCACCCACCCGCAGGCGCGGCGAACGCCTATCATGGCGTGCAGGCGGCGCAGATCGCTGCGCAGGCACTGATCGCCCGTGATCGCGGTCAGGCCGCTGAGCAGACCGGCCAGGCCCGCCAGAATGCCGCGCTGCTGGTCGACCAGGCCGCTGCAAGCGCCCACGAAACAAACGCCAAGGCCCAGGCCGCAGAACTTGGCTTCGACGCCGAGCGGGCGGCCTGGCGACAGGCTGGTGCAGCGTTCGTGCTGGAACAGTACCTAGCGCGGTTGCGAGAAGGCCTGCGCGACAGTAAGGCGTTGATCATCGACCACCGCATCAGTGCGGGTCAGGCCCCAACCCTTGATTTGCGTACCTTCGCCGCGCCGGTTGATCCGGCCACCTCGAAACCGAACCAGGAGCGCACCCCTTGAGTCCTCACGCTTCTCACGCTCACGATGATCATGCTGCCCATGGCTGCGCGCATGGCCATGATCACGACCATCACAGCGCCGAACACGACGGGCCGGCGCGGCCGGCCTGGCCACGAATCCTAGGGGCGGTACTGCTGGTGCTGCTATTGGCGGTAGTGGCCTGCTTCGTCCAGGTGCGTGTGGGCGAGGCGACGGTCATCACCCGCTTCGGCAACCCGACACGGGTGCTGGTAGAGCCTGGCCTGGCCTGGCGCTGGCCGCAACCGTTCGAGGTGGCGGTGCCGGTCGACCTGCGCCTGCGCACCACCTCCAGTGGTTTGCACGATGTCGGTACCCGCGACGGCCTGCGCATCATCGTGCAGGCTTATATCGCCTGGCAGGTGTCACCGGACCCGCAGGATATCCAGCGCTTCATGCGCGCGGTGCAGAACCAGCCGGACGAAGCAGCGCGGCAGATCCGTACGCTGGTGGGCTCGGCGCTGGAAACCACCACCAGCGGCTTCGAACTGGCGGATCTGGTCAATGTCGACCCTGGGCGAGTACGCATCGAGACCTTCGAGCAGCGGTTGCAGGCGCATATTGCCGATCAGCTGGCCCAGACCTATGGCATCAAGGTGGTCCAGGTCGGGGTCGAACGCCTCACCCTGCCCAAGGTGACCTTGGAAGCTACCGTAGACCGCATGCGCGCCGAGCGCGAGACGATCGCTACCGAGCGTACGGCCGAAGGCAAGCGCAAGGCGGCAGAAATCCGCTCGGCGGCTGAGCGGGATGCCCGAATCCTGGAGGCTGACGCCAATGTGAAGGCGGCGCAGATCCAGGCGCAGTCACAGGTCGAGGCGGCACAGATTTACGGCAAGGCCTACGCCAGCGCGCCGGAGCTGTACAAGCTGCTGCGCTCGCTGGACACCTTGGGCACTATCGTGACGCCCGACACACGCCTGGTGCTGCGCACCGACGCGGCACCGTTCCGGGCGCTGATCGACGGACCCAACCCGCCGGCTTCGCTGACCCGCCAGGCAGGGCAAGGCCATGACTAGCCCGCGCCAGCCTGGCGGGCCCTGGTTGCAGTCGGCGCGTATTGGTTTTATCGCCCTGTACGCGGTGACCGTGCTCGCCGCGCTGGGCTGGCTGTTCGGCAATGTTCGTTCAGTGGGGCCGGAAAGCCGGGCCGTGGTGCTCAGGCTGGGGGCCGAGCACCGTATCCAGAATGCTGGCCTGCTGCTGGCCTGGCCGCGTCCGTTCGAGCAAGTGGTGATGCTGCCTTCGGACGGGCGGGTGACTGAGCGCAAAGTGGAGTTGTTGCTGCGCTCGGACTTCGCACGTAAAGCGGACCGGGGGCTCGCGCCGGCCAGCGACGCGACGGCCGGGTCAGGTTACCTGCTCACTGCCGATGCAGGCATCGTGCAGCTTGAAGTGCGGGTGTTCTATCAGGTTGTCGAGCCGTTTGCCTTTGCCCGTCAGGGCGTTCATGTGGAGCCGGCCCTGGATCGGCTGGTGGAGCGCAATGCCGTTCAGGTCTGCGCATCCCGAGACATGGATGCGATTCTGGTCGCGCGGCCTGAATTGGTGGGCGCCGATGCGCAGGTTGCCGAGCGCCGTGAGCGTCTACGCGGTGACTTGCAACAGGGCATCAACCGCAGCCTGGCGGCGCTCAAGGCGGCGGGCGCCGACCTGGGCATCACGGTGGTGCGGGTGGATGTGCAGTCTTCGCTCCCGCCCTCGGCGGTGAGCGCCTTCAATGCCGTGCTCACCGCCAGCCAACGCGCTGAGCAAGCGGTGGCGAGCGCCCGCAACGAAGCAGCGCAGCGCCTGCAGCAGGCAACCCAGAGTGCCGACCGGACCGTGCAGGTTGCCCAGGCCCAGGCGCGTGAGCGGCTGGCGCAGGCGAGTGCCGACACCAGCACCATCGTCGGCTTGGCGCAGCAGCAGGACCCGGGCCTGATGCTGCGCCTGTATCGTGAGCGGGTGCCTGCCATCCTGTCCCGCGCGGGCTCCGTCACCACGGTCAGCCCCGAGTACAGTGGGCGCTTGATCCTGCAAGGCCCCCAACAATGAACACTTATTCTGGCCCCTGCATTTGGAACCCCAGCCGATGAGCGCCCACCATCACCACGGCCACCACCATCATGGCCATGTCCACCTCACCTCGGGGCTGCTGTCTGGGGACGAGCGCCGGCAGGCCGCACGCCAGTTGACCTTGGCTATGGTCGCCCTCGGGCTGCTGGCGCTGGGATTGGCCTGGCACGGCTTGGCTTCAGGCCAGGAGGGCGTTGCGCAGTTACTGCTGGGCGCTGCGTCGTTACTGGTGGCCGTGCCGGTGCTGGGCTCGGCGTGGCACAGCCTCAAACAGCCGAGCCTGCATGGCGTCACCGACCAGTTGATCGCGTTGGCCATGCTTGGCGCCTGGGCCATTGGCGACCTGACCACCGCTGCCTTGTTGCCGATCATCATGATCTTCGGGCACGTGCTCGAAGAGCGCAGCGTGCTGGGCTCGCAGGAAGCCATCGATGCCCTGGGCCGCCTGACGCGCAGCCAGGCGCGGCTGATCGGCGCCAACGGCGAGGTGAGCGAGGTCGACAATGCCAGCCTCAAGGCGGGGGATCGGGTAGAAGTGCGAGCCGGTGACCGGGTACCGGCCGATGGGCGCGTGCTCGAGGGCCAGGCCAGCCTCGATACCGCGCCCATCACCGGCGAGTCCTTGCCACAGGAGGTCGCGGCGGGTGCGCATGTGCATGCCGGCGCGATCAACCTCGATGGTTTGCTACGCATCGAGGTGACAGCCACCGGCGAGGACTCCACCCTGGGCAAGGTGATTGCCCTGATGCGCCGCGCAGAGCAGGCCAAGCCACCCATCACCCGGTTGCTCGAACGCTATGCTGGGCGTTACCTGCTGCTGGTGCTGATGATCGCGGCGGCCACCTGGTTCATCACCGGCGATGCCCAGGCCATGCTGGCCGTGTTGGTGGCGGCTTGCCCATGTGCACTGGTGCTGTCGGCCCCGGCCACGGCCATTGCTGGGGTCGCCGTTGCGGCGCGGCATGGCATTCTGATTCGTAGCTCTGCGTTTCTCGAAGAACTTGCCGACCTGTCGTCGCTAGTGATCGACAAGACCGGCACCTTGACCAAAGGGGCATTGCATCTGCAGCAGGTCGTGAGCAGCCAAACCGAGGTGGCGGAGCAGCAGGTGCTGCGCCTGGCTGCCAGCCTGGGCACGGCGAGCAGTCACCCCGTCAGCCGTGCCTTGGCCAAGTCCGTTCCTCACGAGCAGCACCTTGCGCTCGACGAATTACACGAGATGCAAGGTTTCGGCGTGGTAGCGTCGACCGACCAGGGCCAGGCCGCGCTGGGGCGTGCGGAGCTGTTCCAGAAACTGGGCATCGCGTTGCCGGCGGTGCCGGAGCACGATGGTCCGATCGTTGGCCTGGCGCTGCACGGGCGTTTTCTGGCCTGGCTGCTGCTGGCCGACAACGTACGACGAGAAGCGCCTGAAGCGTTGGCGCAATTGCGCGAGCTTGGGTTACGCCGGCAGTTGCTGCTGACCGGCGATCGCCACAGCGTGGCGCAGTTGGTGGCGAGCCAGGTGGGCATCGCCAATGTGGTCGCCCAGGCGTTGCCAGAAGACAAGCTCAAGCAGGTCAATCAAGAAATCCAGGCTGGTTTCAGACCGATGGTGGTCGGCGACGGCATCAACGACTCGCTGGCGCTCAAAGCAGGCGTCGTGGGTATCGCCATGGGTGCGGGCGGAACCGACATCGCCATGGCCGCGGCGGACATCGTACTGATCAATGGTGACCTGCGCCGCCTGGCCACCGGTGTACGCCTCAGTCGCCTGTGCCGGCGTACCCTGCAATGGAACGTGCTGATCGGGCTCGGCTGGACGGTGGGGATCATGCTGGCTGCGGCGTTCGGGCTGTTGGGTGCGGCCGGCGCGATGATCGCGGCGCTGCTGCACAACCTCAGTACCTTGCTGGTGCTCGGCAATGCCGGGCGGCTGCTGCGCTACGATGAAAGGGACGAAGTACCGCTGTCATGAAACAATTCACTGCGTGCATCGCGAAACTGCTGCTGTGGCTGCCGTTGACAGGTGTTCCCCTGGCACATGCCGAACTGCCGATGATCGGCGGTGCCACCCTGCATTGCGTACGCAGTGCTACCTTGCTGCGCTGTACCGACAGCCAGGGCGGCTACTACGGTATGGCACAACGCGGCAACGACCTGTTCCTGCGTGGTTTCGACGCGGGCTCTGGCCTGACCTGGGCGCAGACCACCACGCGTCATGGGCGCTTGCATTTCTTCACGGGGCTGAGCAGCGATGGCAACGTCTGGTCCGGCCTGGCACGGCCATTCGGCTGGGATGTCATCACGCGCTTTTCCACCTCCAGCGGTGGCCAAGGACGTCTCAGCTGCAATCGTCTGAAAGGCTGTGACTGAATAGAAAAGCGTTGCATTAGATTTGTTATAACATATCATTTGCGTGGTGAGGCCAGCGTTTGCGGCCACTTCCTTGTCTTTCGTTTTGGAACTCACCCGTGATTCTGTGCCAAGACCTTTTGTGGGGGGCCGCCAACAGCCCGTTGACCCCGCATCTGAATATCCAGCTGCCGGCTGGCAGTCTGACTGCAGTGGTGGGGGCCAATGGCGCTGGCAAAAGCAGCCTCTTGAAAGTGCTTGCCGGCTTGCAGAAGCCGTTGTCCGGGCGCTTTCGCATCGGTGCCGAAGGTACGAAAGTCGGCTATCTGAACCAGCGTTCAGCCATAGACCGGCAATTTCCCATTAGCCTGGGCGAATTGGTCAGCGGCGGCTTCTGGGGCCAACACCTGAGCCGCCGAGAGCGCAGACAGCGCCTGCGCCAGGCGCTGCGAGCCTGGGATATCGACAAACTCGAAGCCCACACGCTCGAGGCGCTTTCCGGCGGCGAGTTGCAACGTGCGCTGCTGGCACGCTTGAGCCTGACCGATGCCAACCTGCTGCTGCTCGACGAGCCCGATTCGGCGCTGGACAAGGCCGGGCAGGCGTTGCTCTGGCGGCATATCGATGCCTGGCACAAAACTGGCCACACGGTAGTGGTGGTCAGCCATGACCTGTCGCGAGTGCGCGAGATGGCCGAGTACTGCCTGCTGGTCGACAGCGAGGGTTGCCAATACGGGCCCAGTCATAGCGTGATCGGTCAAGCCAGCCTGGGGGAGGTGCAGTGATGTTCGATCCGGCATGGGCACCCTTCGTCGAATTCGCCTTCATGCGCCGTGCGCTGTTTGGGGGGCTCACCCTGGCGCTGAGTGTCGCGCCGTTGGGGGTGTTCCTGGTGGTGCGGCGCATGAGCCTGATCGGCGATGCCATTTCCCATGGCATCTTGCCGGGCGCGGCGTTGGGCTTCTGGCTGGCAGGGCTGTCTGTGGTGGCTATGACGCTTGGCGGCCTGTTGGCGGGCTTGCTGGTGGCAGGCTTCTCGGCATTGGTAAGCCGTCACACCGGCTTGCGCGAGGACGCAAGCCTGGCGGCGGTCTACCCGATTTCACTGGCTTCGGGTGTTCTGCTGCTTGGGCTTGCGGGCAAGCGCCTGGACTTGCTGGGGTTGTTGTTCGGCTCGGCCCTGGCGGTCGACCAGGCGACCTTGCGCACCATGGTATGGGTCGCCACAGGCAGCCTGCTGACCTTCGCCCTGATTTACCGTGCCTTGCTGCTCGATAGCCTCGACCCGCTGTTCCTGCGTAGCGTCAGCCGCTGCGGGCCCATCGCCCATGGCGTGTTCCTGGGGCTGGTGGTGATCAACCTGGTGGTCGGTTTCCAGGCCATCGGCGCCTTGATGGTGGTCGGCTTGATGATGCTGCCGGCCATTGCCGCACGCTTCTGGAGCCAGCGCCTGCCCTGGTTGATGGCCATCTCGGCGCTGATCGGCATGGGCTCGGTCTGGCTGGGGCTGCTGTTGTCCTATTACGCCTCGCTGCCCTGTGGCCCGGCCATCGTCGTCGTGGCTGGCAGTGCCTACCTGCTCTCGGTGATGGTGGGGCCGGTGCGTGGTCTGTTGCGTCGTCACTATACCCCTGTCACTCATTGAGGAGCCGCTATGCGCCTGTTGATCGTTGTGTTCATGCTGTTGCTGTCACCGTTTCTGTCCGCCGCAGAACGCATCAAGGTGGTGACCAGCTTCAGTATTCTGGCCGATATCACCCGACAAATCGGTAGCGATCAGGTGCAGGTCATCAACATCGTCGGCCCCGACAGCGATGCGCATGTCTACGAGACCACGCCGGACGATGCCAGACATGTGCTGCAGGCGCACCTGGTGGTGGAGAATGGGCTTAACTTCGAACCTTGGTTGGACCGTCTGATCAAGACCACTGGCAGCCAGGCTCACGTCGTTCGGGCCAGCCAGGGTATCCTTGCGCGGACCCTGCAAGAGGAGGGGCAGACTATCCCCGACCCCCATGCCTGGAACAGCTTGGCCAACGCCAAGATCTACGCGGCCAACATCGCCAAGGCGCTGGAAGCCGTGGACCCAGGCAATGCGCAGGCGTATCGCAGCCATCTGGCAGCCTATCAGCAGCAGATCGACGCCTTGCTGACCGAGGTGAAGAAACGCTTCGCCGCGTTGCCGGCCAACAGCCGCCGTATCGTGACCTCGCATGACGCCTTCGGTTACCTGGGGCAGGCTTATGGCATCGAGTTCCTGGCACCTCAAGGCCTTTCCACCGAACAGGAGCCGACCGCCAAAGATGTCGCTAACATCATCACGATGATCAAGCGCGACAAGATCAAGGCCGTGTTCATCGAGAACATCAAGGATTCCCGTCTGCTGCAGCAGATTGCCGACGATACCGGGGCGAAGGTAGGTGGGACGCTGTATTCCGATGCACTAGCCGCCCAGGGCCCCGCCAGTACCTACCTGGGCATGTACCAGCAGAATGTGCAAACCCTCACCCAGGCCTTGGGCGGCCAGTGAGGTTAGCGCCTCCAGCCCTTGCTGGCTGGAGGCGGGCAAGGGTCATTTGACCATCGTCACCGGGCCGTGGTCGTCGCAGTGATCGCCATGCGGGTGGTGCAGGTGGCCGTTGACCAGGTAATCGACATGGTCGCCGTGGGGAACCGCCTCATGGCCGCAACCCGGGCCATGAACGTGGTCGGCGGCATGGCCGCCACACTGGTGGCCGGGTGTGCAGCGCTCGGGGTTTTGGCCGTTGGCTTCCAGTATGTGTTCGTCGACATGATCGCCATGCACGTGATGCAAGTGCCCATCATGCAGATAATCGACATGTCCATTGTGTTCGATTGCCGTATGGCCGCAGCCCGGCTTGTGCTGATGGTCATGGTGTGGATGCTGGTTGCAGGTACCCATTCCGTACTCCTTTAAGGAATGCCGAGGAATTCAGGGTAGTTGCCGAGCGAGGCGGCGTCTAACGGCTGGGTCGACCGTTGGTCTTCTGGCGGGAAGTGTCTGCCGTGCCTCGGCCGACATGCCGAGGCACGACGCAAAAGTTACTCGTGGTGCGGCTCACCCAGGAATGTGAGCGAACTGAACAGACTCTGCTGGGCTACAGGTCCGCCTTCTGCCAGTGGCAGGGTGGCCTGCGCCGCGATGATGTTGAGGCCCTCGTTGCGTACGGTGATGCGTGCCTTGCCTTGCTTGTCGGTGGTGGCGCTGACCTGGTGAGGCGAGCCTCGGTAATCCCCTTGCAACGGTATATTCGCAGCCGGTTTGCCGTCGAGCAGCACCTGCACTTCCAGTGTCTTGCCTGGCCCAACTTGCAGCGGGTCGCTCAGGGGGACGATCGCCAAACGCAGCATGTCCAGTTTTGGCAGGCGGGCACCGCTCTGGTAAATGGCCAGGCTGTATTTGAAGCTGTGGGTGGAGGCGATCGCATCCTTGACCTGGGTGCGGTCCTGATTGACCCATTGCTTGTTCGGGCGCTGCGACCAAGGCCCGTTGTCCAGCAGCACTGCAAGTGCCGCAGGTGGGGTGAGCGGTTGCAGGACCGCATGATCCGCCAGGCGTTCGACGGTGACCGGGACCATTTCCCCGGCTGCGTCGAATGCCCAGGCGCGCTTGATCTTCTCCGCCTTGTAGGCGCTGTCCTCGGCACCGTGGCCGTACACGGCCTCGATGTTGCCGCGTCGCTCCTCGGTCCACAGGCCGTGGGCACTGGCGTTGGTGCTGATCACCATGGCCACCAGAGTGGCCACTTTCAACGATGGATGCATAATAGTTCCTCAGCTCAAAGACTCAGGGTCAGGCTCACACTGAAGTTGCGCGGCTCACCGGGTAGCACCCAGGAGCTGTTGTACGAGCGTTCGTAGTACTTGCGGTCGAACAGGTTGTTGAGGTTCAGGCCGACGGTGACCTGTTCGCTGGCCTTGTAGTGCGCTAGCAGGTCGACCGTGCTGTAGGCGTCCAGGGTGAATTCGCTGCCGGCCTGGCCGGAGCGCTCGCCGACGTAGTTCACCGCAGCGCCCACGTCCGAGCCGCGCAAGGCGCCGTCCTGGAATTCATAAACGCCCATCAGGCTGCCGCTGTTGCGGGCGATGCCCAGCAGGTCGCTACCCTTGGGTAGGGTCGCGTCACCCTTGGTGACCTCGGCGTCGATATAGGCATAGGCGCCGATCACCCGCAGCGCGTCGGTGAGCTGGCCGCTTAGCTGCAGGTCCAGGCCTTGGCTGCGCGCCTCGCCGGCCGCCACGCTCTCGCCAAGGGCATCGGTGGTGATGACGTTCTCCTTATCGATGTGGAACAGGGCGAGGGTTGCACCCACGCGGCTATCGAGCAGGTCGAGCTTGATCCCGGTCTCGTAACCCAGACCTTTTTCAGGTTTGTACACCTGGCCCTGGGTGCCGATGGTGTTGGGTTTGAACGAGGTGGATGCGTTGGCGAACACACCGACTTGCGGGGTTAGTTGGTACAAAATCCCAATGCGCGGTGTGGCGACGTCCTTTTCCTGGCTGTTGCTGACGCCGGTGGCGCGGTTTTGCGAGGTCTGTTCGAAGCGCTCCAGGCGAACGCCCAGCAACCCGCGAAGGCGCTCGGTGAATGCGATCTGGTCTTGCAGGTTGAGCGCATAGCTTTCGGTGTGCTCGAAGAAGTCGTTGGGTCGGGTGATGGCTGGCTTCGGCTTGCCGTAGATCGGGTTGTAGATGTCCAGCCCATACCCTGCGGAGGTGGCACTCTGTGGGTACTTCTGGCTGTTGCGGTAGTTTTCGTACTCCAGCCCGACCAGGGTCTGATGCTGCCAGCCGCCCAACTCAAACAGGCCGTGCAGCTCGGCTTGGGTGATGCTGTCGTTCCATTCGAAGTCGCGTTCACGATAGAAACGCGTGATTGTGGTGCCGAACAGGGCCTGGGGTTCGGAGCTGTTGCCCTTGAGTGTCCCCTGGGTGTAGTGGTTGGCCAGACGCAACTTCCAGTTGTCGTTGAGCACGTGTTCCAGTGCGACGTCGAGGGTCTGATTGTCGTTGCGGATCTCGCCGTCATTCGGCTCGCCAAGGAAGGTCGAGCGCTTGACCGAGCCCATTTCGCCATTAACTGCCGGAATGCCGCGGTCGAACACCGACTCAGTGCGGGAAAACTCGGTGTCGATCATCAGCCGGGTGTCGGGCGACAGTTGCCAGGTCAGGGAGGGACTGACGATACGGCGTTCGCTGCCGACATAATCACGGAAGCTGTCGTTGTCCTCGACCGCCAGGTTGATCCGACCCAGCAGATTGCCTTCGCTGTCCAGCGGCGAGTTGGCATCCAGGGCAGTGCGGTAGCGGTCCCAGCTGCCTGCGCTGAGGGTAAGGGTGCTGAAGGCTTCAGCCTGAGGGCGCTTGGTAACGATGTTGACCAGCCCGCCAGGGTCGCCACGGCCGTAGAGGCTGGCAGCAGGGCCTTTGAGCACTTCGATGCGCTCGATGTTGGAGGTGTCGGGCGCGCTGTAGCTGCCGCGGTTGATGGCGAAACCGTTCTTGTACAGCTCGCCGGTGGTAAAACCGCGCACGCTGTAGTTGAGGAAGGTCAGGCCGCCGAAGTTGTTCTGCCGCGATACCCCACCGGCAAAGTCCAAGGCGCGGTCGATGCGGGTGGTGTTGAGGTCCTTGATTACCTGCGCAGGCACCACGTCGATGCTCTGCGGCGTGTCGCGAATGTCGGTATCGGTTCGGGTCGCCGTGGCCGAGCGGTTGGCACGATAGCCTTGCACCGGCCCGTCGGCGCGCTCTTCGAGGTAGGCATCGGTGATCGAGGTTTCGTTCAGCAACAAGGGTTCCGCCGCTGAAATCGGCTGGCCGAACAAGCCTAAGGTCAGGCCTGCCAGAAGTGGGGCACGAGGGTTCACGTAAAGTCTCCATCTATCACGCTATAACGTTGCATTTATGCCCATCCTGACCTGGGTACTTACCTGCCCATCCGTGAGTTGATTGGCCTGTGCTGTCTGAACCAAGCGACACAGGCCGCACTGTTTACGCAGACGCCCGATGCAAGCGGCCTAGCTCGCGTCAGACCTGACTGAATCTTGATGAAGAGAGTTTCATCAAACGGCTACGCATGGTATCGAATGTGATAACGTAACACTACTATCGTGCGCACAAATTTTTGGGGATGTAACTTAAAGGTGTTGTGTAGGACCTGGAACCCACCCCATCTACCGTCCTGTGCTGTTACACGACACCTCGGCGAACGTGTTCAAAAGGCTGTGAATGGACATCCCTAGGTGCCTACGAAACTACGGGCGATTCAGGCTTCTGGCCGATTTCAGCCGGTTGCCTACGGCCGGTTTGACTCCTTCTTTTGGTGGCCAGCCGTTTGCTCTCCCACTTTTAAGACGTAGACGAGGGTCTGCTTTGGGTCGGTTGCAGCCACTCGCAACCGGCAGCTATCGATCCAAAGCGGCCATTCACAGATGCGTTGCGCCCTCATCTCGGATTGATCCGGTTTATATAAAATTAATTGCTGTAAGCCGTCAGCGAAGGCTGCTCAAGTGCGTTGGGCATGTACATGCAGCTCTTCATTTCACGAAGGGCCGTCAGGCGGTCGACCTGGCCGAGGTTGGAGGAAATACTGGTGACGAGGGCAGCTTGTCCTAGCCCTGGGGACATCAACATTCCCCCGCCCAGTTTCAGAAAATACGTCTGCCCGTTTTTAACTTCCATACTGCCTTCGACATTCAGCGGGTACAGATCCAATGCCCAGCGTGTGGCGATCGTGTGCTTACCTTCCGTGAGGTAGAAGTAGGTGAAGGAAGTGTTCTTCACCTCGCTGATGTCTGTACCGTCGATGACCAGTGTTGGACTGCGCCAGAAGGGGGCAACTCCGGAGCGGTAGAGATAGACCAGTGCGGCGTCATTTCTCGAAGTGGCTACCTCCGAAAACTCTACGCCTTTGTGCAAGGTGGTACATGCACTCAGAAATAACGAAAGGGTGACAAAAATGGCAATGGGCAAGCGCGGCATGGGTCGTCCTTAACATGCAGTAACGTGGCGTTTTGCTATTAATTTACACCTTGCAGTAAAACGCACCAAAACCCTGTACAACTGGGACACCTCCTGCCCCAGTACAACCGCTACACCTCCAAAAACGCCGCCTCCAACAACTGCTTCGTATACGCATGCTGCGGCGCATGGAAGATCGCTTGCGCATCCCCCTGTTCAACCACATGCCCATGCTTGATCACCATCAACTGATGACTCAACGCCTTCACCACCGCCAGGTCATGGCTGATGAACAGGTAGGTGAGGTTGTACTTGTGCTGCAAATTCCTCAGCAACTCCACTACCTGCCGTTGCACCGTGCGGTCCAGCGCGGAGGTGGGTTCATCCAGCAGAATCAAGGCGGGCTTCAACACCAGTGCGCGGGCGATGGCGATGCGTTGGCGCTGGCCGCCGGAGAATTCGTGGGGGTAGCGGTGGCGAGTGCGGGGGTCCAGGCCGACTTCTTCCAGGGCGGCGATGATCGCGGCTTCCTGTTCGGCAGGGGTGCCGATGCGGTGAATACGTAAGCCTTCGCCGACGATGTCGGCCACGCACATGCGCGGGCTGAGGCTGCCGAAGGGGTCTTGGAACACGACCTGCATTTCTCGCCGCAGGGGGCGGACGTCTTTTTGGCTGAGGCCTTCAAGGTTCTGGCCGTGGAAGCGGATGCCGCCGCGGCTGGCGATCAACCTCAAGATGGCCAGGCCCAAGGTGGATTTGCCGGAGCCGCTTTCACCCACGATGCCGAGGGTCTGGCCCTGGGGCAGGCTGAAGTCGATGCCGTCCACGGCTTTGACATGGTCTACCGTACGGCGCAGCAGGCCTTTCTTGATGGGGAACCACACGCGCAGGTCTTCGACTTCCAGCAGGGGGTCACCCACGGGGTTGTGGGCGGGGGCACCGCTGGGTTCGGCGTTGATCAGCATTTTCGTGTAGTGATGCTGCGGCGCATGGAAGAGGGTGGTGCAGTCGGCCTGCTCGACGATCTGGCCACACTGCATCACGCACACGCGGTGTGCGATGCGGCGCACGAGGTTGAGGTCGTGGCTGATCAGCAGCAGGGCCATGCCCAGACGGGCTTGCAGCTCTTTGAGCAGGTCGAGGATTTTCAGTTGCACGGTGACGTCGAGCGCGGTGGTGGGCTCGTCGGCAATCAGCAGCTCGGGCTCGTTGGCCAGGGCCATGGCGATCATCACGCGCTGGCGCTGGCCGCCGGACAACTCGTGGGGCAGGGCCTTGAGGCGCTTGTGCGGGTCGGGGATGCCGACCATCTCCAGCAGCTCCAGGGTGCGTGCGGTGGCCTGCTTGCCGGTGAGGCCTTTGTGCAGCAGGAGAATTTCGTTGATCTGTTTTTCGATGGTGTGCAGCGGGTTCAGCGAGGTCATCGGCTCCTGGAAGATCATCGCGATGCGATCCCCGCGGATGCGGCGCATGGGCTTTTCGCCGAGCTGGAGCAGGTCCTGGTCGTTGTAGCGGATGCTGCCGCTGGGGTGGCGGGCCAGGGGGTAGGGCAGCAGGCGCAGGATGGAGTGCGCGGTGACGGACTTGCCCGAGCCGCTTTCGCCGACCAGGGCCAGGGTCTCACCCTTGCGGATGTCGAAGCTGATGCCGTCGACCACGCGATGCACGCTTTCGCCGGTGACGAATTCCACCGAGAGGTCGCGCACTTCGATCAAGTTGTGTTCGCTCATGTCATTTCCTCGGGTCGAAGGCATCGCGGGCGGATTCGCCGATGAACACCAGAAGGCTCAGCATGATCGCCAGCACGGCGAAGGCACTGATGCCGAGCCATGGCGCCTGCAGGTTGGACTTGCCCTGGGCCACCAGCTCACCGAGCGACGGCGCGCCCGGTGGCAGGCCGAAGCCGAGGAAGTCCAGGGCGGTGAGGGTGCCGATGGCGCCGGTGAGGATGAAGGGCATGAAGGTCATGGTGGAGATCATGGCGTTGGGCAGGATGTGCCGGAACATGATCGGGCCGTCGCGCATGCCCAGGGCGCGGGCAGCGCGCACGTATTCGAGGTTGCGCCCGCGCAGGAACTCGGCGCGCACCACGTCCACCAGGCTCATCCACGAGAACAGCAACATGATGCCCAGCAGCCACCAGAAGTTGGGCTGCACGAAACTGGCGAGGATGATCAACAGGTACAGCACCGGCAGGCCCGACCAGATCTCCAGGAAGCGCTGACCGGCCAGGTCCACCCATCCGCCGTAGAAACCCTGCAGGGCGCCGGCGATGACGCCGACGATGGAACTGAGCACGGTCAGGGTCAGGGCGAACAGCACCGAGACGCGGAAGCCGTAGATGACCCGGGCCATCACATCGCGGCCCTGGTCGTCGGTCCCCAACCAGTTGTCCGCCGAGGGTGGTGCCGGGGCCGGGACTTTGAGGTCATAGTTGATGCTCTGGTAGCTGAACGGGATCGGCGCCCACAGCACCCAGCTGTCCTTGGCCGCGAGCAGTTCGCGGATGTAGGGGCTTTTGTAGTTGGCTTCCAGGGGGAATTCGCCGCCGAAGGTGGTCTCCGGGTAGCGCTTGAAGGCGGGGAAGTACCACTGGCCTTCGTAGCGCACGGCGATGGGTTTGTCGTTGGCGATCAGCTCGGCGCCCAGGCTCAGCCCGAACAGCACGATGAATATCCACAGCGACCACCAGCCGCGGCGGTTGGCCTTGAAGCGCTCGAAGCGCCGACGATTGAGGGGGGAGAGTGCCATGTCAATGCTCCCGGCTGGCGAAGTCGATGCGGGGGTCGACCAGGGTGTAGGTCAGGTCGCCGATCAGCTTCACCACCAGCCCCAGCAGGGTGAAGATGAACAGGGTGCCGAAGACCACCGGGTAGTCGCGGTTGATCGCCGCCTCGAAGCTCATCAGGCCTAGGCCGTCGAGGGAGAAGATCACCTCGATGAGCAGGGAGCCTGTGAAGAAGATGCCGATGAACGCCGAGGGGAAGCCTGCGATCACCAGCAGCATGGCGTTGCGGAACACATGCCCGTACAGCACCCGCGAGCGGCTCAGGCCCTTGGCCTTGGCGGTGACCACGTATTGCTTGTTGATCTCGTCGAGGAAGCTGTTCTTGGTCAGCAGGGTCATGGTGGCGAAGTTGCCGATGACCAGCGCGGTGATCGGCAGCACCAGGTGCCAGAAGTAGTCGAGGATCTTGCCGCTGGTGGAGAGCTCGTCGAAGTTGTTGGAGGTCAGCCCGCGCAGGGGGAACCAGTCGAAGTAGCTGCCGCCGGCGAACAGCACGATCAGCAGGATGGCGAACAGGAACGCGGGGATGGCGTAGCCGACGATGATCGCCGAGCTGGTCCAGACATCGAAGTGGCTGCCATGGCGCACGGCCTTGGCGATCCCCAGCGGGATCGACACCAGGTACATGATCAGCGTGCTCCATAGCCCCAGGGAGATGGACACGGGCATCTTCTCGGCGATCAGGTCGATGACCTTGGCGTCGCGGAAGAAGCTCTCGCCAAAATCCAGCCTGGCGTAGTTCTTGATCATGATCCACAGGCGCTCGGGCGCCGACTTGTCGAAGCCGTACATGCGTTCGATCTCGGCGATCAGGGCTGGGTCCAGGCCCTGGGCGCCGCGGTAGTTGGAGCCGGCCACCGAGACTTCGGCACCGCCGCCGGCGATGCGGCTGGTGGCGCCTTCGAAGCCTTCGAGCTTGGCGATCATCTGTTCCACCGGGCCGCCGGGGGCAGCCTGGACGATGATGAAGTTGATGATCAGGATGCCGAACAGGGTCGGGATGATCAGCAGCAGGCGACGCAGGATGTAGGCCAGCATGTCAGTTCGCCTCTTGCGTGGCTGCCGCTTCTTCGGCCTGGGCCTCGGCCGGCTTCAGGCCGGGTTTGATCCACCAGGTGTTGATGCCGATGTCGTACTTGGGGGACACCTTGGGGTGGCCGATGTTGTTCCAGTAAGCCACGCGCCAGGTCTTGATGTGCCAGTTGGGGATCACGTAGTAGCCCCACAGCAGCACACGGTCCAGGGCGCGGGTGTGGGCGATCAGGCTCTGGCGCGAGTCGGCGTTGATCAATTGCTCGACCAGTTGGTCGATGGCCGGGTCGCGCAGGCCGATGAAATTGCGGCTGCCAGGGTTATCGGCGGCGGCGCTGGTCCAGTACTCGCGCTGCTCGTTGCCCGGCGAGCTCGATTGTGGGTAGCCACCGACGATCATGTCGAAGTCGCGCGAGCGCAGTCGGTTGATGTATTGGGAGACGTCGACGCGTCGGATGTTCAGCTCGATGCCGAGGTCGGCGAGGTTGCGCTTGAACGGCAGCAGGATGCGCTCGAACTCGGTCTGGGCCAGCAGAAACTCGAGCGACACCGGTTTGCCCTGGGCGTCGACCATCTTGTCGTCGACGATCTTCCAGCCGGCGTCCTGGAGCAGTTTGTAGGCCTTGCGTTGCTGGTCGCGGATCATGCCGCTGCCATCGCTGACCGGGTTGCGGAAGGGTTGGGTGAACACCTGCTCGGGGATCTTGCCGCGCAGGGGTTCGAGGATTTTCAGCTCATCGGGCCCCGGTAGGCCGCTGGCGGCCATCTCGGAGTTCTCGAAGTAGCTGCCGGTACGGGTGTAGGCGCCGTTGAACAGCTGCTTGTTGGTCCACTCGTAGTCCAGCAGCAGGCTCAGCGCCTCACGCACTCGTATGTCCTGGAACACCGGGCGGCGCAGGTTGAAGATGAAGCCCTGCATGCCGGTGGGGTTGCCGTTGGCCAGCTGCTCTCGGATCAGCCGGCCTTCGCGCACCGCCGGGATGTCGTAGGCGGTGGCCCAGTTCTTCGCGCTGGTCTCCAGCCAATAGTCGAACTGCCCGGCCTTGAGCGCCTCGAGGGCGACGGTGTTGTCGCGATAGGCGTCGTAGGTCATGGCGTCGAAGTTATAGAAGCCGCGGTTGATGGGCAGGTCCTTGGCCCAGTAGTCCTTGACCCGCTCATAGCGGATGGAGCGCCCAGCCTTGACCTCGGCGACCTTGTAAGGGCCGCTGCCCAGCGGGATCTCCAAGTTGCCACGGTCGAAGTCGCGCCCCTCCCACCAGTGCTTGGGCAGCACCGGCAGCTGGCCGAGGATCAGCGGCAGTTCGCGGTTGTTCTTGTGCTTGAACTTGAACAGCACCCGCAGCGGGTCTTCGGCCACCACTTCGGCGACGTCGGCGTAGTAGCCGCGGTACAGCGGTGCGCCCTTGCTCATCAGCGTATTGAAGGTGAACACCACGTCGTCGGCGCGCATTGGGTGGCCGTCGTGGAAGCGCGCCTCGGGGCGCAGGTAGAAACGCACCCAGCCGTTGTCGGGCGCCTTTTCTATCTTCTCGGCCACCAGGCCGTACTCGGTGAAGGGCTCGTCCAGGCTCTGGCGCATCAGGGTGTCGTAGATCAGGCCCACATCATCGGCTGGCACACCTTTGTTGATGAACGGGTTGAGGCTGTCGAAGCCGCCGAAGCTGGACTGGCGGAAGGTGCCGCCCTTGGGCGCATCGGGGTTGACGTAGGCGAAGTGCTTGAAGTCCGCCGGGTACTTGGGCGGCTCATCGTACAGGGTCAGGGCGTGTTGCGGCGCGGCCATCGCGGGGAGGCTCAGGCAGGCCAGCAACAGGCTGCCGGCCAGCAGGCGCAAGGGGGGCGTTGGCATCATTGGGCTTTCTCCGAAGTCTTGAGCCACCAACTGTTCAGGCCCAGGGTGTAGGGCGGTGTGGTGACGAAGGCGAACCGGTTGCGGTAGGCCAAGCGGTGATTGTCGAGATACCAGTTGGGAATCATGTAGTACTGCCACGACAGCACCCGGTCCAGGGCGCGGGCGGCGGCGACCTGGTCGGCGCGGGTGCGGGCGGCGAGCAGGGTGTCGAGCAGGTGGTCGACCACCGGGTCCTTCACTCCAGCGTAGTTCTTGCTGCCTTTGACCGAGGCTTGGCTCGAGTGGAAATACAGCCATTGCTCCAGACCCGGGCTCAGGGTCTGGTTGAGGGTCATGAGGATCATGTCGAAGTCGAACTGGTCCAGGCGCTGCTTGTACTGGGCGCGATCGACCGTGCGCAGGTGCGCGTCGATGCCCATGCTGGCGAGGTTCTCCACGTAGGGTTGGAGGATGCGTTCGAGGTTCGGGTTGACCAGCAGCAGCTCCATACGGAACTGCTGGCCCTTGGCGTTGACCAGGCGCTGGCCGTTGAGTTTCCAGCCGGCCTGGGCGAATAGCGCCAAGGCCTGGCGCAGGGTCTGGCGGCTGATGCCGCGCCCGTCGGTGTGGCTGACCGTGTAGGGTTCGGTGAACAGCTTGGGTGGCAGTTCGTCACGGAACGGCGCCAGCAGCAGCCACTCCTTGCCCTTGGGCAGGCCGGTGGCGGCGAACTCGCTGTTGGGGTAGTAGCTGGTCGAGCGGCGGTAGGCGCTGCTGAACAGGGCGCGGTTTGTCCACTCGAAGTCGAGCATCAGGCCCAGGGCCTGGCGCACCCGAGCGTCGCTGAAGTTGGCCCGGCGGCTGTTCATGAACAGGCCCTGGGTTTGCGTCGGGATGCGGTGCGGGATCTGCGCCTTGATCACCTGGCCGCGGCGTACCGCTGGGAAGGTGTAGCCGTTGGCCCAGTTCTTGGCCTGGTGCTCGATATAGATGTCGAATTCGCCGGCCTTGAAGGCTTCGAAGGCGACCGTGGCATCGCGGTAGAACTCATACTCGACGCGGTCGAAGTTGTACTTGCCGCGATTGACGGCGAGGTGCTTGCCCCAGTAGTTCTTCACCCGCTCGAACACCAGGCGTCGGCCGGGCTGGACTTCGGTGATGCGATAGGGGCCGCTGCCCAGGGGCGGCTCGAAGGTGGTGGCCTTGAAGTTGCGGTCTTTCCAGTAGTGCTTGGGCAGCACCGGCATCTCGCCCAGGCGCAGGATCAAAAGCGGGTTGCCGGCGCGCTTGAAGACGAAGCGGATACGCAGTGGGCCGAGGATGTCCACGCGCTGCACTTCCTGCAGGTTGGTGCGGTAGATCGGATGGCCTTCCTTGAGCAGGGTGCGGTAGGAGAACGCTACATCTGCCGACGTGATGGGGCGGCCATCGTGGAAGCGCGCCTCGGGGCGAAGGTTGAACACCACCCAGCTACGGTCCTCGCTGTACTCCACCGAGCGGGCGATCAGGCCGTAGCTGGAGGTGGGCTCATCGCCGGAAGGGTCGTACTGGCCGGTGCCGACCATCAGCGGCTCGTTCAGCTCATTGACCCCGTACTGCAGGAAGTTCGGCGTGGTGACCGGGCTTGAGCCCTTGAAGGTGTAGGGATTGAGCGTATCGAAGGTGCCGAACGCCATGGCCCGCAATGTGCCGCCCTTGGGCGCTTGCGGGTTGACCCAGTCGAAATGGGTGAAGGTGGCTGGGTACTTGAGGGTGCCGAACTGCGCATAACCATGGCTTTCACTCACCGTTGCGGCAGCGGGAAGGCTCATGGCGAGGCTGAGTGAAAGCAACAGGAGGGGACGTATCAAGTCGGTGATCCGATCCAGGCAGCGTGGGGCGTTGGTCGGGGTACAGTAACAGCTTGTCTGGGATGGAAAAAGGGTGTCTGGCGCGGGTCTGGGCGTGGGGCTTTGTGACTGGATTTGTCTCTGGGGGCTGCGGTGCAGCCCATCGCAGGCTAACGCCAGCTCCTGCAGGATGATGCCGTCGTTGTGTGAGCTGGCGATAGCCCGGAGGGGCGCAGCGGCCCCGAGGCGATGAGGTCAGTGCGACAGGTAGACGGTCAGGGTCTGCCCAGGCTTGAGGGCGTGGCCGCTACGAGGGTTCCAGCGCTTGAGGTGTTTCATCTCGACGTTGAAGCGCTTGGCCACCGCATACAGGGAGTCGCCCTTGCGGACCTTGTACTGGGTGGAGCGCTGCTTGGAGGCCGCGACGCGGCTGGCTGCGCCACTTGAGGCGTTGCCACCACGCAGGGCGAGTACTTGGCCGGCTTTAAGGTGATTGCCGGAGAGGCGGTTCCAGCGCCGCAGGTCGCTCACCGAAACGCGGTGAGCCTTGGCGATGGCGCCCAAATTGTCGCCACGCTTGACTCGGTAGCTGCGGGTCGCCGCAGGGGCTTTGGCTTCCGCCAGGGCGGCTTGGAACACGGCCTTGTTCGGTTGCAGGCTGACCAGCTCCTCAGGCTTGAGGTTGGACAGGCTGTCGGTCAGCAATTGGGCCTTGGCGGTGGGCACCAGCAACTGCTTGGGGCCGTCCACGGTCATACGCTTCTTGAAGGCTGGGTTGAGCTGGATCAGCTCGTCCTCGTCGATGTCGGCGAACGCCGCGACCCGCGACAGGTCAAGGCGGTCGTTGATGGCGACGGCTTCGAAGTAAGGCTCGTTGGCGATGGGACTGAGGCTGACGCCGTAGGCTTGCGGGGTCATGACCACCTGCGACAGGGCCAGCAGCTTGGGCACGTAGTCGCGGGTTTCCTGGGGGAGCGGCAGGTTCCAGTAGTCGGTGGGCAGGCCCAGGCGCTCGTTGCGCTCGATGGCCCGGCTCACGGTGCCCTCACCGGCGTTGTAGGCGGCCAGGGCCAGCAGCCAGTCGCCGTTGAACATGTCGTGCAGGCGGCCCAGGTAGTCGAGCGCGGCGTTGGTCGATGCGGTGATGTCGCGTCGGCCATCGTAGAAATTGGTTTGACGCAGGTTGAAGTGGCGTCCGGTCGACGGGATGAACTGCCACAGGCCGACCGCATGGGCGCGGGAGTAGGCCATCGGGTTGTAGGCGCTTTCGATCGCCGGCAGCAGGGCCAGCTCCAGCGGCATGTCGCGCTCTTCGAGGCGCTCGACGATGTAGTGCAGATAGAGGCTGCCACGCTCGCCAGCGTTCTCCAGGAACGACGGGTTGCTGGCGAACCACAGGCGTTGCTGTTCGATGCGCGGATTGACGTCGATGTTGTCTTGCAAGGCGAAGCCCTGGCGCATGCGCTCCCAGACATCCTGGGGCGTTTGCTCGGCTTTCTTGACCATCAGCGGGGCAGGCTTGTGCTTGACGCGCGCCTGGTAGCTTGCGCGAACGCTGTCGGATTCGTCGAGCTGACGGGTGCTCTGGCAGCCCACCAAAGTGGCGGCCAGAGCCAGCGCGCTGATTTGGGCCAGACGCGTCAGAGCGACGGAATGAGAGGTTCTGCGGCTACGGGAAGACATCGGCTGGGACAGGTTTCCGGGCGAAAAATTTCGGCGATTCTAGAAACCGGTCCCCCCTGGGTCAACCGTTGACAACGGGATGCGATATATCTTGAGGTTATCAGAAGGTGTCTTTCCAAGACCTCAAGGCAGCAAAAACAGAGGCTTGGCTTGCATTGGAATGCCCCTTCCATTCGTCTGCTTTTTGTTTAACTGATGTTTCAGCGGTACGAAGAAACGGGTTGGTAAGAAGCTCCAGACCGATGGTCGAGGGCAAGCTGATGCGATTTTCACTCCGCATTTGGGTAACGTCGGCGAATCGTTGGGCTACGTGCGGGTTTCCTGGCTCCACGGCCGTGGCGAAACGCAGGTTGCTCAAGGTGTACTCGTGGGTGCAGTACACACGGGTCTCGGCGGGCAGTGCGGCCAGCCGCGACAGGGACTGGTGCATCTGTTCGGGAGTACCCTCGAACAGGCGCCCGCAACCGGCGGCGAACAGGGTATCGCCGCAGAACAGCAGCGGCGCGCTGTAATAGGCAATATGCCCCAGGGTATGGCCGGGCACGGCGATGATCTCGAAGTCCAGGCCCAGCACCTGCACCTGGTCGCCATCGCCCAGCGCCACGTCACGGGCCGGGATGCGCTCCTTGGCCGGGCCGCAGACACGGGCGCCGGTGGCCTGCTTGAGCGCCTCGACGCCGCCGACATGGTCATGGTGGTGGTGGGTGATCAGGATGTCCTCCAGCACCCAGCCGGGGTGGGCCGCCAGCCAGGCCTGCACCGGGGTGGCATCGCCGGGGTCGACCACCGCGCAGCGGCGTTTGGCAGTATCCTGTAACAGCCAGATGTAATTGTCGGAGAAAGCGGGAAGAGCATCGATCTGTATCATGTGCGTACCGAATCGCCTGGCGTGAACATGAGGGCATCTTAGCCGCGATGGCGCGGACGGAGAACCTTCGAGGGAGAACGCAATGACCGACAAAGCCTTTGCCCAGGCCGATCCTGACTGGATCGAGCTGATGAGCCTGGCCCGTGAGTGGTTCAACGGGCCGCTCGGGCAGTTGATGTTGCGCGAGGAGGAAAAACTCCTCGAGGATGAGCTTGCCCGCTTCTTCGGCGGCTTTCTGGTGCATTACGGCCCTTGTGCCGAGCCGCCGCCCAATGCGCCTCAGGTGCAGCGTAACGTGCGCCTGGGTGCGCCCTTGCCTGGGGTGGAGATCGTCTGCGAAGAGCAGGCCTGGCCGCTGTCCGAGCATGCCGCCGACGTGGTGGTGCTGCAGCATGGCCTGGACTTCAGCCTTTCGCCCCATGGCCTGCTGCGCGAGGCCGCCAGCGCCGTGCGTCCGGGAGGGCACCTGCTGATCGTCGGGATCAACCCCTGGAGCAGTTGGGGCATGCGCCATTTCTTCAGCCACGGCGCCTTGCGCAAGGCCCGTTGCATCTCGCCGTCGCGTCTTGGCGACTGGCTCAACCTGCTCGGCTTCGCGCTGGAGAAACGCCGCTTCGGGTGCTATCGTCCGCCGCTTGCCTCACCGGCCTGGCAACAGCGCCTGGCCGGTTGGGAGCGCATGGCCGGTGGCTGGCAGACTGCTGGCGGCGGGGTCTACCTGGTGGTGGCGCGCAAGATGGTGGTCGGCCTGCGGCCGCTGCGTCTGGAGCGCCGCGAGCCCATGGGCAAGCTGCTGCCGTTGCCGCTTGCCAAGGTCAATCGTCGTCACAGCGAGCCCTGACGGGCCTGCGGTCGATATCACAGAGTGAAAAGGCGGTACATGAGCGAGAGCGTCGAGATCTACACCGATGGTGCCTGCAAGGGCAACCCTGGCCCTGGCGGCTGGGGTGTGCTGATGGTTTACAAAGGCGTCGAGAAGGAACTGTGGGGCGGCGAGCGCGAAACCACCAACAACCGCATGGAACTGATGGCGGCGATCCAGGGGCTGATGGCACTCAAGCGTGAATGCGAGGTGGTGCTGACCACCGACTCGCAGTACGTGATGAAAGGCATCAACGAGTGGATGGCCAACTGGAAGAAGCGCGGCTGGAAGACCGCGGCCAAGGAACCGGTAAAGAACGCCGACCTCTGGCAGCAGCTCGACGAGCAGGTCAACCGCCACAAGGTGACTTGGAAGTGGGTGCGCGGGCATATCGGCCATCCGGGCAACGAGCGTGCCGACCAATTGGCCAACCGCGGCGTCGACGAGGTGCGGGCCAAGCGCTGAGCCCTGCACTGTGCCGCATTCTTCGCGGTTAAACCCGCTCCCAGGTACACCGGCGGACGTGAAGGCAGCGCTGTTTCTGTAGGCGAGGCCGTGTGCCGCGATGGCTGCGCAGCGGCCCCGGGGGCGATCTGGCAGCGCTTCCACAAGGTCATTGCCATTTGGGGTACAATCCCCGGCTTCGTTTTGTGATGCAAGTTGGAGCCCCCGCGTGGAGCAGCAAGTCAACCGGTACGTCGTTCTCGACACTGAAACCACCGGCATGCCGGTCACCGAAGGCCATCGAATCATCGAAATCGGGTGCGTCGAGGTCATCGGCCGTCGCCTGACCGGGCGCAACTTCCACGTCTATCTGCAACCGGACCGCGAGAGTGACGAAGGCGCGATCGGGGTGCACGGCATCACCGATGCCTTCCTGATCGGCAAGCCGCGTTTTGCCGATGTCGCCGAGGAGTTCTTCGAGTACATCAAGGGCGCGCACCTGGTCATCCACAATGCGGCGTTCGACGTTGGCTTCATCAACAACGAATTCGCCTTGTTGGGGCAGCACGACCGCACCGATGTGTCCCAGTACTGCACCGTCATCGATACCCTGATGCTGGCGCGGGCCCGTCACCCAGGCCAGCGCAACAGCCTCGACGCGTTGTGCAAACGCTACGGCATCGACAACTCCGGCCGTGAACTGCACGGCGCACTGCTCGACTCGGAACTGCTGGCCGACGTCTACCTGGCGATGACCGGTGGCCAAACCAGCCTGTCGCTGGCGGCCCACGGCGCTGACGGCGACGCGTCGGGCGAGGGCGGCACGGGCAGCGAGATCCGGCGCATCACCGGGCGCCAGCCGGGGCGGGTGATCTTGGCCAGCGCCGAAGAGCTCGAAGCCCATGCCGAGCGCCTTGCGGCGATCGCCAAGTCGGCTGGGGCACCTTCGATGTGGCAGGCATTGACCGAGCCGGCCGCGGGCTGATTTTTCACATGCCAGGGCTGCAGAGCAGCCCAGGGTTCCCAACCCGCCTCGCACCCTGATCGGCCAGCTTCTACCCTGAAAGGACGGACCCGTCCTGAGAAGGGAGTAGTTGCCGATGTACAAGGACCTCAAGTTCCCCATCCTCATCGTCCATCGCGCGATCAAGGCCGACAGCGTCGCCGGTGAGCGCGTGCGTGGCATTGCCGAAGAGTTGGCCCAGGACGGTTTCGCCATCCTGGCCGCCGCCGACCAGGCCGAAGCCAGGCTGGTCGCGGCGACCCACCACGGCCTGGCCTGCATGCTGATCGCCGCTGAAGGCGTCGGCGAGGACTCCCATCTGTTGCAAAGCATGGCCGAGCTGATCCGCCTGGCGCGACAGCGCGCGCCAGACTTGCCGATCTTCGCCCTCGGTGAACAGGTCACCCTCGAATATGCCCCGGCTGAAGCCATGAGCGAGCTCAATCAGCTGCGCGGCATCCTCTACCTGTTCGAAGACACCGTCCCCTTTCTCGCCCGCCAGGTCGCCCGCGCCGCCCACAATTACCTCGATGGCCTGCTGCCACCGTTCTTCAAGGCCCTGGTGCAGCACACCGCGCAATCGAACTATTCCTGGCACACACCTGGCCATGGCGGTGGCGTGGCCTACCGCAAAAGCCCGGTGGGGCAGGCGTTCCATCAATTCTTTGGCGAAAACACCTTGCGCTCGGACCTGTCGGTCTCAGTGCCGGAGCTTGGCTCGCTGCTCGACCACACAGGCCCCCTGGCCGACGCCGAAGCCCGGGCGGCACGCAATTTCGGCGCCGACCATACGTTCTTCGTGATCAACGGCACCTCCACTGCCAACAAGATCGTCTGGCATGCCATGGTCGGTCGCGACGACCTGGTCCTGGTGGATCGCAACTGCCACAAATCGGTGGTTCACGCCATCATCATGACCGGCGCCATCCCGATCTACCTGTGCCCAGAACGCAACGAGCTGGGCATCATCGGCCCGATCCCGCTGAGCGAATTCAGCCCAGCTTCGATCCAGGCGAAGATCAAGGCCAACCCCCTGGCCCGTGGGCGGACGTCGCGCATTCGCCTGGCTGTGGTGACCAACTCCACCTACGACGGCTTGTGCTATCACGCCGGGCTGATCAAGCAGGAGCTCGGCGCCAGCGTCGAGGTATTGCACTTCGACGAAGCCTGGTTCGCCTATGCCGCCTTCCATGAATTCTTTGCCGGGCGCTACGCCATGGGTACTGCGCGCATCGATGACAGCCCGCTGGTGTTCAGCACCCATTCCACCCACAAGCTGCTTGCAGCGTTCAGTCAGGCGTCGATGATCCATGTGCAGGACGGCAGCCAGCGGCAACTGGACCGTGACCGCTTCAATGAAGCCTTCATGATGCACATCTCTACCTCGCCGCAGTACAGCATCCTGGCGTCCCTGGATGTGGCCTCGAGCATGATGGAAGGCCCGGCAGGGCGCTCGCTGTTGCAGGAGATGTTCGACGAGGCCCTGAGTTTTCGCCGTGCCTTGGCCAATCTGCGTGAGCACATCGCCGCCGATGACTGGTGGTTCAGCATCTGGCAACCGCCTGTAGCCGAAGGGATCCATCGCCTGGCGGCGCAGGACTGGTTGTTGCAACCGGGCGCCGAATGGCACGGCTTTGGCGACGTGGAGCAGGACTACGTGCTGCTCGACCCGCTCAAGGTCACCTTGGTGATGCCAGGGCTCACGGCAGGCGGCGCCTTGGGCGAGCATGGCATCCCGGCGGCGGTGGTGAGCAAGTTTCTCTGGGAGCGTGGGCTGGTGGTGGAGAAGACCGGGCTGTACAGCTTTCTCGTGTTGTTCTCCATGGGCATCACCAAGGGCAAGTGGAGCACCTTGCTCACCGAGCTTCTGGAGTTCAAG
The DNA here is from genome assembly GCF_002741075.1 of Pseudomonas putida. Lineage (NCBI taxonomy): Bacteria > Pseudomonadati > Pseudomonadota > Gammaproteobacteria > Pseudomonadales > Pseudomonadaceae > Pseudomonas > Pseudomonas putida. Next base: position 3,168,000 of record NZ_CP016634.1, on the reverse strand, counting down.
CGTCACTACGATGGCAACACGCCGTTGGGGCAATGCCTGCCCAGTGTGATGGCCGTGGCGCCGTCACGCTACCAGGGGCTGGGCCTGCGCGATCTGTGCGGGCAATTGCACGACTGCTACCGGGCCAACGCCACCGCCAAGCAGCTCAAGCGCCTGTTCACACGGTTGCCGGAAATGGCCATCAGCCCGGCCCAGGCCTATGACCAACTGGTGCGCGGGGAGGTGGAGGCCGTGCCGATCGAGGCATTGCTGGGGCGTGTGGCGGCGGTGATGCTGGTGCCGTATCCACCTGGTATACCGTTGATCATGCCCGGTGAGCGCTTCACCGAGGCCACCCGCGCGATCATCGACTACCTGGCCTTCGCCCGGGCGTTCAATAGCGGATTCCCCGGTTTTGTCGCCGATGTCCATGGCCTGCAATGCGAGGACCATGGCCAGGGACTGATCTACACCGTCGATTGCCTCAAGGAATGCGGATGAGCTCGACACCGCTGCGGGCCAGTTCGAAGCGATCTTCGCCCAGGTGATTGACCCGGTCGCCGACAGGCAGGCGGTAGGTGACGACCGGCGCGCCGAGGGTGCTGCCGTCGGGCTGGAGCGTTGACTCCTGGAACTCGTGCACGGGATAGATGCGGCCTTCGGCGTCACGTGCGTGGAATTGGCCGACCAGGATTGCTGCCATGTGCGGGAAAACCTCTGAAATTATCGGAAATATCTGCAGGCATAGACCTGTGAATCGGGGGGGAAGTTTTCCGCGAGCGGGAAAAAAACTCCGAGAACAGGGAGCGGTCATCTATAACTACAACTTCCCCAACCAATAGAGGTTGCACACCACCATGAGCCAGGTTTATTCGGTAGCGGTCGTTGTCGGCAGCTTGCGTAAGGATTCCTACAACCGCAAGGTAGCCCGGGCCCTGGGGGAACTGGCACCGTCCAGTCTTGCCCTGAAGGTCGTCGAAATCGGCGACCTGCCGCTGTACAACGAAGATGTCGAAGCCGACGCCCCCGAGGCGTGGAAGCGCTTTCGTGACGAAATTCGTCGCAGCGATGCGGTGCTGTTCGTCACCCCCGAATACAACCGCTCGGTGCCTGGCGGTCTGAAGAACGCCATCGACGTAGGCTCGCGGCCCTATGGACAAAGCGCCTGGAGCGGCAAGCCGGCGGCGGTGGTGAGCGTGTCGCCCGGCGCCATTGGCGGTTTCGGGGCCAACCATGCGGTGCGTCAGTCGTTGGTGTTCCTGGACATGCCTTGCATGCAAATGCCGGAGGCCTATCTCGGCGGGGCGGCGAGCCTGTTCGATGACTCGGGCAAGCTCAACGAAAAGACCCGGCCATTCCTGCAGGCCTTCATCGACAAGTTCGCGGCCTGGGTGAAGCTCAACCGCGCGGTCTGACCTGCAATACGCCGGGGCTGCATAGCAGCCCCGGCGATCTGGAGGCTTACGACGCTTGCGGCATCTCGCCCTTGGCCAGGCGACGGTTGATGTCGGCGATCACTTCCGGCAACTCGTTGATGGTGTCGATCAGGTAATGCGGGCGGGAGCTTTCGAACATCGCATGGATGCGCTTGCGCTCGCTTTCGAGCTTCTCGGCGCTCAGGGCGCGATAGCCTTCCCAGGTCAGGCCCAGGGCGTTGCCCGAGCACACCAGGGCGACGGTCCACATGCCGGCGCGGCGGCCTTCGAGAATGCCCGGCACGGTGTCGTCGACCTTGACGCAGGCCGCGACATCATCGATGCCCAGGGCGATCACGTTGGCCAGCGCCTGGGCCGGCCACGGACGACCGTTCGGGGTTTCATCGGTGGCCACCACGTGGTCGGCGACATAGCCGTTCTGCTTGGCAAGCTCCACCACCTTGTCCATCACCACTTTCGGGTAGCCGGAGCAGGAGCCGATCTTCAGGCCGTCCTTGCGCAGGCCCGTCAGGGTGTCCAGGGCGCCGGGGATCAGCGCCGAATGCACGGCGATCTTCTCGATCTGCAGGGGCATGAAGCGTTCGTAGATGGCAGTGACGTCGTCGTCGGTCGGGGTGCGGCCGAACACCTTGCGGTAGCGCTCGGCAATCTCGGGCACATCGCACAGGGTGCGGATGTGGTCCCACTTGCCCATGCCCATCGGGCCGCGGGCTTCTTCGATGGACACCTGGACATCGAATTCGGCGAAGGCTTCGACGAAGATCTGGGTCGGGGCGAAGGAGCCAAAGTCGACCACGGTGCCGGCCCAGTCGAGGATGGCGGCTTGCAGCTGGGTGGGGTTGCTGTAGTTCATGTGCGCGAGTTCCTGAAGAAAAGGGTCGGTCGAATTAGATGTCCAGCACTTCCATTTCCCGCAGCACTTGGGCCACGGCATCGACGGCGGCTTGCATGCCCTCTGCACCCACCACGCCGATGCAGCCGACGCGGAAGGTTTCCACCTGGGTCAGCTTGCCTGGATAGAGGATGAAGCCCTTGGCCTTGACGCGCTCGTAGAAGTCCTTGAACTGGTAGCGTGCATCACGTGGGGCATGGAAGGTGACGATGATAGGCGCCTGGATCTCGGCGGGCAGGAAGCTGCGCAGGCCGAGCTTGGCCATGCCCTCGAGCAGGGTCTTGCAGTTGTCGGAGTAGCGCTGGTGACGGGCCGGCAGGCCGCCTTCCTCGTTGTATTGCACCAGGGCTTCGTGCAGCGCCGCGACCACGTGGGTCGGCGGGGTGAAGCGCCATTGGCCGGTCTTGGCCATGTAGGCGTGCTGATCTTGCAAGTCCATGGCCAGCGAGTGGCAGTTGCCTTCGGCGGCGGCCAGGGCATTTTTCTCGGCGAAGACAAAGCCCATGCCCGGTACACCTTCCAGGCACTTGCCGGAGGCGGCGATCAGGGCTTCGAACGGCACTTGGGCGGCGTCGATCGGCAGGGCACCGAAGGAACTCATGGCGTCGATGATCAGGCGCTTGCCATGGCGTTTGACTACCTGGGCGATCTCGGGCAACGGGTTGAGGATGCCGGTGCTGGTTTCGCAGTGGATCAGCGCCACATGGGTGACGGCTGGGTCGGCGGCCAGCAGGCGATCGACATCGGCGGCGGTGGTGGGTTGGTCTTCGGCGGTTTCGAAGGTGCTGTAGGCACGGCCCAGGACCTTGCAGATCTTGGCCAGGCGCTGGCCGTAGGCACCGTTGATCAGGACCAGCACCTTGCCATTGCGTGGTACCAGAGTGCCGATGGCGGCTTCCACGGCGAAGGTGCCGCTGCCTTGCAGGGGGACGCAGTGGTGGGTGGCGGTGCCGTTGACGATGGCCAGCAGTTGTTCGCACAGACTGGCGGTCAGTTGGTTGAAGTCGCGGTCCCAGGAACCCCAGTCCACCAGCATGGCTTGGCGGGTGCGGGACGAGGTGGTCAGTGGGCCAGGGGTCAGCAGGATCGGGGCATTGCTCATTCCGTTATTCCTCACAAGCGGTGGGCTGAAACGTACGGGGCCTAAATTGCAATTTGCCGAGTTATCAATCAAATTGTTTGTCGTTATGCCAGCCATAAGTAAGGCCGATAGCTATGAATCTGTTCCAATTGCGCGCCTTCGACGCGGTGGCCCGCGAAGGCAGCTTCACCCGCGCTGCGGCGCGCCTGTTCATCAGCCAGCCGGCGGTGACCGGGCACGTCAAGGCATTGGAGGAGCACTACCAGATCACGTTGTTGCGCCGGACCGCGCGGCGCGTGGAGTTGACCGAGGAGGGCACGCGCCTGGCGGCCATCACCCGGGCGATGTTCAGCCTGGCCGAAGAAGCCCAGGCGATGCTTGAGGCCAACCGGCAATTGCTCACCGGGCGCCTGGAGGTCGCGGCCGACGGCCCGCACCGGGTGATGCCGATGCTCGGCATGCTGCGGGCGCGTTACCCGGGCATCACCGTCAACCTGCGCCTGGGCAACGCCCAGGAAACCCTGGCGGCGCTGCTGTCGGAGCACGCCGACGTGGCGGTGCTGACCGAGGTCGAACCGCGCAAGGGCCTGTACCTGCAGAGCCTGGGGGATTCGCGGCTGTGCGTGCTGCTGCCGGTCAGTCATCCTTGGGCTGCGGGCGAGGGTGAACTGCCCCTGGCAGAGCTGGACCGTCAGATCATGGTGCTGCGCGAGCCCAGCTCCATGACCCGGCGCACCTTCGACCATGCCTGCAGCGATGCCCAGGTGCAGCCGCGGGTGCTGCTTGAGCTGGACAGCCGTGAGGCGGTCACCGAGGCGGTGGCGGCCGAGTTGGGTTTTGGGATCGTCTCGTCGATGGAGGTGGCCCATGATCCACGGGTGGTGGCCAGGCCGTTGGCCGGGCAGGGGCTGGTCAATCGGCACATGATCGGTTGCCTGGAGCGGCGCCGGGAACTGCGCTTGATCCAGGCGTTCCTGGGGTTGGCGGCGAGCCTGTGACGGCTGACCCAGATGATCAGCCCAAGCCTGCTCGTTGGCGTCGCTGACGCATTCGCGGGTTTACCCATGAAGTAGTCGCCCCGGAGCAAGACAGTTCCCCGGTGCTGGCGTTTTTCCACCACGGGCCTAAGATGGCCGGCTGAAACAATACAGGCGCTGAAAGGCCGATGAGCGACAAAGACACCATATCCATGCAGCTGGTGCGCGAGGCGTTGTTGCAGACGTGCCCGGCAGGGAAGGCCGATGCGCCGTTGCTGGCCAGGGCCGGTATCGATGCCAGCGAACTCGACCTGCCGCAGGCACGGGTGAGCGCCGAGGCCTATGCGCGGCTTTGGCGCCTGCTGGCGCGCCGCTGCAACGACGAGTTCTTCGCCATGGACCCTCGCGGCCTGCGCAGCGGCAGCCTGGCGTTCCTGTGCCGGGCCAGTATGGCCCAGCCCACCCTCGGTGCAGGCTTGGAGACCGCCCTGGCGTTTTTGTCGTTGATGCTTGAGGACCTTCAGCCGAGCTTGGTACGCCAGCAGAGCCTGGCCGAGATTGTCATCAACGAACCGCGGGAAACACCTCGCCGCGCTTTTACCTACTTCACCTTCTGGATGATCGTCCATGGCGTGGCCTGCTGGCTGGCCGGGCGACGCATTCCGATCCTGGCCATCGACCTGCGTTGCGCCGAGCCGCCGTTTTGCGATGACTACCGCGTGATGTTCTCGGAAAACCTGCAGTTCGGCCGACCCCGCACGCGCATGATCATCGCCGCCGACTGTCTGGATGTGCCGCTCAAACGTACGCCCGAAGAGCTGCAGCGGTTTCTGGCCGAGGCGCCAGGCAACATCCTGGTCAAGTACCGTGACCCGGCCAGCTTGGCACGGCGCATTCGCCATGACCTGCTCGCCCTGGACCCTGCGTCCTGGCCGGATGCCGAAACGCTGGCACGCCGGCTGTGCCTGTCTGCTTCGACGCTGCGCCGTCGTCTGGCCGAGGAAGGGCAAACCTATCAGGGCCTCAAGGACAGCGTGCGGCGCCAATTGGCGATCCAATGGCTGGCCGACTGTGAGGTGGGGCTGGGCACCATCGCCGAGCGCCTGGGGTTCGCCGACAGCAGTTCGTTCTACAAGGCGTTTCGCAAATGGTTTGGGTGCAATCCGGGGCATTACCGCGAGCTGATCGGAACGTCCGGCCCGGCCGTGGCCTTGCCCTAGGCGGATTTCCGTCTGACGAGCGCGGCGGCCCGTCGCCAATGTGGCGCCTTTCAACACGAAGGGCTAACCATGACACAGCGCGACAAACCGTCCTTGGACGCGGCAAAACAAGCAAAGCTGGACACCGCCACCGATGACTTCATCATCAAGCGGCTGCCGGTATGGCTGAAGCAGGGCTCATCTGAACAGATCGGCACGCTACGGACGCATTACAAGGCACTGAAAGCAAGCCAGGCCAAGGTGAGCAAGGCGACGCAGACGCTGGTCGGGCTCGAGGCGTATGCGAAGGAAAAGCTGCGCCCTTTGCTGCCCGTCACGCCGGCTCCCGACACGCTGCAATGGCGCGAGATCCTGCCCAGCCTGCAGGTTCCGTTGAGCACTGGTTGGCTGGATTACAAGCCCGATGAACGTCGCCATCACGGCTTGCTGAGGTTGATGCAGAACTTCACCGAGGGTGCGCGGTTTTTCGACGGTAGTGGTCTGGTGGCCGATGGCAAAGACACCGTGCTCACCCCCGACCTGCCCGCACTGGTCCGGCAATGCCGCACACTGGACGCCGGTGCAGGCTACCAGGCGTTGCTTAAAAAGGTATTCGACCCGGCCACCTGCGCGGCCCTGGCTGCAGAAAAGCGCGCGGGCCTGAAGCTGGCGGCCGCTGTCGCCGTCCTGCAAGGCGAGCTGGACAGCACCACTCAAGCGGCCTTGGAGCAGATGGTGGACGCCGGTAGCGAGCAGGGCGAGAAGACGCTCGCTTACCCCGGCTTGCTGACGGTGCTCGGGCAGCCGCTGGTGGATGGGATGCTGGTGCAGTTGCGCAACAGCCAGGGCGAGGATGTGGGGGAGGTGCTCTACCTGGGCGGTGACCTGGAGAAGGGCCTGCGTCATTTTCCATCCCGTACGGCCTTGAATCAGGCGCTGGCCAAGGCGCTCAAGCAGCCTGACGATCAACGAACGTTCAGCCAACGGGTCGAGCTCGGCCAGCGACCCGAATGGCTTGCACTGCTCAAACTGCGCCTGGCCGATGCCGAGCCCGATCTGCAGATCGAAGGCGAGCCAGTGACAGGCGATGTGTTCGATGGCCTTGTGCAGCGCCAGGTCGAGCGTTTGAAAGCCGATGCCCGCTTGCTGCTGGTGCCGACCGCCGATGTGGACCATCAGGCCAGCAAGGCCAGGCTGCAGGACTGGAAGGATGCGGGGCTTGGCCTGGTCAACCTGGCCGGGTTGTTCGTGCCCGCTGTCGGTGCTGCACTGCTGGGGCAGTTCGTCGTGCAGACATTGGCCCACGTGTTCGAAGGGGCGGTGGATTGGCAGCGCGGCCACCAGCACGAGGCGCTCGAGCACATGCTGGGTGTTGCGCAGAACCTGGCGGTGGCCGGTGTGGTGGCAGCCGGTGCCCAGGCGGTGGCCAGCGGCTTCGAACGCAGCGCCTTCGTCGATGCGTTGGAGCCGGTGACTGTCGATGGCGACAAGGCGCGTCTCTGGAACAACGACCTGAGTGTCTATGAATGCACGCCGGACGATCCCCTGCCAGCGCCGGACGGCCTGTGTGGCACGGGCGAGCGGCGCTGGCTACGCAGCGGGCAACGCTTCTACGAGGTGCATCGGCCGGTGTCGGATGGCCCCTGGCGGCTGCGTCATCCTGAACGCCAGGACGCGTTTGGCCCGATCATCGAGACCAATGGCGAGCGATGCTGGCGTCTACGTCAGGACAACCCGCTGGAGTGGAGCGACAGCGCGCGCATGCTCGACACCTTGTGGCCGATGCCCGAGCGCCTGGACGCCGAGCACGCCGAGCAGATTTTGCGCATCGCCGGGATGGACCAGACCGAACTGCGGGCGCTGCTGGTGGACAATCGTCCCCTGCCGGTGCAACTGCGCAGCACCTTGCGGCGCTTCGAGGCCCATGGACGAGTCGAGGCGTTCTTCGACCACCTGGAGGCTGGCACCGAGGGTGAGGCGAAGATTCAGGCGTGGTGCGACGCTCGGCCTGAACTGCAGGCGCCGAGCCCAGCGGCCCGACGTGAAAAGCTGCTGGATGACCAGGCGCAGCTTCGCGAGCAACTGCTCGAGCACCTGAGCCAGGAGACCCTGGCCGACGATGCATTGCGCACTTTGCTGCTGCGGGACTTTCCCGGATTGCCGCAGGCCTATGCCCAGGAAGCGATCAGCGCTGTGTCTGCGGTGCAGCGTAGCCTGGCGCTGGCCGAGGCCCGTGTGCCGCTCGCACTGGCACGCAAGGCGCGTGTGCTGAGCCAGCAAGCTCGACTGGCACGAGCCCTGGAAGGGGTCTACCTGACCCATACCGACAGTGATCTGTGCGGTGAGCTGGTGTTGGCTGTGCTTTCGCGCATGCCTAACTGGCCGCAGGGCGTGAACCTGGAACTGCGTGAGGGGTCGGACACCGGCCGCCGCCTGGCAGTGATCGCGCCTACTGCCAGGCGTGATGAGGCTCGGACGTTGCTGGTGCGCAAGAATGGCCGGTTCCGTCTCTACGACTACCACGGGCGCGAGCTGGAAACGGACGTGGCCGAGCCATGCGGGATCTTCGAGGCGATCGCCGCCGTGCTGACGCCCGAGCAGGTCACTCGGTTGGGCCTGGCAACCGAGGATACGCCGCAGGCCCTGCGCCTGCTGGTGCAGCAGCGCCTGCCGACCACGCGCAAAGCGCTGCTGCAACTGCTCAGTTGGTCGGAGCTTTCAGCGTCGTTCAAACCTCCCCAGCGTCTGGCAGATGGCCGGCTCGGGTATCCGCTCAGTGGCCGCGGTGCGGTAGGCCAGCGCGCGCAGGACACCCTGCGCGTACGTATTCGCAACCTGTATCCGCAGTTCGATGACGAGCGTGTAGAAACGTTTCTTGAACAGTTGCTCAGTGCACCGGGTTCGCCGTTCGAGGTGTTGCTGGTGCAGGAAAACCAATATGCCCAGCTCGACGAGGCGCTCAACCGATGGGTGTCGGCCGAAGCGAGTGCGTCCAGGCGCACGCTGCGTCAGTATCTGGGGCGGCGGTTGCGTCAATGCTGGCGTTTGCAAGGGGAGGCGGTGACCGGGGAAGACGGGCAGGCCCAAGGCATGCGCCTGGACTTGAGCGGTTTCGCGTTGCAGGCATTGCCTGAGATACCCCCGGAGGTCGAGTTCTCGCATGTGACGGAGCTGACGCTGTCGGGCATGGACCTTGGGCAGGTGTCCACTCCATTCCTGCGCTGCTTCGGTTCCGTACGACGATTGAACCTGGCGGACAACCGTCTGCGCCGTCTGCCCGATGGCTTGGGCTATCTGACGGACCTGCGCAGCCTGCAATTGGCGCGCAATGCCATCCGGCTCGATCCCGCCGGCATCGCTATCCTCACGGCGTTGCCAGAGCTGCATGAACTGGACCTGAGTTTCAACCCGCTGGGTGCGCCACAGATGCGCTGGAACCATCTATCCGAGCTGGATCTGCTACGCCTGCGCCGGTGCAGCCTGGCGGCCTGGCCGTCGGGGCTTGAGTTGTGCGAGCGGCTCACCTACGTGGACTTGCGTGACAACCAGATTGCCAGCGTTCCGACCGAAACCCTGCAGATGCCTCTTGCGCACCGGACGGCCTTCATCGTCGACGGCAATCCGCTGCCGGCCTGGGAGCTGGCGCGCCTGGTCGCCCTGGACATCAACCATTTGCCCCACGATCCCCTGGATACCGGGGTGTCGGTGGCGACCACTACCCGTGATCGCTGGCTGCAAGATGGCGAGCCCGACCTGCGCGCGACCCGTCAGGCGCAATGGGACAGCCTTGGCACCGACCCCGACAGCAGCGGCTTGCTCGAACTGCTGGGCGAACTGCGACGTACAACGGACTACCAAAGCGCACCCGCGAACCTGGCCGAGCAGGTCTGGGATCTCATCGGCTTTCTGGCGGACAACCAGGCCTTGCGCGACCGTCTATATGGTTGGGCCAATCAGCCGCGCAGTTGCAGTGACAGCGTTGCCCGTCAGTTCAGTGACCTGCTGGTCCTCCGGCAGGTGGTCGAGGTGGAAAATCGCACCGCTAGTGAGGATGCGGGCGAGGAGCTGCTGAAGCTGGGCCGTCAGCTGTTCCGGCTGGACCAAGTGGAACGAGTCGCCTCCCAGGACATCGCCCAGCGAGTGGCGGCCGGCCGGACCGTCGATGCCATCGAGATCAGCCTGTTCTATCGGGTGCGCCTGGCCCAGGCGCTGGAATTGCCTTTCCAGCCGCGTTCGATGCGCTTCTTGAACCTGGCCAGCGTCAGCGAAGCGCAGTTGCTGGAGGCCTTACGCGCTGTCCAGGCCGCGGAAACCAACGAGGCACTGGTCGAGAGCCTGGGCGGGCGGCGCTTCTGGCGTGACTACGTGCAAGCCCGTCATCCGGCGGTTTTTGCCAGCCTGAAGGCGACCTTCGAGGCGCAGGGCACTGAACTCGACGAAGCGCGTGCGGGGCTGTCCAGCCAGGAATACACCGACCGATGGGGGCGTTTGCAGAGCGCACGGGAGGCGGCGGTGCAGGAGAGGATCGAGCAGTTGACCCTTGAAATCCTCGAGTCGCAGGCCCTCGATCAGGCCTGAGGACGCAACGGCCAAACCGGTCATCCAGATTGACAGCTTTGGCCATTGCCGGGCTGGGTGACCGGCGCGAACATCGTCAGACAAAGGGTCCACTCCAACAACAATAACCAGGAGTCTGACGATGCGTGACTACGCCGAAGCCGCCCGTTCGTTCGATTACATCCAGGCCACGCAGGACGCACTGCGGGGCAACCTGCAGGCCATGAATGCCTGTGTCGAATGCTGCGACCGCCATGTAGGCAACAACCGACCTGCGTTGATCTGGGAGGATCGCGACGGCAATGGTGCGGTCTACAGCTTCGATCAGCTCCAGGCACTGGCCAAGCGCTTTGCCAATGTCCTGAAGGCTCAAGGCGTCGGTGCTGGTGACCGGGTCGCCGGCCTGATGCCACGCACCCCTGAGCTGTTGGTGACCATTCTTGCCACCTGGCGCCTGGGCGCGGTCTACCAGCCGCTGTTCACCGCCTTTGGCCCCAAGGCGATCGAGCATCGCCTGGAGCAGTCCCACGCCCGAGTGGTGGTCACCGAGCGCAACAACCGACCCAAGCTCAACGATGTTGCCGATTGCCCGACGATCATCACGGTAGGCGCGGTGGCCGGTGAGCTGGATTTCCATACCGAATTGAATGCCGCCGCCAGTGAATGCGAGCCTGTACTGCGTAGCGGCAACGATCCCTTCCTGCTGATGTTCACCTCCGGTACTACCGGGCCGGCCAAGCCGCTGGAAGTGCCGCTGCGAGCCATCATCGCCTTCCAAGGCTACATGCGCGATGCCATCGACCTGCGCCCGGAAGACAACTTCTGGAACCTGGCCGACCCGGGCTGGGCCTATGGCCTGTACTACGCCGTCACCGGCCCGCTGGCCCTGGGCCACGCCACCACGTTCTACGACGGCCCGTTCAGTGTCGAGAGCTGTGCGCGGATGATCGACAAGCACAGCATCAGCAACCTGGCCGGATCGCCCACGGCCTACCGCTTGTTGATCGCCGCAGGCCGTGAATTCTCGTCGCCGATCAAGGGCCGCCTGCGGGTGGTCAGCAGTGCCGGCGAGCCGCTCAACCCGGAGGTGATCCGCTGGTTTGCCGATGAACTGAACGTGACCATCCACGACCATTACGGCCAGACCGAGCTGGGCATGGTGCTGTGTAATCACCATGCACTGGAACACCCGGTCCACCTGGGCTCGGCCGGCTTCGCCATCCCCGGCCATCGCATCGTGGTGCTGGATGAGCAGGGCAACGAGCTGCCCGCCGGACAGCCGGGCATCCTCGCCGTCGACCGTGAGCAGTCACCGCTATGCTGGTTTGGTGGCTACCACGGGTTGCCGACCAAGGCCTTCATCGGCAAGTACTACCTCAGCGGTGACACGGTCGAGCTCAATGCCGACGGCAGCATCAGTTTTGTCGGACGCAGCGACGATGTGATAACCACCTCCGGCTACCGGGTCGGGCCGTTCGACGTAGAAAGCGCGCTGATCGAACACCCGGCAGTGATCGAAGCGGCGGTGATCGGCAAACCCGACCCGGAGCGTACCGAACTGATCAAGGCATTCGTGGTGCTAACCAAAGGGTTCGAAGGCAGCGCCGAACTGGAAGAAACCCTGCGCCAGCATGTGCGGCAGCGTCTGTATGCCCATGCCTACCCCAGGGAAATCGAATTCGTCAGCGAGCTGCCCAAGACCCCGAGCGGCAAGCTGCAACGCTTCATCCTGCGTAATCAGGAAATCGCCCTACAACAAGCCGCGCAGGCTTCTCATGCCAGCGCCTGAAGGAAGCACATCATGCAGATAGCCAACAAGCATTTCATCGTCAGTGGCGCAGCTTCCGGGCTCGGTGCCGCCACCGCGCAGATGCTGGTCGACGCCGGCGCCAAGGTCATGCTGGTCGACCTCAACGCTGACGCGGTCGCGGCCAAGGCCCGTGAACTGGGCGAACAGGCGCGCTTCGCGGTCGCCGACATCAGCGACGAGCAGGCGGCCCAGGCAGCGGTCGATGCTGCGGTCAGCGCCTTCGGCAGCCTGCAGGGGCTGGTCAACTGCGCCGGTATCGTCGGCGCAGAGAAAGTCCTGGGCAAACAAGGTCCACATGGCCTGGCCAGCTTCACCAAGGTGATCAACGTCAACGTGATCGGCAGCTTCAACCTGCTGCGCCTGGCGGCGGCAGCCATGGCCGAAGGGGCGGCGGACGACGGTGGTGAGCGCGGGGTGATCATCAACACCGCCTCGATCGCCGCCTACGACGGCCAGATCGGCCAGGCCGCCTATGCCGCCTCCAAGGGCGCCATCGCCAGCCTGACCTTGCCGGTGGCCCGTGAGTTGGCGCGCTTCGGCATCCGCGTGATGACCATCGCCCCCGGCATTTTCGAGACGCCCATGATGGCCAGCATGACCCAGGAAGTTCGTGATTCCCTGGCCGCTGGCGTGCCGTTCCCGCCGCGCCTGGGACGCCCGCAGGAGTATGCAGCGCTGGCCCGTCATATCATCGAGAACAGCATGCTCAACGGCGAGGTGATCCGCCTCGACGGTGCCCTGCGCATGGCTGCCAAGTAAGGAGATCCGTACATGACTCTCGCCAACGACCCGATCGTCATCGTCAGCGCCGTGCGCACGCCCATGGGCGGCCTGCAGGGCGACCTCAAGAGCCTGACCGCGCCACAGTTGGGCGCGGCCGCCATCCGGGCCGCGGTCGAGCGCGCCGGCATCCAGGGCGACAGCGTCGAGCAGGTACTGTTCGGTTGCGTCCTGTCGGCAGGTCTCGGCCAGGCGCCGGCACGCCAGGCCGCGCTCGGCGCGGGACTCAACAAGCACACCACCTGCACCACGCTGAACAAGATGTGCGGCTCGGGCATGCAGGCGGCGATCATGGCCCATGATCTGCTGCTGGCCGGCAGCGCCGATGTGGTGGTGGCCGGCGGCATGGAAAGCATGACCAATGCCCCATACCTGCTGGACAAAGCCCGCGGCGGTTACCGCATGGGCCATGGCAAGATCATCGACCACATGTTCATGGACGGTCTGGAAGACGCCTACGACAAGGGGCGCCTGATGGGCACCTTCGCTGAGGATTGCGCTCAGGCCAATGGGTTCAGCCGCGAGGCTCAGGACCAGTTCGCCATTACCTCGCTGACCCGCGCCCAGGACGCGATCAAGAATGGCCGCTTTGCTGCCGAGATCGTTCCGGTCGAGATCACCGAGGGCAAGCAGACGCGCACTATCAGTGACGACGAGCAGCCCCCCAAGGCGCGCCTGGACAAGATCCCGCAACTGCGTCCGGCCTTCCGCGACGGCGGCACCGTGACGGCGGCTAACTCCAGCTCCATCTCCGACGGCGCCGCCGCGCTGGTGTTGATGCGCAGATCCGAGGCCCAAAAGCGAGGGCTCAAGCCCTTGGCGGTGATCCATGGCCACGCGGCCTTTGCCGATACTCCGGCACTGTTCCCCACCGCGCCCATCGGCGCCATCGACAAACTGATCAAACGCACCGGCTGGAACCTGGCCGAGGTGGACCTGTTCGAGATCAACGAGGCCTTTGCCGTGGTCACCCTGGCGGCCATGAAGCACCTGGACCTGCCGCACGAGAAGGTCAACATCCATGGCGGCGCCTGCGCCCTGGGCCATCCGATCGGTGCCTCCGGTGCGCGCATTCTGGTGACCCTGCTGTCGGCCTTGCGCCAGAACAACCTGCGCCGCGGCGTGGCAGCCATCTGCATCGGTGGTGGCGAGGCCACGGCCATGGCCGTCGAGTGTCTGTACTGAGGTGAACCATGCTGGTAACTGACGAGCAACAACAGATCGCCGACGCTGTTCGCGCTTTCGCACAGGAGCGTCTGAAGCCGTTCGCCGAACAGTGGGACAAGGAGCACCGCTTTCCCCGCGAGGCCATCGCCGAAATGGCTGATCTGGGCCTGTTCGGCATGTTGGTGCCGGAGCAGTGGGGCGGCAGCGATACCGGTTATGTGGCCTACGCCATGGCCCTGGAGGAGATCGCCGCAGGCGATGGCGCCTGCTCGACCATCATGAGCGTGCACAACTCGGTGGGCTGCGTGCCGATCCTGCGCTTTGGCAACGAGCAACAGAAGGCGCAGTTCCTCACCCCGCTGGCCAACGGCCAGATGCTTGGCGCCTTTGCCCTGACCGAACCTCAGGCCGGCTCCGACGCCAGCAGCCTGAAGACCCGGGCGCGTCGCGATGGCGATCACTACGTGCTCAGCGGCAGCAAGCAGTTCATCACCTCCGGGCAGAACGCCGGTGTGGTGATCGTCTTTGCCGTGACCGACCCCGAGGCCGGCAAGCGTGGCATCAGCGCCTTCATCGTGCCCACCGATTCACCGGGCTACCAGGTGGCGCGGGTCGAGGACAAGCTGGGCCAGCATGCATCCGATACCTGCCAGATCGTGTTCGACGAGGTGCGTGTGCCGGTGGCCAATCGCCTGGGCGAAGAGGGTGAGGGCTACAAGATCGCCTTGGCCAACCTTGAAGGTGGACGGATCGGCATCGCCTCGCAATCGGTGGGCATGGCCCGCGCGGCGTTCGAGGTAGCTCGCGACTACGCCAACGAGCGCCAGAGCTTCGGCAAGCCACTGATCGAACACCAGGCCGTGGCGTTCCGCCTGGCCGACATGGCCACGCGCATCGCGGTGGCCCGGCAGATGGTGCTGCATGCCGCGGCGCTGCGTGACGCAGGCCGTCCGGCGTTGGTGGAAGCGTCCATGGCGAAGCTTTTTGCCTCGGAAATGGCAGAAAAGGTCTGTTCGGATGCCTTGCAGACGCTCGGCGGATATGGCTATCTGAGCGACTTCCCGCTGGAGCGGATCTACCGTGACGTTCGGGTCTGCCAGATCTACGAAGGCACCAGCGACATTCAGCGCATGGTCATTGCGCGCAATCTTTGAAGGAGCAGTCTGCATGGCATTCGAAACCATCCTGTTGGACATCCACGGCAAGGTCGGCCTGATCACCCTTAACCGGCCGCAGGCGCTCAATGCCCTGAACGCGCAGATCGTCGGCGAAATCAACCAGGCCCTGGACCAGCTAGAGCGTGACCCGAACATTGGCTGCGTGGTGCTGACCGGCTCCGCCAAGGCCTTTGCCGCTGGCGCCGACATCAAGGAAATGGCCGAGCTCAAGTACCCGCAGATCTATGTCGAAGACCTGTTCAGCGACGCCGATCGCATCGCCAACCGCCGCAAGCCGATCATCGCTGCGGTGTCCGGCTTTGCTTTGGGCGGTGGTTGCGAGCTGGCGATGATGTGTGACTTCATCCTGGCCGCCGACAACGCCAAGTTTGGTCAGCCGGAGATCAACCTGGGCGTGCTGCCGGGCATGGGCGGCACCCAGCGTCTGACCCGCGCGGTGGGCAAGGCCAAGGCCATGGAACTGTGCCTGACCGGGCGCCTGATGGGCGCCGAAGAGGCCGAACGCGCCGGCCTGGTGGCCCGTGTGGTGCCGCAGGCCGAGCTGCTCGAGGAGGCCCTGAAGGTCGCCGCGACCATCGCCAGCAAATCGATCCCGGTGAGCATGATGGTCAAGGAAAGCGTCAACCGCGCCTTCGAAGTCACGCTGAGCGAAGGTGTACGCTTCGAGCGTCGGGTGTTCCATGCAGCCTTCGCCACCGAGGACCAGAAGGAAGGCATGGCTGCCTTCATCGCCAAGCGCGAGGCGCAGTTCAAAGATCGTTAAGAGCAGTCGGGGCGCCTCAAGGCGCCCCGGTCGTTTCAGACGTTGAAGAAATACTGCTGCGCATCGGCCAGGGAAATTGGGCTGCGGTAGACCTCCTCGGTCTGCCCTGTTTCCGGTCGGCTGACCTGCGCGCCCTGGGCGTATCGCTGCGCTGCGGGCTTGAGGTGACCCGCGACGAAGGCGTGCTTGCCGGCCTCGAGCGTGCGGTAGTGAAAATGCGCGACCCACAGCAAGGATTCGTCCTTGTAGATCCCATAGTCGTCGAGGTAGTCCGCAGGCCT
This sequence comes from Pseudomonas putida, assembly GCF_002741075.1. Taxonomy (NCBI): domain Bacteria; kingdom Pseudomonadati; phylum Pseudomonadota; class Gammaproteobacteria; order Pseudomonadales; family Pseudomonadaceae; genus Pseudomonas; species Pseudomonas putida. Next base: position 3,151,900 of record NZ_CP016634.1, on the reverse strand, counting down.
GCCCTTGACTCGGGCGAGCAGCTTGCGCGGGTTCTCCACGCGCACTGTCACGGCACCCTGATCGATGAGAAAACGCAGCTCGGCCATTCGCGGTTTTTGCGCCAGCGCCGCCTTGGTGCGCAGTTCGATCGCCTTGCTGGTCAGCTGAGCGTCCAGGTCTTCAAGCGCTTTGATCGTCCCGGCTGCATCGCGGTTGCCACGGACCTCGTCCGTCTGGTTGTCCGCCGTCAGGTGCTTTTCGATCGCTTCGCGCAAGGTACGCAGGCGGTCACGCTGGTGGTGCAGCAGTTCTTCTATCTCGATGGGCAGGTACTGGCTGAATGTACCGCCTTCCAGGCGCTGCAGTTCTTTGCGCGCGGTCTGCAGACGCGCTTGGCTGTCCTTGAGTAGGTGCTTGAGCTTGCGCACGGTCGCAGGTTTGGCAGGTGCTTGCTCCGCAAGCGCCACCCAACGATCGTTGTCCAGTTTGTAGGCGCGTGAACTGGCATTGTGCGGCGCGATGGGGACATCGACGACGGTATCGTCGTCCGGGCGGACATTGCCCAACAGCACGTCGCCTTCCTGGGTTTCGATCAAGCCTGGCACTTGCTCGCGCAGTTGGTTGACGGTGTTGCTGGGGAGCGTTGCCGCGTACTCGTCGAGGGTGGGTTGCAGTTCCTTGGCGGCGCTGTCGATGTCTTCCTGCAGGCGAGTCAGCGCTGGCTGGGCAGTGTCCAGGTTCAAATGGGACTTGAAATTGCCCAATTGGCGACGTGCCGCCTTGAAGTGACGGTCGATGCTGGCGGCCAGCCGACTGACCACATCGTCATTGGGCTGATCGAGCGCCAGCAGTTGCTGGCGCTGGGCAAACGCCAGGTCGAGACTTTCGCCGCAGTGCTGCAGCCAATACTCGCTGTCATCGTCGAGCGCTTCGAGCAGTGACAAGCGATTGAAGCAGGCCTCGATGCGGGACCAACGCCACGCCAGTGGCGACCTGACGTTTTCCCAATCGAGCGAGGCAGCTGCGAGGTACTCGGTGATCTTCGGTTGGGAGAGGCTGGCCAGACGTTCGAGTTGCGCCATGCCATCGACCAGGCTCTGGCTGTTGTCCAGCAAGGTGTTCAGCAAGGGCAACAAGGTATCGATGCGCCGGTTCAGGGTGCGCTTGTCCGCCTCGGTCAGCTCATAGCCCCTTTGCTGCATTTTGATCATCCCATCGAGCTGCTCGTGGATGGGCGCGTGCAGCCAAGACAGGGTTTCATCGATCTTCTTTGCGTATTGCAGCTGCTGGGACAGGGCGTAGGCGCGTTTGATCTTGTACTCACGCAGCGGTTTGAGCGCATTGAGCTGACTAATGCGCATCAAGTGCTTTTGCCAGAACGTCACGAAGTCCTGAAGCTTTGCCAGGTAGTTGCGCAGGATGCCTTCAGGCGCCTTGCGGTGGGCCAGCTTCGCGACCTTGTCGAGGTATTCGCGTTGGGTCTTCTGGTAGGTCACATCCTCCTGGATCTGGGTCTGCAGGGTTTCCAGCTCTTGCTGGTTGGCGATGCGCAACTGCTCGACCCGGCTATGAAGCGGCATGCCTGCACGCAGGCGCAGCCCCAGGTCCAGCAGCCAGCGACCGGCCGCATCTCGCAGCAGCCAGGGGCCTTTGATGAGTTCGTCTTTGCTGTCGACGATACGTGGGCACTGTTGGTGGGCGTCGAATTCGACTTGGTAGACCTTGTCACCGAGTGCGGCCCAGCTTCGGTCTCTGTATAGATACAGGCCCTTCAACGGGCCGCTGGGGATGGGCTTGCCCAACTGGGCCAGAGGGGTGTCCGCGCCGAGTGCCTCCAGGGCTTTTCGTTGTGAGGGATCGAGCGTGCGCTTAGGGTTTGCCCAAGAGAAGTCGAGCACCTCCTCGCGTGGCGATACGGCCAGTGTGGGCAGGGCCGGCAGCATGGCTGTGGCAGGGTCGGATTGGAAGCGCTGCGAGGCGGTTTTACGCAGTACCTCGATGCGCTTGAAGGCATGGTTGAGCAGCAACAATGCCAGGTTGAAGAGAAACTCCACCAGCGCGGCGATGCGCTCGCCGGGGCTCTGGTTCTGGTGCTCGCCCACCAGTTCGAGGAAGGCGGTTTCCAGCTGGACTGTCCAGAGCGGCGCGGCCAAGGGTTCGGCCACAAAGGGCAATGCGGTGTTCAGGAGCAGCCAGCCCAGGGATTTCCAACGCTCCCAACGGGCCTGGGCGCTGGTCTGGGCCTTGACTTGGAACTGGCGGATGGTTTCCTCGATGCACCCTTGGTAAATGGCCTGCGCAGGGTCAGCCAGCGGTGGTTCCAGCGCCAGGGTCACCGGCGCGGGAGTACCGAACGGAACGGCCCAGTCGTCCTCCAGGGGGTGGAACAGGTGGGGTTCGAGGAAACCGCCATGGGCATAGACCTTGCGGTCCTCTTCGGGTAAGCGATCGAGCAGGTCGTCTTGCAATGCGCCGGGGGCTGCGATCGCGTCAAGCAACGCTTGTCTGTCGTCGAAGGCCAGTAACGGCTCGCGGTGCAGCGGGCGGTAGAGCAGGCACGGCTGTGGGGTGGCAGCTTGCGCTTCGATCAGCCAGGTGTTGAGCGGATGGTCAGGGCTGGCATCGAGGCTTCTCAGCAAGCCGAACGGGCGCAATTGCCACGAAGTACTGCGTTGCGAGGCATCGCTGAACACCTCGCCGATACCCTTGATCACGTCGAAGTCTATCGGTTCGCCCTGCAGGTTCAGCGCCATCGCAAGGGCGGGTAGTTGGGTATGCAATTGCTGTCTTAGCAACGACTCGCGACGTGACCGCTGCGAAGGATCATCCAGCAGCGTGGCGCGCAACATCGCAGGGTAGTGCTGGGCGACATCCACCTGCGTGATCAGGTTGCGTAAATAGGACTCATCGAACCATGCGGGCACAGGCTTGCCGTCGAGTGCCTGGAGCGTGACCTTCCCTGGACGCAGCAGCCCCAGGTTGCTGATTGCCAATTGGGGCAGGGTGAACATTTGAGTGTGTGGTGTGATGTCCGTGGCGATGATTTCCTGGACGGGCAGTGCGGCGACGGTGGTTTGAGCGTTGACGACCCTGAGCATGGAGAGGTCCAGGTCAGCCTCGGGGTGGTCCTTCAGGATGCGAGCCTGGAGCTTTTGCGTGGCGAAGCTCTGGGCATCGTCTACACCATCGAGCCAGGAGGTGTACTGGGCGTCATGGTAGCCCTGGGCAATTTGGGTCAGCATTGTGCTGTAACGAAACAGTTTTTTCGGGGGAGCGTCCTTCAGCCATGCGGGCAAATGGCTCGCCAGACGCTCGTGCAAGCTGGCCTCGGCCGGGCTGCACAGGCCGAACATCGATGTCAGGCGGTCGAGGGCGGTCGACAGATCGGTCGCGCGGACCAGATCGTCCTCCAGCCAGGCGCTCAGTTGTGATCCGTGCAACTGCTGGCACAGCACGCCAAGTGCCTGGCTTTGGAAGTACGGCAGGGTTGGGGGCACCAGGTGCACATCTGGCCCGGATACACCAGGTAATGCTGGCCAGGGCCTTGCGGCATGGCTCAGCAGTGCCTGGCGTGAAGGAAAGGACATCAGTTTGCCAGTGGGCGTGTAGAGCAGTGTCGTGCGCGGCTCGGAGCGCTCGCTCGCGCGCTCGATCAACAAGGCGCTGGAAAGCGAAGGATCCAGTTGCCAGTTGTTCACGAAGTCCATGCGCAAGTTGTTGACCTGGATGGGGGAGGCGTCGAGGCTGGCTTGCGTGGTGGGGGCAGGATGCGATTGCACCCATTGCGCCGCGCTCAGCGCTTCGGTAGACAGCGTCGCGTCACGTTGGCTGTCCTGCACGGCCTGGGTGAACTGTTGCTGCAGGTAATCGCTGTACCACTGCCAGGGGGTCTGTCCTTTGTCATCGGTGTCGCCCCAGAAGGCGATCAGGGCCTGTTGATACGCCTCCAGCATGAACGGGCCGCATTCGTTGATCATGAGCGCCAGCGGATACAGATCAAGTGTCAGCGCCTTGCCTGGGTCATGTTCTTGCACGGGGGTAACGTAGTGCTCGTGGGGTGTCAGGTTCAGCGTGCGGCGTAAGCAAAAGCGCTCGACCAGCACGTGACTCAGCGGACGGATGAAGGGCGGCGCCGAGTCCGGCCCGAGGCTGACCAGAAACAGCTCCTGAGGGTCCGCGTCAGACGGTAGGCGGCGTGTCAGCCATTGTTCGGCCAGCACTTGGTCGGCAATGTCGAACAGGCCAGGGCGGGTATTGAAGCGGATCGCTACCTGGCACTCGAGGTTTGGGCTTGCGGGGCGTTGGGAGGTATTGCTCATGGGATGGCTCCGAAACTGAACGGTCCATTAGCAAAGCCGCCTTCGTGAGGTCGCGGTCGGTAGCCGGCTACTACGTGTTACAGGGTCTTGCCTGACTGTTGCGCGTTGCAGCGCGAAACCGACGAACTGTTGCCGTGGCGCAGGGCGCAATTGGCTGCATTTCGGGTAAATTCACGGATCAATGGTGTTGCCCCATACGGCCCGCCGCCTTAGACTGCCGCCCCCTGTAAAACAGAGCCGGTTGGCGCTTTAAGAATTTCGTTGCCCACGAACTGTCGTTGGCGACACCCGAATCGCCCAAATGCCTATATTTTCATAGAGAAATCGATGACCAAGGAACAGTTGCTGGCTATGTCGGCCGATGACTACATGAACGCCGAACAGTTGGCTTTCTTCACTGGCCTGCTGCAAGCGATGAAAGTCGAAACCCACGAGCGCATCGAGCTGAGCCGCGCCACCATCGAAAGCCTGGACACACCTTCTGATCCGGCCGACGTGGCCTCGGTGGAAGAAGAGCGTCACTGGCTGGTCAACGCCATCGAGCGTGACCAGCGCCTGCTGCCACAGCTGGAAATGGCCCTGGGCCGCATCGCTGACGAAAGCTTCGGCTGGTGTGACGACAGCGGTGAGCCCATCGGCCTGCAGCGTCTGCTGATCAGCCCGACCACCAAGTACTGCATCGAAGCTCAGGAACGCCACGAACAGCTCGACCGCCACCAGCGCCAGATCTGATCGTCACGTCCAGCAAAGGCCCCATGAAGCGATTCATGGGGCTTTTTGCGTTTTCGCCTGTTGGGCGCATTTGTTGCTGTGGGTGCAATACAGCTGTACTGGCATGCGCTTTTTCCACCTGCTTGGCGGGCGTATGATGGCTATATCGTTAGGTTGCTAATTAAGTTCCGGAGGGGATGATGACTAGCCGAGTCGATGTCGCCGTCATGATTGGTTCAGGTGTGCCTGCGACACTGCAGGCCATGGGCCGCCGTGTCTGTTGGGTGGTGTTGGTCAATGGTGAACGCCGCGGTACAGCCTTTGGCAGTCGCAAGGAGGCAGTCGAATGCCAGGCGGCCTGGGTGGCGCAACTGCAAAAGGGCAAGGCCGCCTGAGCGTTGGGAGGGCTATCGCTCAAGCTGGCGTGCCAGGTCACAGGCGTCCTGATGGCGGCGCCGAAAACCTTTGATGCGACCGGTGGTGCGTTCGGCGACATGAAAGAAATCGACGCCTGCGGGAATGACGATGAACCTGGGATTGCATTTGCCAAGGCAAGAAATGCGCTGGACCTCTCGACGGATTTCGGTGTTTTCGTGCATATTCTTTCCCCTGTAATGCGCTGATGGATACCGGGCCTGTTCTTCGAAGGGCCTGACATTATCTATTGCATCTTTTCCTGCAAATTTATTGTCAGAACATTACGTTTCCTATCGAGGAAACTGCCGAAAAGCCGTCTTGGGGTCTTGGCTGGCACGCTAGAGTAACGATTCCTGCCTGCCGCATCGCATGCCTGCACAGACGTTTCGTGCATCGCTTCATTAGTCTTTCATGACATCAACTTGAAATGACCGCGCCCCCCGCGCTTTCGGTGGGCGCCTGTAACCGGTTCGAGGAATTCTTCATTGGCAGTCAGTACACTGGATACCCACGCGTTGTTCGCCTTGGGCGATTTGCGGGCCAAGTTGGCCAAGCTGTTCCACGGGCGTTTCATCTATGTCACCGAGCAGAGCCCCGATGGCCTGTACATGGCTGAGATCGATACCGATGACGCTCTGGTGGTCGACAACAAGCAGCACCTTGAATTGAAAGTGGGTGACCACTTCCGCGCGGCGGTACTGCCCAGTCGTGAGGGGGGCAAGCTGGAGCTGCGTTTTCGTGAAATCAAGATGAATGTCTATGGCATTGGCGACTATGCCTTTGTCTCGGTGCCGGAAGGTGAAGGCATCGTCTTTCGTGAAGGGCATGGCGTGATGTTGGTGTTCGCAGCGCAGCAACAGGTGCAGGAAGGCCTGGGCAAGCTGCTCAAGGCCGTGACCGGCAAGGTCGCCAAATGGCGCAAGGGCGAGCTGACCACCTTCAAGGCCAGCGAATGAGCGACAAGGCGCCCACGGGAAGGGCGCAGTTTCATCGAGAGCACCAGGCGCAGGCCGTAGAGCAGGCCGAACGTCTGCTGGCGCAACGCGAGGCGTTGGGCAGCGCCTGGCTGGCTTGGGTCGCGGGCCAGCTGTACCAGCTCAGCCCGCCTGAGTTCGCCGCGATGGTACGTCGGGAGCTGCAACGCCTGAGTCAGGGTTGAGGCAGCTCACGTGTCTTGATACGGGCGTCAGTTCCCGCCGCCCCGCCCGCTGCTGACTTCTTCCGGCACGCTCTCTCCAGAGGTGCGCTTGCGGAACAACGCCGCCCTGGCCAGCAACAGTGTGGTCACCGGCACGGTGATCGACAGCAGCACCGGTATCAGCCACGCGTGCAGGACCGGGCCTTGCTTGAGCCAGGAGAAATACAGGATCGAGGCCAGGCACACGCACCAGGCGCCCAGGGTCGAGGCCAGCGCCGGAGGGTGCATACGCTGGAAGTAGTCTTTCAGCCGCAGCAGGCCCAGGGCGCCGATCAGGGCGAACAGGCTGCCCGCGAGCAGCAGCAGGGCGGTGACAAGCTCCAACCAGAACGGCAGTTCCAGGGCTTCATTCATTCGATCACCTCACCGCGCAGAAGGAATTTGGCCAGGGCGAAGGACCCGACGAAGCCGAACAGCGCAATCAGCAAGGCGCCTTCGAAATAGGTGTCGCTGGCATAGCGGATACCCAGGACCAACATCATCAGCATGCCCAGGATGTAGAGGTAGTCCAGTGCCAGGACCCGGTCCTGGGCAGAGGGGCCACGGAACAGCCTGACCAGTGCCAATGCCATGGCGATGGCGAAGATGAACAGGCTGGCGAGGACGGCGTTGGCAAGCAGGCCTGTCATTCGAAAATCTCCATCAGCGGGCGCTCGTAGGTGTGCTTGAAGTGCTCGATGAAAGCCGCTTCGTCCTCCAGATCGAACACGTGCAGCAGCAAGACGCTACGGTCCAGTGCCAGCTCCGACCAGACGGTGCCCGGCACCACGGTCGTGATCATGGACAACGCCGCCAGCCCATGGGCATCGCGCAGCGCCAGGGGAATGTGAACGAACGCCGAGCGCGGAGGCCGATGGCCGGCGCGTAGCACGCCACGGGCCACCAGCAGGTTGGAATGGATGACATCCAGGCCGACACGGCAGATCAGCCGCACGACAGCCCATGGGCGCCGGACATGGGCATGCTGAGGACGCAGCGGCGCCATCAGCAGCGGCGCAAGGATACCCAGGGCTGCGCCAAGCAACAGGTTGCCGGGGCTGACCGACAGGTTGAGCAGCAGCCACAGGCCAAACAGCGACAACGACAACAGCGGGGCGGGAATCAGTCGTCTCATGGCTGCACCTGTATGTCGGCGGTGGTCGGGCCAGGGACCGGACGTGTCGCCATCACGGCCTGGATGTAGGTATCGGGCGTCTGCAGGCTGGCGGCGGTGTCCTGGGTGTAGCGCAGCAAGGGTTCTGCCTGGACGCTGAGCAGAATGCACAGGCCCAACAGGATGACGATGGGCAGGCATTCATAGCGGCGCAGCAGGGGAGAAGGACGCTCTTCTGGCTTCCAGAAACGCTGGATGCCCACACGGCCGAAGGCGATCAGCGAGGCCATGCCCGAGAGGATCAGCAGCGCCACAAGGCACCAGGCGGAGGCGGACAGCGGCTGCTCGGTCGGCATGCCTAAGCCTTGGGGATTGAACAGCGCGCTGATCAGGCTCAGTTTGCCGATGAAGCCCGACAGCGGTGGCATGCCGATGATCAGCAAGGCGCAGGCGATGAAGCTCAGGCCCAGGAAGGCCATGGTCCAGGGAATGATCTGGCCGATCACCGCCTTTTGTTCGTCGTCCAGGTTGATGCCTTTGGGTGGGTGCAGCGACTCCAGCGGCGAGGGGATCCCATCGTCCTCTTCATCCAGTGGCGCCTCGTTGGCCGAGCGTGAGCGCTCTACCAGTTCGGCAAGCAGGAACAGCGCGCACAGGGCCAGGGTCGAGCTCACCAGGTAGAACAGCGCACTGCCCGTGAGAATCGGCTGGCCGAAACCGATGGCTCCCAGGAGGGTGCCGGCGGAGACCAGGATGCTCAGGCCGGCCAAGCGCTCCAGGCGCTGGGCGGCAAGAATCGAGAGTGCCGCCACGGCCAAAGTGGCCAGGCCGCCATAGACCAGCCATTGCCCGCCGAAGTGCGCTGAAGCGCCGGCTTGGCTGGAGAACAGCAAGGTCCACAGGCGCAGCACCGCATACAGCCCAACCTTGGTCATGATCGCGAACAGTGCCGCAACCGGCGCGCTGGCCGAAGCATAGGCCGGCACCAGCCAGAAGTTCAGCGGCCAGATACCGGCCTTGACCAGGAAGGCCATAGCCAGGATTGCCGCTCCGGCGTGCAACAGGCCGCGATCGGCCTCCGGCACCAGCGGAATTTTCAGCGCCAGGTCGGCCATGTTCAGGGTGCCGGTCACTCCGTAGAGCATCGCCGCGCCCACCAGGAACAGCGATGAGGCGAACAGATTGATGGCGATGTAGTGCAAGCCAGCCTTGACCCGGGCTCGTCCCGAGCCATGCAGCAGCAAGCCGTAGGACGCGGCCAGCAGCACTTCGAAGAACACGAACAGGTTGAACAGGTCCGCCGTCAGGAAGGCGCCATACAGGCCCATGAGCTGGATCTGGAACAAGGCATGGAAGCTGGCACCGGCGCCATCCCAGCGGGCTCTGGCAAAGAGCAGGGCACTGACGCCGATAATGCCGGTGAGGGTCAACAGCAGCGCGGACAGGTGGTCTACCACCAGGACGATGCCGAATGGCGCGGGCCAGTTGCCCGGCAGGTAGACGCCGATCGATTCGGCCTGCCCCTGGCTGCGCACCCAGCTGAGCAAGGTAATGGCGATGCCTAGGCCAATCAGGGTGGACAGAAGGTTCAGGCGCCCCTTGAGCGGGCGCCGCTTTTCGCCCAGTAACAGCATCACGGCTGCGGTCAACAGCGGCAGCAAGATGGGGGCGATGATCAGTTGGTTCATCAGGCTCATTCTTCACGCTCCCGGCCATCGACATGGTCGGTGCCGGTCAGGCCGCGCGAGGCCAGCAACACCACCAAAAACAGCGCGGTCATGGCGAAGCTGATGACGATCGCAGTGAGTACCAGGGCCTGGGGCAGTGGGTCGGTGTAGTGCAGCAGATCCTGCGTCACTCCCTCCTTGATGATCGGCTCCTTGCCGATGAACAGGCTGCCCATGCTGAAGATGAACAGGTTGACACCATAGGACAGCAGGCACAGGCCCATGATGACCTGGTAGGTACGGGGCCGCAGGATCAGCCAGACCCCGGAGGCGGCGAGCACGCCAATGGCCACGGCAATGACTTCTTCCATCAGGCGGCTCCTGCTTGGCTGGATTTGGTGGGCGTGCCCGGGCGATAGGCGCGTACCGACTGGTGCGCCAGGGCAGTGAGGATCAACAGCGTGGAGCCGACCACGACGGTATAGACGCCGATGTCGAAGAACAACGCGCTGGCCACATGCACGTCACCCAGCACCGGTAGGTGCAGGTGGGCGGTGTGGGTGGTCAGGAACGGGTAGCCCAGAAGCATGGCCCCGGCGCCGGTCAGGGTGGCACACAGCAGGCCCGTGCCCATCCAGCGCAGGGGGCGCAGGCTCATCTGCGCCTCGACCCATTGGGTGCCGGCGACCATGTACTGGAGGATGAACGCCACCGACATCACCAGGCCAGCGACGAACCCGCCACCTGGCTGGTTGTGGCCGCGCATGAACAGGTACATCGACACCACCAATGCAATCGGCAACAGCAGACGAACCAGCGCGGCCGGCACCATCATGAAGCCCAGGGCGGTGTCGGTGGCATGGCGCGGGTTGATCAGATCCGTGACCACATCCGGGGCCAGCGAGCGTTGCTGGGCCGGCAACTGCATGCTTTCCTTCGGTGGGCGGAAGCGCCGCAGGAGGGCGAAGACGGTCAGGGCCACGGCCACCAGGACGGTGATTTCGCCGAGGGTATCGAAGCCGCGGAAGTCCACCAGCATCACGTTGACCACGTTGGTACCGCCGCCCTGGGGCAGGGCACGGCTCAGGTAGAACGAGGAAATGTCGTTGGGCGTAGGACGGGTCAGCATGGCGTAGGACAAGAGCGCCATGCCACCGCCGACCAGCATGGCGAGCAGCAGGTCGCGCAGGCGACGCAGGCGTGCACGCTCCTGGGTTCCGCCCAGCGCCGAGACACCCTCGATGCGTCGTGGCAGCCAGCGCAGGCCAAGCAGGATCAGCACGGTGGTCACCACCTCGACCACCAGCTGTGTCAGCGCCAGGTCAGGGGCGGAGAACCAGACGAACGTGATGCAGGTCATCAGGCCGCAGACGCTGACCATGATCAGCGCCGCCAGACGGTGGTACTTGGCTTGCCAGGCGGCGCCTATGGCGCAGGCGATGGCAATCAGCCAGAGCGCGACGAATACCCCGGACCCTGGGATTTTCGGCCGGTCACCCCAGGTCAAGCCGCCGTGCAGTATCGGCAGCAACCCGGCGAGGAAGGCCGCCAAGGCCAGCATGAACAATTGTTTCTGCAGGCGGCGGGTGGTCAGAAGCCCTTCAAGGCGGCGGGCCAGCAGCATCAGGCGCACCAAGCCACGTTCGAACAGGCGTTTGCCGTTGAAGCGTTCGATCAACGGGGGGTGAGGGAAGCGACCTCGACGCAGTTGTTCGCGCAGCAGCAGGTAGAGCACCACACCGCCGCACATGGCGATCAGGCTCATGATCAGCGGAGCGTTCCAGCCGTGCCAGATGGCCAGGCTGTATTCAGGCAAGGTTCCGCCGACCACCGGCAGTGCGGCCGCGGCCAGCAACGGGCCGACCGACTGGGCGGGGAAGATGCCTACCACCAGGCACGTCAGCACCAGCAGTTCTACCGGCGCGCGCATCCAGCGCGGCGGCTCGTGGGGGGTGTGCGGCAGGTCCTGGGCGGTGGGGCCGAAGAAGACGTCGACAGTAAAGCGCAGCGCGTATGCCACGCTGAAGGTCCCCGCCAGGGTGGCGATCACCGGCAAGGCGGCCTCGACCCAGGCCGTGGAGCTGATGAAGACTGTCTCGGCGAAGAACATTTCCTTGGACAGGAAACCGTTCATCAGAGGAACGCCCGCCATCGAAGCACTGGCCACCATGGCCAGGGTGGCGGTGAACGGAATCAGGCGGAACAGCCCACTGAGGCGGCGAATGTCACGGGTGCCGCTTTCGTGATCGATGATGCCGGCGGCCATGAACAGCGAGGCCTTGAAGGTGGCGTGGTTGAGGATGTGGAACACCGCGGCCACGGCAGCCAGCGGGCTGTTAAGGCCCAGCAGCAGGGTGATCAGGCCCAGATGGCTGATGGTCGAGTAGGCCAGCAGGCCCTTGAGGTCATTCTGGAACATGGCGCAGAAAGCGCCGAGCAGCAGGGTCATGGCACCGGCGCCGCCGACGATCCAGAACCACTCCTCGCTGCCGGAAAGCACCGGCCACAGCCGGGCCAGCAGGAATACCCCAGCCTTGACCATGGTCGCTGAGTGCAGGTACGCGGAGACGGGAGTTGGCGCTGCCATCGCATGGGGCAGCCAGAACTGGAAGGGGAATTGGGCGCTTTTACTCAGCGCGCCGATCAGGATCAATGGAAGCAGGACGGGGTATAGCGCATGTTGGCGAATCAGTTCGCCGGCAGCCAAGACCTTGTCCAGGTCGTAGCTGCCGACCACATGGCCGAGCAGCAGCACCCCGACCAGCATGCACAAACCGCCAGCGCCTGTGACCATCAGCGCCATGTAAGCGCCTCGGCGGGCATCGCTTCGGTGGTGCCAATAGCCGATCAGCAGGAAGGAGAACAGGCTGGTCAACTCCCAGAAGAACACCAGCTGGATCAGACTGCCGGAGATGACCAGGCCGAGCATGGCGCCCATGAATGCCAGGAAGAAGGCAAAGAAACGGGGCACCGGGTCCTGCGGCGACATGTAGTAGCGTGCGTACAGCGACACCAGTGTGCCGATGCCGAGCACCAGCAGGGAGAACAGCCAGGCGAAGCCGTCCATGCGCAAGACCAGGTTCAAGCCAAGGCTGGGCAACCAAAGGAACTCCTCGCGGATGACGCCGCCATGGGCGATCTGCGGGTACATCAAAGCTACCTGGATGGTGCCCGCCAGGGCGACGAGCCCGGCGAGAATGGACTCTGCGTTGCGTGCGTTGTGCGGCAGCAAGGCTGCCAGGCAACTGCCCACGAACGGCAGAAGCAATAGCACTATCAATGACATAGCGTTCTAATCTGGAGGAGTTTGCCAAGGATCATACGTGCCGAGGAGTTGATCACCAACACGCAAGCGGTTGAACATTCCTACATATGGGGTGTGAAAAGCTGTTTTTTTATAACAGTTTTTTTCAAAGCATAGCTGCTGAGCAGGACTTCACAGGCCCGGTTCGTGCTCGTGGACGTCGCGGCTTTCTTGCGTGGCCGGGCGCTCGTCGGTGCGTCGGATCTTCAGTTCGCTGACCACCACGGCGATCACGATCAGCAAGCCCCCAAGCAGTGCCAGGCCTGGCAGGCGCTCCCCGGCGATGCGCCCGACGATGCCGGCCCACACCGGCTCGCCGGCATAGATGAGGGTGGCGCGGGTGGGTGACACGGACTTCTGTGCCCAGTTCATCGCCACCTGGATCACCGCGCTCATGGCGCCCAGGCCGATGGCGCTGCATAGAAGCAGCCAAGAGAAGCCCGGGATGCGCTCCTGGGTCGGGACAATCATCAGAAACGCCAGGACCGAAGCGGTCAGCAGTTGAACCACCGTGACACGACGCACATCGACCTGGCCGGCATAGCGGCTGATCAGGATGATCTCGGCCGCGATGGCCACGGCGCTGACCAGGGTCAGCAGCTCGCCTTCGCTGAGGTTCAGGGTTCCGCTGTCAGGGCCTGCTACCAGGATCAGGCCGATGAAGGCCAGGCAGATCCCGAGGCTTGGCATCAGTCCTGGGCGGCGGCCAAGCACCAGCCACTGCAGCAAAGGCACGAAGGGCACATAAAGGGCGGTGATGAACGCCGATTGGCTGCTGCTGATGGTCTGCAGGCCCATGGTCTGCAAGCCATACCCGAGCATGATCGACACGCCGATGAGCATGCCGGCCTTGAGTTCAGTCAGGGTCAGCCCCGGTAGCGACCGCGCCGACACCAGGCCCACGAACAGCGCTGCGGCGGCAAAACGCAGACCGACAAAAAACATCGGGCCGCTGACCGTCATGACGTTATGCACCAACAGGAAGGTGCCCCCCCAGAGCATGGTAATGAATACCAGCACCAGTTCCGCCTTGCTCAAGCGCAGGGATACGAGGGGCTTCGATGAAGTGGAGGATGGGCTCATGGTCTTGCGCGCTCATAGAGGGCGGCGCACAATCGCCGCAAAGTGGGCAGTATACTGCGCAACCTTTACCTGTGAGCAATATAGTGCACAAAGATTCCTCGCACCGTGCCTCGGTGCTGCAACATGTCAGCCAGAATATCCGCCAACTGCGTCATGCCGCAGGGATGAGCCAGACGGCCCTGGCCGAACGTTCCGGGGTCAGCCGGCGCATGCTGGTCGCCATCGAGGCCGGCGAGAAGAACGTCAGCCTCACGACGCTCGACCTGATCGCCGAAGCGCTGGGCGTGGTCTTCAGTACACTGATCCAGGCGCCTGGACAGCGCGATCCAAGTCGAATCAACGAGCTTGCCTGGGCAGGCGAGCATCCCCTGAGCAAGGCGGTTTTGCTGGGTAGCAGCCCCGCCTTGCGTGAAGTCGAACTGTGGGAGTGGACCCTGGCGCCAGGCGAGTGCTATGTCAGCGACGCTGACGCCGAGGGGTGGAGCGAGCAGATCTACGTGGTCGCAGGCTGCCTGACGCTACTGATCGAAGCGCGCGAGCTGCGTTTGCAGGTCGGCGAGTTCCACGTGTTTCCCAGTAATTGCCGGTACGCCTATCGCAACGACGGCAGCGAGCCCACGCGGTTCGTGCGCAACGTGGTGATCTGACCCTTCAGGCTTCGTATTCGCCAAGCAGTTGCTCGGTGGATTCAACCCGGGCATAGGCGAACGCCAAGGCAGCCATGGATGCGGCCTGGACGTGGGCGGCAGGGACCTGCTTGCCGGCAAAGTCCAGGGGCAGGGTGGCGCAGGCGTCATGGGCCACCGCGACTTGGTAGCCCTGATCGGCGGCGGCGCGGGTCGCGGCATCGATGCACATATGGCTCATGCTGCCGACGATGGTCAGGGCCTTGACCTCATGCTGATCCAGCAGGGACTTGAGGTTGGTGTCGCGAAACGCATTGACCTGATGCTTGAGCACCACCGGTTCCCCGGGCTTCGGTGCGACCTTGGCATGGATCTGAGCACCTTCGGAAGCCGGGGCGAAGAACGGCGCGTCTGCGCTGTCGAACTCATGGCGAACATGCACCACCAGATCACCCCGTTCACGCGCGGCGTCGAGCAGGCGCGCGGCGTTGTCGGCGGCCGCCTCGGCACCGTCGAGGGTCCATTTGCCGCCGGGGAAATAGTCGTTCTGGATGTCGATGATGATCAGGGCCTGCTTGCTCATGCTGCCTCCTATGGCAGTAGTGGTTGGATGAGGATAGTTATAGGCTTGGGCGATTACCTTTGGCATTGGCGCGATCGACACAATGACGGCAAAAACTGACAGCCCCGGCACCCTGGAGATTGGCGTACTGGTCTACCCAGGGGCCCAAAACGCCGCGGTGATGGGCCTGACCGACCTGTTCGCGGTCGCCAACCGGGTTGCCGCGGAACTCGGTGGGGGCGAGCTGCCGACGTTGCGCGTCAGCCACTGGCAGGTCGAGGGTGATGGGCAGATGCGGGTGATCCATGACAGCTTGGCGCACCCCTCGCACGACGTTCGTGCGCTGGTGATTCCGCCAAGCCTGGCCTCGGCGCCCGCACCTGCGGTGCTCGAGCATCATCGCGCCGCCCTGTGCCGGTGGCATGGGCAGGGCACGGTGCTCGCCTCGGTGTGCATCGGCGTGTTTTTCATCGCCGCCAGTGGTTTGCTCGATGGTCGTCAGGCCAGTACTCACTGGAATTACGCGCAGGCCCTGGCCGAGCGCTTTCCCCTGATCGAGGTGGCGGCCAGCCAGCCATTGCTCGATGATGGCGACATCATGACCTCGGCAGGCCTGATGGCCTGGACCGACCTGGGGCTTCGCTTGCTGGAGCGCTTTCTCGGGGCGACCTTGGCCCGCGAGACCGCGCGTTATCTGGCGGTCGAGCCGCTTGCGACGACATCGCCCGGCGCACGTTTCAGCCCCCGCCTGGACCATGGCGACGAAGCGGTGCTCAAGGTCCAGCACTGGTTGCAGGGCAGTGGTGCGCAGGAGGCGGACCTTGCGACCATGGCGTTGTGCGCAGGGCTTGAGCCGCGTACCTTCCTGCGCCGTTTCCGGGCGGCGACGGGCATGCGGCCGACCGAGTATTGCCAGCAGGTGCGGGTGGTGAGGGCGTGCCGGCTTCTGGAGTTCACGCGGCGCAGTGTGGATCAGATCGCCTGGGGCGTGGGTTATCAGGATCCAGGAGCATTTCGCAAGGTCTTTCAACGCATCACCGGATCGACGCCCAGCGACTACCGTCGGCGCTTCGTCGCCCAGGTATGAGAGACCGTGGCCATCATTGTGGATGTGGCCCCGGACCTTCCTCGGCCAGGCGGTCCTGATGATTGCGCAGCGGGCATTCCTTGAGTGACAGGCAACCACAACCGATGCAGCCGTCCAGCTGGTCGCGCAGCAGAGTCAGTTCGTCGATGCGGCGATTGAGGTCTTCGCGCCAGCGAGCCGAGAGTCGGCTCCAATCCTCCGCGGTCGGGACGTGGTCATCGGGCAGGCTGTCGAGGGCCTTGGCAATGTCGGCAAGGGCGATGCCCAGTCGTTGGGCCATCTTGATCACGGCGACCCTTCGAAGCATCGAGCGCGGGTAGCGGCGTTGGTTGCCCGCGTTACGCGTGCTATGGATCAGCCCTTTGGTTTCATAGAAGTGCAGTGCGGTGACCGCCACGCCGCTGCGGGCCGCCAACTGGCCGACGCTCAGCATCATCTGATGGGTGCCAGGCATGAAAAACCCCTTGACCTTGAGTTAACTGGAGGTTTTACCCTTGTTAGCTATCGTGCAGCAAGCATCCGGAACAAGGAGACTGTCCATGGCGGCTCAGCCCCATTCTTTATGGTTCACTCAGATGATTGAATATGAAGTGCCGGCAGCCTGCCAGCATGCTTTGGCCGATGCCTTGGTGCTGCGCAGCGAGGAACTGGCCGCGCGCTGCGAGGGGTTGCTGGGCGTCAGTATTCAAGCCAGCGATGACGGCAGTCGGGTGCTCCAGTATCTGCAGTGGCAATCACGCCAGGAATGGGCGGCCGCCGCCAGTTTCTTCGTCGAGGAGCCTTTTCTCGACCTGTTGTGCATGCACCAGGCGCGGGGCGTGAACTTCGCTGCCTTCCAGACCTTGCGCAGCCTGGTACGAGGCAAGGACGGTGGCCTGCATTGCCAGGTCGGTGAACCTCAGGCGTACCATGGGGCGTAGTGCGGATAACGATCCAGACGTGCGCCGATGACCATCTCTGCGATCCATGACGCCAGGATCGAGCTGTAGCCTTTCTGACTTTCTTCGCTGGACAGCGCATGGTCGGCCCCGTCGACGATGCGATGGGTCAGGGAGTGGGCGGCAACGAACGCCGAACGGTAGCTCATCAGCGTGTTGTGCGGCACATAGTCATCGTGCTCCGACTCCACCAGCAGCACATCCCCGCCGAACTCGGCGCAGGCAGCCAGGGCGCGATTGTCGGCCGAGCCCAGAATCCGCTGACGATAGTTGTTCAGGCGCTGGCGGTCCAAGGCTTGCTTGGGGGTGCCCCAATCTTCGTCCCAATACAATGCCGGAACCCGTAAGGCCAGCCATTTGACTGGCCGCTGGGTGGTCAGCAGGGTCGCCAGGTAGCCACCATAGCTGCTGCCGATCAGGGCGATGGCGCTCGGGTCCACTGCCGGGTGGCTGGCCAGGTGGTCATAGGCGGCCAGCAGGTCGTCGAGGTTCTGTTGGCGGGTGACGGTCAGGCGCTGGCTTTCGGTTTTCTCGTGGCCGCGCAGATCGAAGGTCATGCACACGCAGCCCAGGCCGGTGATCTGCCGGGCTCGGGCCAAGTCGCGCTGTTGGCTGCCGCCCCAGCCATGGACAAAGAGAATGGCCGGCATCTTGCACCCGGGGCTGACCACCGTGCCGGCGATGTGACCGTCCTCGACCTGCAGCTCCACGGTTTCACTTTGAATGGTCATGGTGGCGTATCCGCGCATACTTGCTGAGTTGTCCAAGTTCACTGTCGTTTCCCTGGTAGAAAAGTGTGGCGTCGGCGGGCAGCCTGGCGGTGCCGAAGACTTCATGGCTCGAAGCGCGCACCTGTTGCAGGGCCGGGTCGTCGGCGAAGGCCTGAAGCGCCAGGACCTCGGCGCTGCTGGCTCCACCCAGGCGCCAGGATTGTTCCAGCACGCCGCAACGCAGGTGCTGGCGAGCGTCCAGTCCTCGGGCGATATCGTAGTTGCGGCGCGAAGCGATGAATCCTGGAAAGTGCTGCTGTGCAGCGCGTTCATAGGTCATCGCCTGGATGACCGCCAGGCGTAGATGATCTTCCAGCGGCAGTTGCAACAGTGCCTCATAGCCCCCTCGGACCACGATCAGGTCGGAACCGCCATAGATTTCGGTGCCTTGGTGATCGTGAGTCAGGCGCTGGGTGCCGTAATAGCTGCAGCGCAGTTGCCCCACGTGCACTTGACCGACGCTGAAGGTTTGCACCTGTTCCAGGTGCTCCTCGAGCACGAGGCCGACGAGCGCCAAGGTTTTATCGTCCATCGGCACAAGCATCGGCTCCAGGTCCTGAACGTCTTCGATCACAGCTTGTCCTCGTCCGGCGCAGGCCAGTACTGGCTTGACCCGCAGTGGACCCTCGCGTAGCAGCAAGCGCGCGGCCTGTCGTGCGTCGGCCTTGCTGAAGACGGTGTAGCCGCGCAGGAGCGCATCGCACGCGTCTTGGGCGAAGGCGTCGCTCCATCCTGGCGGGAAGTTGGCGTTGGCCGGCAGAGGGTGGGAGATCGCCTTGGTCGCCACGAACGGGAAGGGCACCACACCACCGAACAGATCGTCCTCGTCGAAGATACCGATGGCGCGGTAGCGTTGTGGATCAACCAGGGTTTCGGTGGGCAGGTAATAGTAGGCGCCGGTGCTGGGTGACGGCGGGAGGGGCTCCACGCGCTCGATGCCCAGCAGGCGCGCCAGGTAATCGGCGACTTTGAGATGGACCGCGTGCTCGTGCTCGGGGGTACGCTCCCGGGTATCGAGCAGGACAACGGCGGTTTTCGGATCGCTGGACGGGGGCATAGGCGATGTCTGTCCGCTGGGGGGTATGGAGTCTGAAGGCACTTGGACGGGCAAAGTTCAGCTGACATGATCAATGGCCGTCGCATGCTGAAGCAGAGCAGTGATTGCGGGCCATGGCTGGCTGCTCCATTATCGATGGCTTGGAATAGCCGACGATGTATCCCGCAGGAGTGCGAATGAATATTCAGTCCCCGATTCAGCAAAGCGTTCCGGCCCGGTTGGCGCGTATGCGCGAAGTGATGGCCGGTGAAGGTGTGGATGCCCTGCTGGTGCCTTCGGCCGACCCCCATCTGTCCGAGTATCTGCCAGGCCACTGGCAGGGCCGGCAGTGGCTGTCTGGCTTTCATGGCTCGGTGGGAACCCTGGTCGTCACGGCGGACTTTGCCGGGCTATGGGTCGATAGTCGTTACTGGGAGCAGGCTCAGCATGAGCTGGCAGGCAGTGGCATCGAGCTGATGAAATTGCTGCCTGGCCAACCGGGGGCGCTGGAATGGCTTGGCGAGCATGTGCGGCAACAGGGGGCGGTGGCTGTGGACGGTGCAGTCATGGCGCTGGCGTCCGCCCGGCAACTGCAGGAGCGACTGAAGGCTCGGGAGGTGCGCTTGCTGACCCATCTGGACTTGCTGGGGCAGGTCTGGGACGGGCGACCGGCGCTGCCAGGCAATCCGGTCTATCAGCACCTGCCGCCTAATGCCACTGTTAGCCGTGCGGAAAAACTCGCCGAACTGCGTCGGACCTTGACTGAGCGCGGCGCCGATTGGCACTTCATCGCAACGCTCGATGACATCGCCTGGCTGTTCAATCTGCGCGGCAGCGATGTGTCCTACAATCCGGTGTTCGTTTCTTTCGCATTGATCAGTCAGGAGCAAGCGGCGCTGTTCGTCGGCCCGGACAAAATCGACGATCACCTGCGGCATGTGCTCGCAGTCGATGGGATCACGGTGCGCGATTATGCCGAGATCGCTCAGGCCCTGGCCGCGATCCCGCCGCAGGCCCGCCTGCTGGTGGACCCGGCCCGTGTCACCTCTGGCTTGCTGGAGCATCTTGATGCCGAGGTGCGATTGCTCGAGGGGATCAACCCGACCACCTTGAGCAAGTCGCGCAAGCGTGACGAAGACTTGGTGCATATCCGTCAGGTGATGGAGCAGGATGGCGCGGCGTTGTGCGAATTCTTCGCCTGGTTCGAAGCCAACCTGGGCAAGCAAGCCATTACCGAGCTGACCGTCGACGAGCGGCTGAGTGCGGCGCGTGGGCGTCGGCCGGGGTTCGTGTCGTTGAGCTTCTCGACCATCGCCGCGTTCAACGCCAATGGCGCCATGCCGCATTACCGGGCGACCGAGGAGTCGCATGCGCTGATCGAAGGGGATGGCTTGCTGCTGATCGACTCTGGTGGTCAGTACGTGGGAGGCACCACCGATATTACCCGAATGGTGCCGATCGGCAGTCCTAGTCTTGAGCAGAAGCGGGATTGCACCCGAGTGCTCAAGGGCATGATCGCCTTGTCGCGGGCACGCTTCCCCCGCGGGATCCTCTCGCCATTGCTCGATGCCATTGCCCGTGCGCCGATCTGGGCTGATCAGGTCGATTATGGACACGGCACCGGCCATGGCGTGGGCTACTTCATGAATGTCCATGAGGGCCCGCAGGTGATTGCCTATCAGGCACCGACCCTGCCGCAGACGGCCATGCAGGCGGGGATGATCAGCTCCATCGAGCCAGGCACCTACCGGCCGGGAGCCTGGGGAGTGCGAATCGAGAACCTCGTCGTGAACCGCGAAGCGGGCAAGAGCGAGTTTGGCGACTTCCTGAGTTTCGAGACCTTGACATTGTGCCCGATCGATACCCGGTGCCTGATCCCCGAGATGCTTGGGGCGGACGATATCGAGTGGCTCAATCGCTACCATGCGACGGTGCGTGAGCGTTTGGCTCCGTTGCTCAAGGATGAAGCCTTGGACTGGCTCCAGGCGCGTACAGCGCCTCTCTGATGGGACGGTGCAACAACGAAGAAGGGCAGCCGATTGGCTGCCCTTCTTCATGTCATTTGCATAGGACGATCATGCTGCGGCTGGTATAGCCGGCAGGGTTGATGCCGAACAGGTAGTCGCCCGGTTCTTCGTCGGTCTCGCCGGAGCGGGCGATGACTTTGTAGCCACGTTTGCCACAGGAAGTGGCTGCCTTGCTGTAGCACTTGTCCCATGAGGAGGAGAGGCCTGAGCAGTTGATGTGCAAGCCCTTCTTCCCACGTTTCACCTCCGTTTTGGCGGTGGCGGCGCATCCAGCTATGGCCAAAATGGCCAGGATGAGAAAAATACGTTTCATTCCTGTCCTTAAAAGCAGAGCCGACCAGCATGCCTGGCCCTGTCGTTTTCTCGCTTTTCTTCCTGAAGTTTCTCCAACATCCCTGTTTTGTACAGTAAATAGCGTAAAGATCAAATTCTTATGACAGCTTAGCTAGCCAAGCAGGGTGCGACAATGGCAAATATCGTGTCAAATGAAAATATTTCTCATGTCAGTCTGCTGCTACGGTGGCGGGCGCTTCACGGCGCATCGACAATGTAGCGCCCACCGATGCGGTGATAATCGCCAGAATCGCCAGCCACTGCGCGAGTGTTAGAACCTCACCCAAGAATAACAGGCCTGAAAGCGCCGCAATGACAGGCTCTATGCTCATCAAGGTGCCGAAGGTCCGGGCGGGCATTTTGGTCAGGGCAATCATTTCAAGGCTGTAGGGGAGGGCCGTCGAGAGGATCGCAACGCCCAGCGCCACGGGGAGCAGAGCAGGGCTTAGCAGGGCGCTGCCTGCATGGGCGATGCCGATAGGGGCGACGAACAGTGCGGCGACCAGCACGCCAAGGGCGGCGGTCTGAATGCCGTGTTCAGCTCCTGCGCGCTGCCCATAAAGAATGTAGAGGGCCCAGCAGACCCCGGCTCCCAAGGCATAAGCTGCGCCTGTCGGGTCGATCGCGCTACCGGATTGGCCTATAGGGATCAACAGCATTAGACCAACGACCGCCAGGCCAATCCAAAGAAAGTCCACGACCCGGCGCGATGCGAGGATTGCCACGGCCAGGGGGCCAGTGAACTCCAG